>JANMZO010000079.1:0-17594 GCA_031383405.1 Acidimicrobiia bacterium | reverse complement strand
TCCGACACCTGCGATCGAACTGGATTTGCTGAAAGATCACTGCCGCCCGGCGAGCGCCACGTCGAACACAGCTACACGTTCAAGAGCCTTAAGTCGAAGCCGGTCGGAAGCGAGCGACAGTTGGGTGGTGTCGAGCCAAGGAACCAACCACGCCGACCCCCAAACCGCCGTCGTGCTCAAGCTGTCTTGACCGGTCCGATCTCGACGAGAGACCGGCTCAAACATACACCTGCGCGCTTACCATTAGTCGTTTCAACACAGATTCTCGACGCCCCGGACGCCGGAGATGCGCACAAGGTTCACCTGGTTCACCACCTGACACTGCGCGTAAGCCGACACCTTGCGGCAGTCAGGTTCGGTTCGTTCTCAACAACGCGTATCTGCTTCGTCTCCATCGATCGACGGGGCCAACAACTGATTTCGTGGCGTCATCCGGAGCCATCCGGAGTCATCTGCAGTAGCGTCGCAGTGTGCTCTCCATCGATTTCGGCGCTGCCCTGCGCATGTCGCGTGGTGCCGACCCAGCAACAGTCACCAAAATCTTGGGCCGCGCAGCAAGAGGTTTGCGAGCAAACGACGTCGTCGTGTACCTCATCGATTTCAGCCAGACCGTCCTCGAACCGCTCCCCGACGGCTCGGCCCATGCCGACCCGCCCACAGCACAAGACGTGGCGACGACCCTCGCTGGCAGGTGCTTCCGAGATCAATGCATCGTGACGACTCAACGCGACGACGGTGTCCGCGTGTGGGCACCCGTCATCGAGGGATCCGATCGCACCGGAGTCCTAGCAGTAACCGTGCCCGCAGCCGACGACGCTACGTTCACCGCATGCGAGGAACTGGGCCTGTTCGCCGGGTACCTTATCGCCGCACAGACACGATGTACCGACCTCTACAACATGCACCGCCGTCGCCGGAGCATGAGCCTCGCTGCCAGCATGCAATGGGACTTACTACCGCCCCTGGTAATGAACGCCGGCTCGGTATCGATCGCGGGACTGCTCGAGCCTGCATACGACGTCGGCGGCGACTGCTTCGACTATGCACTGAACGGACCCGTGTTTGATTTTGCCATCATGGATGCAATGGGTCACGGCGTCGGTTCTGCTCTGATCGCGTCACTTGCAATGGGGAGTTACCGCCACGATCGACGTGAAGGCCGAGCACTGGAGGTTATGCACCGCAACCTGTCGTCAGCGATCAGTTCGTACTACCGAGACGCGTCGTTCTCCACTGGAGTCCTAGGTCGTCTCGACGTGGCCACCGGCCTGCTGAGTTGGACCAACGCCGGTCATCCACTCCCGCTGTTGATCCGTGGCGGCCACGTCGTCAAGCAACTTGCGTGCGCTCCAACGCCTCCATGGGGAACAATTGCGCGTGACCCGACGGTCGCAACCGAACCTCTCGAACCGGGTGACTTCGTGCTCCTCTACACCGATGGTGTGAGCGAAGCGCACACCCTCGAGGGCGAGCAATTCGGAGTGGAGGGCCTCATCGATCTCATCGACCGGTACGCATCGGAACTACTCCGCCCACAACAAATTCTGCACGCGCTCCTCCACACCATCCGAGACCACCGCAGAGGTGATCCCCGCGACGATGCAACATTCGTACTCTTCCGATGGGAAGGGCCAAAAGACGAGACCGACTCTTAGCCCCTCAGACCCTGACCGTTGACACCAGGTTCGGGCATGCATCGATTCTGTGCCGCAGCAGCTGACAGCAGCGCTCCAACCGCCGGGGACGTGGCTCTGACTTCACCGATTGCCGCATCGGTCAACTGGTCGTTGCGCCCGGAGTAATTCGGGAATGCGCGCAATGATTGAATCCGCTATCCCAGCCAAACCGGTTCGAGGTCGCGTTCAACGTTGAGAGTGCAGCCACCCAACGTTCCGCTGCCACTTCGGCGGAACGTCGCCCCAGGTTCTCACGGTCGCGGACTGTGCACTCGGCCGAATGCATACGCGTTGGTCCAGCCGCGCTCGGCGAGGTTCGCCTCCTGGCGGGCGATGACCGCGGGAAGATCGTCGGGTTGCCACCCCTCCACAAGGTGTTCGCCGAGCAGGTCGCGAACCGGTCGACGCAGTTCCACCAGCAGCTGCAAGCTATATGCGATTCGGCCGGTGAGCATGTTGGGATCACCCGTGCTCAATGCAAGGCCGGCCTCGGCCATCGTCTCGAGCGGCTCGAACATCGTGTCATCGATCCAACCGGCCTTGACAAGGGCCGGGGTGGCGATCGCCGCCTGGGGCGTGAGTGCGTTGACCGAAATGCCCTGCCCCTCACACTCGCTCGCGACCGACACGGTGAGCCGATTCAGAGCGGCCTTCGCGGCGCCGTACAGGGACCCACCCTTCGCCGGCTTGTTCGTCGGAAACGGTGGCCCGGGCGGAAGCTCAGCCGAGAACGTGGTCAGGTTGAGAATCGCGCCGCGCCGGTGTTCGCGCATCGACCCGATAGCCGCGGACATCAACTCCCACGGAGCCCACAGGTTCACCTGCAAGCTGGTTTCGATCTGCGCGGTGGATGCTGTCTCGAACGGCAGGTACCCGTTGATCGCCGCGTTGTTCACCAGCATGTCGACCGGTCCAAAAGCCGCGGCCGTCCGGTCGACGAGTTCCTTGCGACCACCACTCGGATCCGCGAGATCGCACGGCAGCACGAGGCACGTACCACCGAATGCTTCGATGCGGTCGCGTGTTGCCTCCAGACCCTCGATGGAGCGCGCCGTGATCGCGACCTTCGCGCCCTCCGCTGCGAACCGAATTGCGATTGCGGTGCCGGTACCACCCTGACTCGCCCCGGTCACCAACGCGACCCGGCCTTCACAACTTCGCTGCACTATTGCCTTCGTCCCTTCGTTCGTCGAGCGGATCATCGTCGACGCGGTCCATTGAACGATAGCTTCGCGAGTGGTGGTCGCGGGAAGCCCGGACGGTCACCGTCAGGTTCCGGCGAGAACCAAACCGAAAACCCAAACGAAACCAGTAGGAGACGTTGTGTTCGATCTGACCGGAAAAAGGGCACTCGTGACCGGAGCCGGACGCGGCGTCGGCCTCGGCATCGCCTGCGTACTTCGCGATGCAGGAGCCGCCGTGCTCATCAACGACCTGCTTCCCGAACGCGCAGAATCGGCTGCCACCTCACTCGGGCCGGGGGCCATGGCATTAGCGTTCGACGTCGCCGATCCTGATGCCGTGGATCGAGCGATCGCCTCGGCCGGCCCGATTGACATCCTCGTCAACAACGCCGGGATCCCCCCGTCAATGCGACCCGTCAAGTTCCGCGAGATGCCCAGGGAGGAGTGGGCGCCATATGTCGATGTCAACACCTACGGCGTCCTCAACTGCGTGAAAGCAACGCTCGACGGCATGTGCGAGCGAGGTTGGGGTCGGATCATCACAATCTCGTCCGGGTCCGGCACCAACGGCGGCAGTATCGGTGTGTCCCTCTACGCCGCCGGCAAAGGCGCGGCGATCAGTTTCATGCGCCACATCGCGCTCGAATCGGCGGCGAATGGCGTCACCGCGAACACGCTCGCTCTCGGGTTGATGCAGCGAGAGTCAGCAACAGGGGGCGAAGAAGGCCGGACGGTCACCAAGAACATGGCCCGCGCGATCCCCGTTGGGCGTCTCGGCACCGGCGCAGACGTCGGGTACGCCTGCGTGTTCCTTGCATCCCACGAAGCGAGCTGGATCACCGGGCAGACCATCGCGGTCAACGGCGGCTCGATCACCACGTGAGGGCCGAACGTGTCGCTCCGGCCGCAACCAGCCAAGCGAGCCAAACGATCGACCCATCGAATGCCGATCACCAAGACTGTACGACAGTTCAGTAACCACCCATACGGCCATCGAGCAGGCGTCCTCCGTGACGCGACGCGCGTTACCCGGCCGTGGGATCAGACGCGCCGACCGGCGAAGGCCAACAGCCTTGTGACCACGGGAGCGTCGGCGGCGACCGGCTGCTCGGCGTCGAAAAGGCCGGGCGTGCGCATTTCGGGCCCGACTATCTGGCGACCCATTGCCAGTGCGGTCTCGAGGAGATCGGTGTTCTCGATTGTCTGGCCGGTCGCAGCGGCGAGATCGGCGGCGTGCGTGGCGACGTCGAAGACGGCAATGTTGAGGGCGACGCCAGCGGGCATCTCGCCGAACGGAAGTTTTACGACCCGTTCGAGAACTCCCGGCAAGGCGAAAGCAGCCATGGCCCGGGCGGCCGCCGTCGCCCACGCGCCCTGGGGGTCGTCGCCGAGGTTGTCGCCGCCCATCAGGCGGCCGAGGACGTCATCGGGCACCGTGCCCTGCTCGGCCGACATGGCGAACATTGTCGCCCCACCCGTTATGTGGTTTATCAGGTCTCTGGCCGTCCACTCAGCGCAGGGGGGTACTAACCCCGAGCTGCGAGGCCGAGACACCATTGACGAGCCGTGTTGTCTCGTCGATGACGTGCTGCAGAGTCTTGATGCTGTCTGTGTCCATATCCGTTTCCATCCTTCCTTATGGGTCTTGCCAGGGGCTTCCTGACGAATTGCATTCGACGCACCCGACAGTCCGGATCACTTTGTTGTTCGGCAATCTGGATTTCGGGGTCTCGCACGTTACATTCCACCTCGTCGAGGAAAACGTCGCTGCAAATCAGCACGTAGCCGTCGAGAGCGGCGACCGTGAGGAGAAAGTCGCCTAAGAAAGGCGGGTAGAGGACGCATGCTTCGAGAACGACGCTTTGACGTTGCAAGGGCATGGAAGGCCGAGTGCTACACCGACGCGTGCGAATTCGGCGACAGCATCTCGGCGGTCCTGTGAATTCGATCGAATCGTCGTCGCCGAGGCATATCTTGAGGGGTCGACGCGTTTGTGGGATGAGTATCCGGATGTGATGCGCGTCGCGTTGGCCCGTCATGACGAGTTGTTACGCAAGGCGGTCGAATCGTTCGACGGGTTCGTGTTCTCGACGGGTGGTGATGGGTTGGCGGCGGCCTTTCATCGGGCGGCCGATGGCGTGGGCGCGGCGGTGGCGGCGCAGCGGGCGTTGACGGCTGAGCCGTGGCCGGAGCCGGTTGGTGGCGTTGCGAGTGCGGATGGGTGTGCACACGGGCGAGGCTGAGGAACGCGACGGCGACTTTTTCGGGTCACCGGTGAATCGGGCGGCGCGGATCATGGCGTCGGGTCGGGGCGGCCAGGTGTTGGTGTCGGGCGCGTCGGCGGAGGTCGCGGGTCGGGTGTCGGGTGTGGAGTTGGTGGACCTCGGGTTGGTGCGGTTGCGGGGCCAGGCGGACTCGGTGCAGGTGTTCGGGGTGCAGGCCGACGGTCTGGATGCGGTGGTACCGGTGGTGTCGGGTGCGGTGTCGGTGGTCGGGAACTTGCCGCGCCCGGTGACGGAGTGGCCATCACCGCGGTTTGCGCGGGATTTCCGGCGTTGGGAGCGGATTTTCCCGCACACTCCTTTGGTTTGAATCGCAATGCCCCGGGGTACCCACGCCACGGTCGTTCATTTGATCCTCGTACAGCGAAGTATCCGCGACCCTCGCAGCCTGCGTCTACCCCGCGACGCAGGCTGCGAAACCATCCGTTACGAGGGTGTTTGATCGAGGATTGTCTCGATTCGTTGCGAGTGATGCGACGTGGTCATTGCGAGCCGACGCGCCAGCACGGAAACCAGTCGGATAGGGTGGCAGCGCAATGCACAGAAGTGACAGGGAGGGCTGGCCAACTACGACAGCGATCGTTCACGGTCGTCTGCAGTTCCCGATGTTAAGACGTGTCCCGACGGTGTTCGCATGTCTCTTGCTTGTGGCCGCTGGGGCGACGGCGTGCACCAGCGTTCAATCGACCGATGCTTCACCGGCGGTTGCTGTGAAAACATCCACGACTCCAGCTGCGCCCGTCACGACCACCGGCGCGCGACCGACGAGCCCCGCTGCCGACGCCACATCACCGACGAGATCGCACCCATTTGAACGGGCACCGGAGCAAGCGGCTTCTCCGGCGGTCTCCGCTCAAGCCTTCAGGCCCACACGGGTAAGGGTCCCGGCGATCGGTATCGACACCGATCTGCGTCGTCTCCGGCTGACCGATGACGGTCGGATCGGCGTACCGTCAAACCCTGACGAGGTCGGTTGGTACCGCTCCGGAGGGCCAGTCGTCCTAATCGGACACGTAGATTCGAAAACCGGACCGGCCATCTTCTTTCGCCTGAGCCAACTCTCTCGAGGGAGCCTAATTGACCTTGAGACGCAAGATGGCACGTCAAAAATCTTTGAGGTTGAGGAAGTGATCGAGACGAAGAAGACTCGGTTCCCGACCGACCGCGTCTATGGCAACGACGGTAGCGTTGGCGCAGAAAATGGTCTACGTCTCGTCACTTGCGGCGGAACCTTTGACCGGAATTCCCGCCACTACACATCGAACGTCATCGTCTTCGCCCGAGCGCTTCCGACCCTGACCCGTGATGTGCGTGCGTGAAAGGGGCGTACGATTTCGCTTCCCAGAGGGGCGGCGGTACGCAGCTATTCATTGCATCCAGCACCAATGTCGGTCGCACTACTCAGCGCGACCGACATCCCGGTTCCAGCTTTGCTCTAGCGCAAATCTCTACGGCGAGATCGGCCGGGTGACAACTGTTTACCGAGGGCATTATTTCGCTCGACGGCCTTTCGCCATCCTCGATACGGCGAACCCACCTACCAGGATGGTGCCGACAGCAATGGGAATGATTGGGCTCGTTCCACCGTCGGACTTCGTCCCACCGTCGGTCGCCATTCCACCGAACCCGGCATCGACACCGCCGGCAGGAACGGCGGTATCTTCGGAGACGGCGGACGAATCGGTTGCCGTTGCGTCCAGCACTGTCGTGGCGGTCGCTTCCAGCGTTGTTGAGGTGTCGCCCCCAGCCGTGGTAGTTGTCTGAGCATTTGCTGCCGGACCGAAGAACATGGCACCGACGAAGAACGCACCAAGCGCAAGCGCAGGTGCGCGCTTCGCGGCCACAAGTGGCGAGCGGTCGTGAGTGATGTGCGTGGTGCGAAGTGAGCGCATGAGATTTCCTCCAAGTGTGGTTGCCGATTGCAACGCCTTCGTCAGTACCCAGTTTTCCGTCTCTCAAACAATCGATTGTCGCAAACAGTCGGATTCTCGCTTCCCGCTGACTTCAAGGTTCAAACCGCCAGAACGTCTCTTCGATCCTGCCGCTTGCCCGATTCTGCAGGACCCTGAGCACCCACGCGCCCGTGCCGTCCCCGGGACTTCCGAGCCGAACGGGAACTCATCCACAACTGCCGTGGCCAGATTCGGCCGCAGCAAAAGCGCCACAGCCAGCGCCAGCTGCGCTCGTTGACCACCCGACAACGTGCCCACGCAAGTTTGACGATGAGCCGCAGCTCATCGATCTGCCGATTGACCACCGACTCGTCCCACCGGGGATTCAACACCGCACACGTCTGCACCAACTCCTGGACGCAAGCGCAGCCGCAACGGCGCGTCCTGCGCAACGAACGCAACGTCGCAAAGCACGGCCGCGCTGCCCGGCTTTTCGCCGAAAATGGTCACGGCTCCTTCGTCCGCAGCCGTGAGGCCCACCATCAGATGCAGCAACGTCGATCTGCCGGCGCCGTTCGGCCCAACCAGTCCCAATACCGCACCGTTCGGCACCGACAGGTCGATGTACCTCAGCGCCCATTTGTCGCCGTATCGCTTTCCACTCTGGTGCAACTCGGCGGCGTTCCCGAGACACCCTCCTGCTCGTTTGATGACAAGATGCCCCGCAGCGTGCCGACCATCGTCTCGTCGTCGAACCCAGCCGCGCGTGCCCGCGCCACCCAACGACCGAGATCACGGCGCAACGCGTCTGCTCCAGCGGGCGACGGTGCAACCAACGTGCGAGTCACGAACGTCCCCAGCCCCGGCCGGCCAGCCGCGAGGCCCTCGTCCTCCCCTTTGGGTGCTGCCATCCGCACGAAGGCACGGAGGAGCTCCCGCGGATCGTTACTATCAATTGGAACAGTGATCAAAGCAACTCTGCGCACCACGGGATGATCCCCCGAGAATGAGATACGCCATGCCACTGACCAACGGCTTCAACCACGTCGCCACCCTCACCACCGACATGGACCAGACCATCCGCTTCTACGAGCGGGCCTTCGACGCCACCGTCACGCTTGAGATCCCGAAGACCGATCACCACCCATGGATGAAGGTCCTCGACCTCGGAGGAGGTGCGGCGCTCAACGTCTTCGAGGCGACGGCCGAGACGATCATCGGTGAGCGCCGCCGCCAAGGCGGCCGTGGCGCCATCGACCACTACGCGCTCGCCGTCGACACGCTGGCCACGCTCGGCGCCGTGCGCGAGCGCCTCATTGCCGCTGGTGCGCAAGAGGTCGGCGACATCCAGCAGCTCGGTCCGGAGTGGTCGCTCTTCTTTCGCGATCCCGACGGCATGGAGCTCGAAGTCTGCTGCCCCGCCGACTGAGGCGAACCCGCAGGAGGTCCCGTAAAGCGATGCCCCTCGGCGGGCCCGCGGCTGACCCCATTGCAGTCGACCGCGTGTAACGGCGACGGCGTGACAGTTAGAAGTCGCCGACGCCAAACTGCGCACGTTTCATGTCAGGCCCGAAGAGTCTGCAGCGCAAAGACGCCCCCGCATGTTGGCCCGCGGATTCGCCATAAGCCGTTCGGCGGAGTCCACTCTTGCGAACACCACCCGATGGACGAGTGCGTGTGACTGGTCACCACCAGCCGTCGAGATCCCCTTCTCAGGCGACGGTCGTGGTGGGCGCTCGGCTCGTCGGAGCAACGGTCGGAGCAACGGTCGGAGCCGCCGTCGCGGGGACGATCGGCGCCGGCGGTGAGGTCGTCGTCGGCGAGGTTGCGGCGACGTTGCTTGGCGTCACCGGTGCGGCCGTGGGTGCGGGGGTGACAGGCGTTATGGGGGCGGCTGTGGTGACGCGCACAGGCGCAGCCGTCGCCGGTGGTGCCGACGTCGCCGGTGGTGCTGACTTGGGGACGAGCGCATTCAGGTCGATCGAACCCGGGACGAGGAGCCGGTCCACCGCGAGCAGCACGCCGTTGACCACTCTGACGTCTTTTCCGGTGATGGTCGCGTCGTTGATCCTGATGGTGCCGTCCAGAAGCTGCACATTCACCGGCGACCCCTCAGCCGTCGTGTAATTGCCGGGCGTCAACTGCGCCGCCGAGCGGCTCTGGGTGAGAACGCCGTACCGGACGATGCGAGCCAGCACGTCACGGTTGGACGGCGAGCGCAGGGCAACCTGTACCTCTGTCGGCAACGCCGCGAAGGCGCTCTCCGTCGGGGCGAGAAAGGTCACGTTCTTCAATTCCCGCAGTTCATTGGTGAGCCCGGCGGCGTCGACCATGGCCAGGTACGGCCCGAAGGTCGCAGATCGTGACGCCGTGGTGACTGCGTCCACCAACGGCACCGTGACGACCGGCGCCGGAACGGCAGCAATTGACGGCGCGGCCGTCACGCTGACGGTGGCGGCGGCGTTTGGCGGTACGGTCGTTGGCGCAACCAGTGTCGTCAGGGCGACAGAGGTCGACGGCACCGTTGAGCCCAGCGACCCTGACGGGACCGCAGTGGTTCCGACAACCGTGTCGGCGATGATCGTCTCCGTGGCGATGGAGGTGTCGGAAGCCTGGTTGTTACTGTTGCGCAGCAGGAGGTAGGCAACTACCCCTGCGGCGATCAGTGTGAGGACGATAGCGGTCACGATGAGCGTGTTTCGCTCGCGTCGCACCGCAGCCGCGGGAAGAACCGCGCCGTGACGAGAAACGATCAGCGTCGGATCGTCCAGGTCCGAGCTCAGCGGATCGCCGATTACCCTGCTTAACGTCTTTTGGCCGGACGCCGGCTCGACGATCGGGACTGCCGCGAGCGACTGGTCAACCACCGGGGTGACGACATCCATGACCGCAAGGCGGCGTCCGACAAGGTCTATGTCGCCAGCCTCGATGGCTGCACCAAGGGCGCTGTACTCGGTCGGTCCGAGATGGGTTTCGAGCCACGCGAGTGAACCCACAGTGTGCTGCTGACGGAACCATCCGATGTCACGTGAACCCACGTAACGGCCCAACTCAGCGACGCGCACGGCGAGCGGCGGCATCTCGTCGGTCATCGCGCTGTCCTTGCCGTCGGGTCTACGTCCGCCCTGCGCTCAGCACCACGGTTTCGTTCCTGATCGAAGGGCTTAGTCTGGATGTGCGAGGGCATTCTCGTGTCCTTTATTGGTGACGTCTCTGTTCAGCTACGTGATGAATACCCACGGAGACCGCCGGTCAAACACCCGGCATCGACGACAGGCGACCACACCCACCGCGAACACCGAAGGGAACGACGAACACGAGGGCTGCGGATCCGAGCAACTGGCGAACTCGTCGTCGATGGGGAACATTGGTGCAAGAAAATGATGTTGTCCCTTGTCGTGGCGGGAGACAGAGAGTTAGCTATCGGTGAAGCTGACGGCGGTTGATCGCGCGATACGCCAGGAGCGCAATCACTGCGCCGATGACAGACCCGATGAGGCCCGCTGCGTTGATGCCCCGGTCCTCAGCGTCATTACGAAACAGGACATCGGCGAGCAAACCGCCGATGAACGAACCGATGACGCCGAGCACGATGGTCGCAACTACCGACATGGGGTCCCGACCCGGGACGATCGCCCGTGCAAGAAAGCCAGCTATGAGGCCGATCACAATCATGCCGACAATGAAACCGATCATTTGATGCCTACCCTCTCTCAGTCACGAGGCCACTGTGGCGTCGTCCGAAGGCACTACCCACGACGATCCCAACCCAAACACGCTTCCTACGCACCGTCTTGCGGCCCTTTGTCGTTTCCTCCTTTGTGCGTTCGGATTCTCGGCGTACTCCTCCCCGACAACTTCCTGCTCGCAAGCGTGGTCGACCCGGTCGCGTTGCGCCGCGACATCGACTAGTTCCTTGATGCTTCGCTTTGAAACCAAACATCCGGACGGCATCTTCGATACCAATACGTCGTCCTGGCTCGCGCTCATGGTGATTCTTCAGCGCTTCCGGCGTACCCAACGGCCACCTCCATCACCCTCGCCGAGTTGACCGCCGGTCCTCTGGTAGCGCCTCAACCACAACCCCCTCGGCAACGCCCTGCTCGGCTTCGGGACCGCATCACGAACCCTCTCGCCAACTTGGCAACCAGTCCGAGTACGGCAGGTGAATGGTGCTCAGCGCGTGTAGTCGGGGCACTAACGGAGTGGGCGCGGGCTTGCCAGCCTGACTCCCATCCTTTGGGAAACGGAGCGGGTCATTACTACGGCGTGGGGTTGCCTTAGTTTCCGATCAAACTGGCACGACAGTAACATGAAAGACAAGCGCGCTTATCTTTTAACGAGGGTTCAAGGCATGGCAATTCCCGGTTCGTCGATGGGGTCCGAAAACGAGACGGATCAAGACGGAGTGGACGGCGCGCCGAGCCGAACCGGCGGGGTCCTTAGACGAGCGGAGGACATGGTTTCCTTCGCCCAACATTACAAGTACCGGCCGCTGACAAAGGAGCGAATGCCGCCCAAATCGAGTGGAAAGTGCGGCAGCAACTGGCTGGATCAACCGGCGATCAGGACCTTCAGTAGACGATATCGAGTGCAAAGCGGAGCGCTCGATCGAGTTCTGAGCGTTTGATCTCGTCGAGATGACCTACAGCGCGTTCGTCGAGGTCATTGAGGGGCACCGTGAGCACGTTGTCGCAGCTGATCACACACGTTTCCGGAAGCCCTTCTTCGGGGCCGATTTCGACTTCCGACCGAATCCCGCGAATCGTTCGCGTAATCGGCGCGCACGTCACGGCGGTCAGCACCGATATCGCGGCATCGCGGGTGAGAACGCACACCGGCCGCCGTCCGGCAGGCTCGCCGAGGTCCGCCCAGAAAATGTCGTTGCGAACTACCACGCTGGCGCGGTTTTTGCCGCGAGCCGAGCAGCCGACCGGACCAGCAGTGCATCGGGAGGTTGACGCTTGTAGGCCGCGATGAGTTCAAGGTCGTTGGCCCGTTCGGTCTCGGCGTCGATCACCGCCTGCGCACCGCGACGCAGCAGTTCCGAGCGGTTTGTGGCGAGTGCTTTGGCAAGTCGGTCGAGACGCTCGACCAGGTCATCATCAAGTTGGACCAGGACTTCTCGCCGAGACATGATCATATGCTATCCCATATGATCATCGAAACGCAAACGGAGAGACCAGGACCCGGCAGCACCGCGCTACATCATTCCCTGGTCTGTTGATTGCCGCAATGGCCGAGCTCGCGCAGCCCACCGTCCTGTACCTCGACAAGGATTACGACCTCATCGCACGTATCACCGCGCAACCGGTCGAGCGCCTCCCACAGAACTGAACACACGCACCAGCACGGAAATCATCGGCCACGACTACGCCGCCCTATGTAAGAACTTCCGGCCGGAGTCGGGGGCCCCTCTTTGGAGCGGAAAACGGGATTCGAACCCGCGACCCTTACCTTGAAAACGTGCGGATGCCCGTCCACCACGTCCACGAGTTGCGATTACGTACTCCTGCGTCCACGTTTTGTCCACCAAATACGCCGCGGTCCAGGCAGTTCGTAGCGCGGTCTACGTACGCGCGCTTACTATCAACGTACGTCCGACATGATGTGTCGAGCGAAGTCCAACTTCACTCGTAACTACTTACTACTCGTGATGCGTTACGCCCGTTACATGTTCGATCTCACAGCGATGCTCGCCGAGCTACGCGCCGAAGGCGGCGACCTGCCTGGGGCCTGAGGTCAAATCCGCAGCCGGAGGCGTGCCCGAGTCGATCATTTCGACGCTTTGTTCATACGCGAACCGACCTGGTGAGTTCGCTCGTCTGATTTGGCCCCGTCGTGCCCCAAGCGCGACACCCCCATGTGGAGCCAAATCAGACGAGCGTTCTCAGATATGTCACGGTCGACTTGCCGATTGCTCCATGGTCGATTTGCCGCGCCATTAATGGTCGGTCTGCTGAATCTCGGGAGCCACCCGTCAGCCACAACATGCATCCGTTGCCCGAACCCGCAACGGTTCCAGAGACTTCCCCTAGAACGAGGGCCGTCGCTGTCCGCAGGGATCCAAATGGGGTCGACTATTCCGCTACCACACCGCGACTGATCCGCAACACAAGTCAGGCGAATCCGCAGCAGCTTTTCGACTAATCCGCAGAATAAGTCCGGCTAATCAGCGGCCAGAGAAGTTCAAACAGGCGACCTGGTCGATCTACTCTAGTTGGACTTATTAAAACTCCACTAAAAGTAGCCATTCCTCGGGTACGCGTGATCGTCGAGGCCACTCTTTGGTGAACTCGACGACGGGTGACTGCCGACCGTCTCGCTGGCAGTTACTCTTCACGTCTCACGCGTGATACAGTCATCGTTTATGACGACAGTCACCGTCAGGGATCTCCGGAACAAGGGCGGCGAGGTAATCGACCGCGTGATGCGTGGCGACACGGTCATCGTCACCCGCGACGGCCATCAAGTAGCGGAGCTTCGACCCCTGCCGCCGCGGGCACTCGACGCGTCTGCGCTTCTCGCTCGGTGGCGCCACCTACCTGTTGTCGATCCTGTCACGTTGCGTCGCGACATTGACTCGTTCCTGGATGCTTCGCTGTGAACCAACCACCAGACGGCATTCTCGATACCAATACCGTGATCCTGCTCCCGCGAATATCCGATGCTTCGGCGCTTCCGGCATTCCCAACGATCACCTCGATCACCCTCGCCGAGTTGAGCGTCGGACCCTTGGTGGCCTCCGACGACGCCACCCGCGCCGCTCGGCTCGCCCACGTTCAGCAGGCGGAGCACGACTTCGACCCACTGCCCTTCGACGCAACAGCCGCACGCGCATTCGGTCGGGTCGCGTCCAGCCTTCGCTCCTCTGGGCGCAAACCAGCCGCCCGCGCCTACGACGCACTCATCGCCGCCGTCGCCGTCGCCACAAACCTCCCCCTCTATACGGTGAACCCCGACGACTTCGCCGGAATTGCCGGGCTCACAGTACGACCGATCACGCATCCCGACACGTGGGCAACCTGACAGTCGCCACCTCGGACCCGATCGACCAGCACAGCACGCCTGCCGCTTGCCGGGAAATGATGGAAACGTCATTGGCATGACGGGCAATACCGAACCCAAACTCACCACACAAAACACACCGAATAGTCCTCGTCGGCGTTGCGAGCCCCATAACATACGCAAACCGGACACGACGCTGTAATCACCCTCTCGCTATAACGCCGACGACACTCATCCTCATGCAGACGGGCAAGACCGCAATCGACGAACACCACCGCCTCGGCCACCCATCGTCGTAGCCCGAAACGGCAAGTCCGCGGGCTAAACCCGGCGAATACTAACGACCAACGCACTCCTCGGATCCGCTCCGCCATGCGTACGCGACGGACATCAAACCGTCCCCTTCCCGAATCGGCTTTCGTATTAGCCAGGCGCCACATCGGCCAAACAGGCACACCTCAGTCTTTTTGTCCGGTGGCACGGGCGTCTCGGAGACGTGAAAATGGGTACCCTCCATTTTCGGATCAGTATGCCCGCATCCAGATTTGTCCACCGAATGTGCGCCTGTCCACCGAGTTCGTAGAGTGGTCTACGGAAGCGCGCTTATCAACAACTGGACCACTCGATCTCGACGATCGGTGTCACTCGGCCCAAAGCGCAGCAATCGGAGCGATGTCGATGCGATCACTCACACGCATGCTGCGGTCGCTTGTCGAAAGAACGATGCCTCGGTGGAAGCGGTCACCGATCGAATCACGTAGGTAGCGAAGGCGTCGCGTATCTTCGGCCCGGACGGTCGCTCCCGCCTTGACTTCGATAGCGACAATCCGACCATCGCGTGCTTCCAGGACAAGATCCACTTCACGTCCGTCGCGATCGCGGTAGTGGTACGGCCGCGCGCTGGTCTGCGACCACCCCACCTGTTTAAAGACCTCGCTAATCACAAACCCTTCCAGAAGCTGCCCGCTCGCTGCTTCGTTCCGACCCAGAGACGACGACGTCCAACCAGCGAGATGCGCTCCAAGCCCACTATCGACAAAGAAGCACTTCTCCTTCTGCACCGCCCTCGAGGTCGCCGAAGTCGCCCAACCGCTGAGACGCTTGATCACAAACACCTCCTCGAGCAGCGCAATGTAGCGATCGATGGTCGACTTCGACGAAACCAGCGTTTCGGCGATATTCTGCACACTTATCGTTGTCGCCATCCGATCGGCAAGCAACGCCAACAACCGGATCAGATCAGGCCGACGCTGAATCTCAGAAAGCTGCGTAATATCACGATCGATCAAATCGTTGATGTACGAATCGTAAAACTTGTCACGGCGATTCGGCACTCTTCGCACCGCCTCGGGATACCCACCCGCAAGCGCACGGTCAAGGTATTCCATTTTCGTCACCTCAGACTCGAACGACCGCAGGTCACCGTCATCAAAAACCCGATCAACAAACTGCTCGACCCGTCCCTCGAGTTCCCCCTGAGAAAACGGCCACAGCTCAATCGTTTCCGATCGACCAATCAGGGAATCCGGAAGACTCCGGAGCCCCAGCAACCGGGCCGAGCCCGTGAGCAGGAATTGACCCGGTCGACGATCATCGTCGACCCGGGCCTTAATCGGCAGGACCAACTCAGGGGCTCGCTGTACCTCGTCGATCACCATCAGCGACTGACTTCGCACGAACGTTTCCGGATCAAACTTCGCAGCCGCAAGATCGTTCGGTCGGTCCAATCGGCGAAACTCCACATCCGCCCGGTCACCAACCGCGAGCTTTACCAACGTTGACTTTCCAGCCTGCCGAGCACCCGAAACCACCACCACCCGGGTGTCTCCCAGAGCATCAAGAACTGCGGAACGCAGATGCCGATCCCGAATCTCAGTCACACGGAAATCGTACCACCCGAGGGTGATCTGCCGGGCAATAGATGGTCGGTTTGCGAATGGATGGTGGTCGGTTTGCCGAGCTATGGACGGGCGATCTGCCCTTCTCCGGGTTCATCCGCAGTCGGCTAAAACACGTCGTTCACCGAACCTCAAATCGATTCGAGAGGAACGCCCGATCGATCCCCACTGCCGGGATCAAACCCGAATTACGGCTGAACACGCGCCGTTCCTAGTCCTGTATTCGGATCGCCAAAATGGTAGAGCGGTCTACTTACGCGCGTTCAATAACCGAGAGGTTGGGCACGCCATTTCGGACTCGACAATCAACCCAGAGTCGGCGAACGGCATCCCTGCGTCCAGCCAGTTCGTAGGCCGGTCTACGTACGCGCGCTTACAAACGCCCTCGGGTTGCGGGCAGCAAAAGAACACGTCGCGGAGATCGGCCACGAAGACGCCCGGCGTTCGAACCTGGAAAGAAAGACCCCTCGGATCCGGAACGTAAATACCCTCCAATCCGGAAAGAAACGCTAGGCTTCCTTCGATGCCTGCCAACGTGATCGACCGTCGGATCCTGTCGGTCATAGCCGATCGGATGACCGAAGCACCTGTGGTCGTGCTTCAAGGCGCTCGCTCGGTTGGCAAGTCAACTGTGCTCACTGAACTTGCTCGAACGCACGACGTGGAGATCACCGACCTAGACGATCCCGCCGTCCGCTCCCGGGTACAAGCGTCCCCGTCGGACGCGGTACGCGGTCCATCACCGGTCTGCATTGACGAGTACCAGCACGTGCCCGCGCTACTGCAAGCCATCAAAGCCGAACTGAACAAGTCATATGACACCGGTCGTTGGCTCCTTACCGGCTCGGCCTCGTTCTGGGCGTTGCCCCGTGGCACCCAGGCACTTACCGGTCGAATGCAACTCGTCGAAGTAATGCCTTTCTCCCAGGGCGAAATCGACGGGACACATGAAAACTTCCTCGACATCGCGTTGACAGACCCCGAAGCTCTCACCGTTCCGAATCTTCACGTCACCGAACGCGAGGAGTACGAGCAACGTACGTGCCGTGGCGGCATGCCCTTGGCAGTTCGCGCCGAGGTGCGAAGACGTGCAAACTTCTACCGCTCGTACCTAGCGACCGCGCTGACCAGAGACATCCTCGATCTTTCTCGGGTCCGGCAGATCAACGTGCTGCCGCGACTCATGGAACGCCTCGCTGGGCAGACCGGCCAAGTCCTCAACATCGTCAAAGCATCCAACGACGCCGGCATCGAGCCCCGCACGGGAGACAACTATGTCCGGCTGCTTGAAACACTGTTCCTCATACGTCGCCTACCGGCATGGGGACGCACACTCAGGTCCCGTGCTGCGCACTCGCCGAAACTCCATGTCGTCGACTCAGGACTGGCCGCCTACCTCCTCGGGATCACTCCCGAAAAGCTCGCACGACGCGATCCCGCCGCCCTGAGCGAGTTCGGTCATCTTTTCGAAACTTTCGTTGTCGGCGAGATCTTGAAACAAGCCTCCTGGAGCGACCACGTGCGCGAGATGGGTCACTGGCGAACACACGACGGACAAGAAGTCGACCTCGTCACCGAAACCCACGACGGCAATGTCATTGGTTTCGAGATCAAAGCTGGCAGAGAAGTCGATCAAAAGGCGCTTCGCGGCCTC
>JANMZO010000049.1:0-23152 GCA_031383405.1 Acidimicrobiia bacterium | reverse complement strand
GAAACCCTCGAGGACCTCGCTCGCACCTTCCCACAGTGCTACACGGAACTGCTCGCAATCTTCGACAGGCTCGAAGCGCACTACCAGGACATGTGCGACACCGAATTCACGATCGAGCAGGGCAAACTTTGGATGCTTCAGACGCGCGTCGGGAAACGTACCGGTGCAGCCACGCTGAGGATGGCCGTCGACATGACCAAGCCGTCGGGCAGGACCAGGTGGAAGATCAGCAAGGAAGAAGCGATCATGCGGGTCACGGCCGACGCGCTCGACCAGGTTCTGCATCCCCAGTTTTCGGCCAAGGGTGTGGTGCTGGCCAAAGGTCTCGGTGCTTCGCCGGGTGCCGCGGTCGGCAAGGTCTACTTCACCGCCGACTCGGCCGTCGACGCCGAAGAACGCGGAGAAGCCGTTATTCTGGTGCGTAACGAGACGTCGCCGGAAGACGTCCACGGCATGATGGTCGCTCAGGGCATTCTCACCGCCCGCGGCGGTCTGGTGTCGCACGCGGCGGTCGTCGCCCGGGGTTGGGGTACCCCCGCCGTCGTGGGCGCTGAAGCGGTCAAGATCATCAATGACAAGCACTTTGAGGTCGGCGGCATCCAGGTCAAGGAAGGTGACGTTATTTCGATCGACGGGGCGACCGGCGAAGTGATGCTCGGAGCCCTGAGCCTCGAAGCCGGTGAGCCGCCAGCCGAGTTCAACATCATCCTCGGGTGGGCCGACGCCATACGGAAGGGCACCAAGAAGGTACGCGGACTTAAGGTTCGGGCCAACGCCGACAACGGACCTGACTCGAAGAACGCCCGCAAATACGGCGCCGAGGGAATCGGCCTCTGCCGCACGGAGCACATGTTCCTGGCCGAGGACCGACTCCCGATTGTACGCGAGATGATCCTGGCGGAGACGCCCAAGGAAGAAGCGGCAGCGCTGGAGAAGCTCCGCAAGGCCCAGAAGGCTGACTTCGAGGAGATACTCCTCGAGATGGACGGACTTCCCGTGACGGTGCGTCTGCTCGACCCGCCGCTGCATGAATTCCTCCCGAAAACCGAGGAGCTGAACCTGAAGAAAGCCAAGAGTGGACTTACCCCGCTTGAGGAGAAGTTGCTCGTGGCCGCCACGGCCTGGCACGAATTCAACCCGATGCTCGGCACGCGTGGTGTCCGTCTCGGAGTCGTGAAGCCGGGCCTCTACGCCATGCAGGTACGCGCGCTTATGCAAGCGGCGGCCGCCCGGGTCAAGAAGGGTGGTCATCCGGTCATCGAAGTCATGATTCCGCTTACGGTGACCCGCGAAGAACTGGCGCTGGCCCGGAAATGGTGCGAAGACGCAATCACCGAGACCAAGGCCAAGATGGACCCCAAGGCCGCGAAGATGCTCGACGTCACCATCGGCACGATGGTGGAAACCCCTCGAGCCGCCATCCGATCCGACGAAATCGCCGAAGAGGCCGACTTCTTCTCGTACGGTACGAACGACCTCACGCAGATGGCTTTCGGCTTCAGCCGCGACGACGTCGAGGGCCGCATGATGTCGGCGTACCTGGAGCAGGGACTTCTGAAGCGAAACCCGTTCGAGACGCTCGACCAGAGCGGCGTGGGTTCACTGGTCAAGGAATCCGCGGCCAAGGGACGTTCCACCAAGCCGGGTCTCAAGCTCGGTGTGTGCGGTGAGCACGGTGGCGATCCCGAGTCCATCACATTCTTCTACGAGGCCGGCCTCGATTACGTCTCATGTTCGCCGTTCCGTATTCCGATCGCTCGTCTGTCGGCCGCTCAAGCGGTCCTCGGCGCCAGCGCCGGAGCGAACCGCACGGCCTGACCTTGGTCTGGCGGGTTGGTCAGGCCGGGTTGGTACGCGCGGGGTGTGGTCCGAAGCGGTTGACACCCCGCGGAACGCGGTCGGGCCAAGGCGAAGGGAGTGTCCAGGGTGAACGTCGTGTTGTTCCAGCCGGAGAATCCTTACAACACCGGAGCAGTGGTGCGTACCTGCGCCCTGCTCGGTGTCCAGCTGCATCTCATTCAACCCTACGGTTTTTCGGGACTCGGTGACGACGTGCGTAGGGCCTCGATGTCCTACCTGGATGTCGCATCGGTGCGTGAGCACGCGTCCTGGGTTGCATTTCTCAGCACACTCAGTCCCTCGGAGAGCAGCGTGTTCGTGTTCTGGGACGAAGGTTCCACACCCCACGACGAGGTCACCTTCGCTGAAGATGACTATCTGGTATTCGGCCGTGAATCGGTTGGGTTGCCACCCGAAATCACCAACTCGTTCCCTTCGCTGCGCATCTCGATGCCAGGCGTGGCCGCAGTTTCACGGACAGACCACCGCGACCACAGTCTGAATCTCTCGGTGAGTGTCGGAATTGCTGTGGCTGAAGCGAACCGGCAACGCAAGGGTTGAGTCGCTGCCACACCGGAAATGATCGCCAGTGACCCACGAACCGGCAAATGCCGGACGTGGCCACCCGACGACGTGAACCGAGATTGGCTCAGCGAGCCAACCCGGCGGGCGAGCAGAGGCGGGCTTCGGCAACCAGATCGGTCAGCGTCGCGCCGATTCGCCCGACCAGCACCCTCGTGCCCGAGTCACGGACTTGCCCAACGAGCTGACTGATGTCCGTGTGCGCCGCGCACGTTATCGAGACCACGAGCAGATCAGCAGCGGTCCCTTTGACAAATCGGAGGCTTTCGTCTGTCGGAAGATCCGAACCGAGGTGATGTACCCGCCACCGGTCGTCTCTCAACACCAAGGCGGCCATCGTGCTCGGCAGACGGTGGGTCTCACCGGGCGGCGTCGTTACAACCGCAGTACCGCGCGGGCGGCCCCGTGGATAGGTTGTCAGCCGGCTGATGGCTCGTTCGGTCATCGCCGAGGCCCGGTGTTCCTGAGCGATGGTCATGCGGCCTTCGTGCCACTCGTTGCCGATCCAGCGAAGCACGGGAGTGAACAGGTTCTCGCAGATGTCCAGTGGAGCTACCTGGCCCTTATGCAGTCGCTCGACAATGTTCCAAGATTCAAGCTCGTCGCCATTCGCGAGGTGCTCCTGCAGTCGCTCCTGTAGCTGGTTCCAGCGGCGCACCTGGATGCGTTCGGGCGGCGCGGTCGGACGCTTTCGTTCTGCGAGAAAGCGCTGAATTTCCTCTTCGGAGATCTCGTACTCCGCCGCCGACTTCATTGCCCGAAGGCGCCCTTCACGGACCCACCGGTAGGCGGTTTGATAGTGCACCTCGGCCCGGTTTGCCGCCTCTTGGAGATTCACTTGTTCGATTGCACCCCTGAGAAGGCCGCCACGGACACCCACGAAAGTCGGCTGATAAAAGATCTTATCCAAATTTGGCATGAAATTCCCATCCCGGGCTTTATATGTCGGCCAGAGGCCGTGGAGGGCGCCGTCATCGGCTAGTGCCCGTCGCTGAAATGCCGGGATGGTGGGGCGAGCCATTCGGCGTCGAGAGCAAGGACGCAGGACGAGGCGCTAGCCCTACCCTCGCGTGAGGACGAGGACGCCGCTATCGGCGTCGAGGGCCGTCACAACACCCGGTCCTTATTTTGGCGACGGACCACTAGCCCCGAGAACGACTGTCAGACCTGGAAGGCATACTCTGGCATCGGACCCGTGCAGAAACCATCGACGAGCGCAATGGAGGAGGGTGATCGTGGGCATTTTGGAAGAAGACATTGCTCGCGTTCGCTCCGCCTCAGACTTTGTCGCGATCGCGAGTGAGTACATCGCTCTCAAACGGGTGGGCCGTAACTACCAGGGCTTATGCCCGTTCCATTCGGAGAAGAGCCCATCGTTCAGCATCAGCCCCGACAAGGGCGTGTACTTTTGTTACGGCTGCGGAGCTAAGGGCGACGTGATCACGTTTGTCCGCGATGTCGAACATCTCGACTTTGCCGGAGCGGTCGAGCGGTTGGCCGGTAAGGCTAACCTGACCCTTCGCTACGACACCGAGGCCATGGGGCGGGATCGGGTTCGGCGGACGGCTCTGCTCGAAGCGATGGAGTCGGCCACGAACTGGTACCACGATCGCCTGCTCACGTCGCCCGACGCCGGCCCGGCCCGGTCCTACCTCAGGTCCCGAGGATATGACGGCGAGGCGATCCGGGCCTTTCGGATCGGTTGGTCGCCCGACGGGTGGGACACGCTGTGCAAGGCGCTCCGTCTTCCTGTCGATGTAGCGAAGGACACCGGTCTCGGATACGTGAACAAGATCGGAAAACTCAACGACTTTTTTCAGTCGAGGATCTTGTTCCCGATCTTCGACGCCAGCGGCGCCTCCATCGCTTTTGGTGGGCGAAAACTCCCCGATGCGGAAGGTCCGAAGTATAAAAACTCTGCGGAGTCCAAGCTTTACTCGAAGAGCCGCACGCTGTATGGGCTCAACTGGGCAAAGACGGGAATCGTCAGTGCTGGTGAAGTGATCGTCTGCGAGGGATACACCGACGTGATCGGCTTTCATCGGGCCGGTCTCGCCCGAGCGGTCGCGACCTGCGGAACTGCGCTGGCCGAAGAGCACTTCAAAACGCTCAAGAACTTTGCACGCAAGATCGTGCTCGCCTATGACGCCGACAACGCGGGCCAAAACGCAGCGGAGAAGTTCTACGCGTGGGAGAAAGCCTATGAGATCGACATTTACGTCGTCTCGCTTCCACCCGGAGCCGATCCCGCGGATCTCGCCCGCACCAACCCCGAACTTCTCGCCGAGGCGGTCACCACGGCGCGCCCGTTCCTGGCGTTTCGCATTGAACGTCTGCTCGCAGCGGCGAATCTGAAGACTCCGGAAGGGCGAGCCCGGGCATTCGAATCGGCTGCCGACGCGGTCATGGCCCACCCGAACTCGCTGGTTCGGGAGCAGTACATGAAGGAACTGGCCGGCCGGTGCCAGATTTCCGAAGATGCCATGGCGCAGGTTCTCCAGGGTGGGCAGCGGGCAAGCCAACTTCCGGTCAACTCGGGCCAGCGATCCAAGGTCTCACCGCAGCGCAGTGAACGCGGAGGAGTCAGCTACGGCTCGGCCCGAAGTTCGGGTGCCGCGACGCCTCCAGGGCCGAACAGCGGGGCCCGAAGGGTCGTGACCAACGAACCCGACGACGGGTACTACGGGACTGGCTCGGGAGATCCCGGATATGACTACCGCTCCGAACCTCCCGACCGCTCTCCGCGCTACTCGGGGAGTGGTTCATCGTCTCGGTCCGCCCTGCCCGGTCGACAAGCCGTCTCCCGCGGTCGAGCTTCATCGGTTTCCACCCAACTCGTCGCTGCCGAGAGTGCCCGTCGGGCCGAACGTGAAGCGCTCCGGTGGGTCCTGAGCGATCCCGGTTCGGTGTTGGCGTGGCTCGATGCATCGTTCTTTGCCGATCCGGTTCAGCGGAATGCATTCAGGCTTGCCACCGAATATGGAGACATCCGGACGGCCTCCGATGCCATCGAATCAACCGGTGAAGCCGATTTCATGGTCGGATCCGAAGAAGAGAAACAATTTCTTCATGACCGCGCGGCCCTTCGTCTGTTGCACGAATTGGCCGTTGAAACCCCCGTTAGTTCCGCCGACGACACCGTTGCGCTCCTGGTCGGAAACGCCGTAACCCGTGCCATTGCTGCAATGTCGATGGCCAACGCCAATCCCGACACGGACATCGACCAAACCCAGGTCCAAGCGATCGGACCTCTCAAACTCCTTGTGCAACAGCTCCACGAACCGCGTAAGCGCGCGGAGGTGCTGGGGCACTTGGTACCCTGGCTAGTGGCATGGGCACATCAGCAGAGTCAGGCGACAACACCGACGCCTTGACGTCATCTCAGCTTCGCGCGGCGTACAGCGGTTCCGGCGGAGGAGGGACCTCAGATCCCGTCCGGTTGTACCTCCGGGAGATTGGTCGCGTCCCGCTGCTCGACGGCAACGGCGAGGTCGCTCTCGCCAAACGAATCAAGGCTGGCGTTCAGGCCGAACTTCGTCTGGCTGAGCTGTCCGCCGCCGGAGGCCTCGACAGCATCGAGTTCACCGAGCGTCGCGACCTGCAGCGCACGAAGGTCGACGGCGAACGCGCCAAAGACGAACTGACAAACGCGAATCTTCGCCTCGTCGTGTCGATTGCCAAGCGCTACACCGGTCGTGGAATGACGTTGCTCGATCTCGTACAGGAAGGCAATCTGGGTCTGATGCGTGCGGTTGACCGCTTCGACCACACCAAGGGCTTCAAATTCTCGACCTATGCGACCTGGTGGATTCGCCAGGCGATCACGCGGGCGATTGCGGATCAGGGTCGCACGATCCGGATCCCGGTCCACATGGTAGAAATCATCCAGAAGGTCACCAGGGCCCAGCGGGAGTTGTTGTCAGAACTCGGCCGCGAGCCGTCGATCGAAGAAATCGGTGAGCGGGTTGAGATGACACCGGGACGCGTCCGTGAGATTCAACGTATTGCCTACGATCCGGTCTCCTTGGAGTCACCGGTCGGCGAAGACGACGGTTCGACTCTCGGGGACTTCATCGAAGATGCGAGCGCCGTAGCGCCGGCTGACGCCGCAATGAAGTCAATGCTCAACGAAGCAGTTGACATCGCTTTGGAAGGTCTCAACGATCGTGAACGCGAGGTTGTCCGCCGTCGCTTCGGTCTTGATGACGGACAGGCCCGCACGCTCGAGCAGGTTGGCAAAGAGTTCAACGTGACCCGGGAACGTATCCGACAGATCGAAACCAAGACCCTGGCGAAGCTTCGCCACCCGCAGCGGAGCGAAAAACTCAAGGCTTATCTCGACGAAGGCTGACCATGCCGATCCGGCACGAACGCAATCGGTGGGGGAAAAGCCTGGTTCGAGTTGGTAAACTGGCGGCCTCAGCTCGGGTTTTTCAAGTTCTTCCAGCGGTCGGCGTTGGCTTCGACTTCTGACCTGGCTGACGTTGCGTCGTGAATGAGGTCGGCGGCATTGGTCTCGACCTTGCCCCGAGTTCCATGGGCAATCCCGATGTGGGCCGTCACGCTGGTGAATGTGCTGCCGACGTTCAGCGGTTCGGCCAACCGATCTGCTATTCGGTCAGCCACGTCTACCGCATACGCGCGCCCGATGTTCGACTCCATGCCCGATAGAACGACGCCGAACTCATCAGCTTCGAGGTGTCCGATTATGTCCTCCACCCGAAGCGTCTGGCTGATGCGGTGGGCGAGCTCACGGCGGATCGACGAGATGTCGGAAGGATCGAATACGGCACGCAGTGCGTCCAGGGCTTCGAAACCAATCGACAGGACAGCGAGATGTTCACCAGATCGAGTTGAGCGTGCCATCGCCGCCCGAAGAAGCTCCCGAAAGCGAACGGCGTTGGGAAGGTTGGTAACCGGGTCGGTGGCCCCGAGCCGGGAGATCTGCAGACGAAGCTCGGTTTCAGCGGTGCGGTCCCGCACGGTGACAACGTGCGCCCTGCGCTTCTGAAACAGCCCTGAACGTCCGCCGGACGCGTCGCGAATAGCCACCTCGACCCACATCGTCCTCTCGTTCGCGACCAGCAAACGAACCGATGAACGGACCACCTCCCCTTGGCGCTTGGTCGCTTCGTCGAGCAGTTGTTCGTAGTCGCCTTCGACGGCCGAAAGTATCTCCAGCACGGGTGACCGGACGCCGGTCGATGCGCTGAAGCCGAAGAGTGATTCAAATGGCCCGTGGACCTCGCGAACCTTTCCGTCGACTGCCACCATGACTACGTCACGGATGTCGTTGAACGGCCCACCAGGCAGTCCGGAATTGTGCTTCGTCATTGGACAGATATCGACAGCTTTGCTGCGGCCCTTGAGATGCGACGCCGGTGCGAGCGGTAGGTTCGGGCGGCGCATGGCGCTTCACGGAGCTATCAGCGGTGCGAAGGACTCATTTTGCTTGATGAGGGCCGGTAGTCGTGGTCTGATTGCGGGTATGCATGAAGCCGTCGGGCCTATCGTGACCTTTGCCGACGACGACGCGGCCAAATTGGGTAAACAAACCGTGATCGCCCGTCATAATCTGGCCGACAATTCGCTGTTCTGCGATGAATCGATTGCCGCTGTCCTCGATGGCTACCCGGCTGAGCGCCTGTTCGCACTCACGATGGGTGCCGATCCTCTCCGTTCATCCGACAACGAACGCCTCGATCACCGCGGCGTGTCTGGCGTGGACCTTCTTGAGGCCGTCCGCAAAGGCCGTATTTGGCTCAACATCACCGGCATCGACGGTGTTGAGCCGAGGTTCCGTGAACTGACTGACCGGTTGTACCGCGCAATCGACGGGTCTGCTCCGGGATCTTTCAGCGAAACGCACGCCACGCTGCTGGTCAGTTCTCCCGGCGCGATGGTGTACTACCACGTCGACGGCCCGCCGTCGTATCTGTGGCACATCCGGGGTGAAAAGCGACTCTGGGTCTACCCTGCGCTCGATGAATCGATTCTTCCGCTTGACCTACTCGAAGACGTCTTCGCCGGAGTGCGCCAAGAATACGTCCCGTACCGGAACGAGTTCGATGGGCTGGCGGAAGTCTTTGATCTCACGCCCGGACAGGTGGCTGCCTGGCCGCAGAACGCACCGCATCGGGTCATCAACGGTGACTCCCTGAACGTGTCGCTCGTGACCGACCACTTCACGCCCGACGCGAGGAGACGCGCCCGGGTCTACAGCGCCAACCAGTTTCTCCGAACCCGGGCGCACGTTCCGCGACGACTGCTTTCGACGAAAGAAGCAGGCGCTGCTGCGACCGCCAAGGTGGTCGTACACAAAGTGGCGAGTCGGGCCGGCCTCGGCAACCAGGTGAAAAAGGCGCATGAACCGTCGGTCCGACGGGTGGATCCCTCGTCACCGACCGGAATGTCTGACATCGAAGCGTTTGGTGCCTGACCTACACGTCATCCGATACGACGGCGTCGACCAACTACGTCGTCTGGCGCCGGTCGTTGACCGTCTAAACCGGGAATCGACGGATTGGAGCCCGTTCCATACAGCGGACTTCCTGTTGACCTATGCCGTCCACAGCGAGTTCTTCCCGGGCGGCATCATGCCGTGTACATACATCGCCTACCACGGTATGGGCGAGGCCGAACCGATCGGGGTGGTCGTGCTACGCCGGGAAAGGGTAAAGGCCGCTGGCCCGTTTTCGTATGTGCGGGTTGACTTTCTCGCGACCCACGACACCGACGAGTGGTCGGTGACGGCGAGGGCCGGACACGATGCTGCCGTGACCGACGCCATAATCGACCACCTCCTGAAAGAGGATGATTGGTCGCTTCTCGAATTTCGCGGCCAGCACCCTGATTCCCGGCTGCGCGCTGGTCTTCACCGTCGGGCGAACCTGATGCTGCGAGCGCGCGACATCGATCTCATCCCCTACGAGCGAGTGAGTCTTTCCTTCGACGGTATGAGCGCGTACTTTTCGGCTCTTTCGAAGCGGATGCGATCCAACGTGGGCCGCCAGGCCCGGCATCTGTTTTCCGTCGGGCAGGTGGAGATTGTTCTCGCCGAAGGCCCGAGGGCATGCGGCGCGCTCTTTGAGTCCTTCCTCGATCTCGAGAACCGAAGTTGGAAAGCTGGCACTGATGTTGGGCTCCAGCGCCATCCGGCGCGGCGCGACTTCTACGAAGCCGTGGCGGCGGGGCGCGCCGGACTGCGTCCATCGTTCGTCGGGATCTCCCTCGATGGTTTGCTCGTGGCTGGACTTCTCAACGCCTCCGGTGGCGGCCACGCCTGGTCGCTGGAAATGGCTTTCGACGAGCGCTACGCTGAACTCGGCCCCGGTCAACTTCTGCTTCTCGTGAGCGCAGGTGAAGCGATAGCGCGCGGCGACAAGACGCTGCGTTTCTTCCAGCATCATGACTATTTCAAAAAGCGCTGGTTGTCGGAGTCGGTCCCGGCTGTAAATGTGCAATTGGTCCGCACCCTGAGTGTCATGGGTGTCAGGGCCTGCGTAGGTGACACAATCCGCAAGCTGAACGTGCGACGCACCAACGACGGTGATCAGGCTGATGATCGGGTCGCGCCGACGTTCAACGAGGTGAAGCGCAACATGGGGATTCGCACGCAACCCGCGTCGGACGAGTTGTCGTGTGATCGTTTCGCTGCGGCCCTGTCGCGGGTCGATGCCGACGTGCGACGGATTGGGCCGGATCAGGTCGAGGCGTTCCTCCCGTTCCCGGTTCTGACCGGGAACGCAACCAGCTGACAGATGTGCTCCCTCCGCTCAATTGGTCCTATGGATGTCGATGATTCCGAGACGTACCGCTCTGAGAATGGTCTGCGTGAGATTCTGAGTATCAAGACGCCGATAGATTGCGGCCAAATGGTTATTTATCGTCTTGGCGCTCAAATCGAATTTTCTGGCGATCTGCACGGTGTTTAAGCCATCGGCCACAGCCTGCAGAACCTCGATTTGTCGCGTACTCAGTATCTCTTCTTTGCGTCCATTCTTGTTTCGCAGATAGTGAAGCACTTCCTTGGCAATGTTCTGGCTGATGACCGTCGCTCCGGCGGCCACGCGTTGTACCGTCGACAACACGTCAGCAAAAGAAGCATCCTTGCTGAGAAACGCGCAAGCCCCGGCATGCAGGGCATTCTGTACCGTTTCGACATCGTCGTACATCGTGAGGACTATGACCTTCGCCCCGGGCACCAGCTGCATGATCCGCCGGGTCGCCTCAATACCATCGCATCTGGGCATGCTGACATCGGTAACAATGACATCGGGCCGAAGCCGAACAACTGAGTCAATCAGGAGAAAGCCATCTCCAACGTCATCGAGAACATCTATGTCTGCATCTTCAAACGCGCTCCGGAAACCCTCCCGTATCGCCCGATGGTCGTCGGCAATCACAACTCGAATGCGGGGCTGATGGGCACGGGCGGAGGTCGAAATCGCTTCTTCGTTCGTCATAGCTCCTTCAATGGTCCTTCGATCGGTTCAGATACGTGATTCTTGTTGAATCCTTCGACCGGGCGTGAAGTATCGCGTTTCACGGTGACCTCGATTCGATCGACGTCGATCGAACCACCGTTCATCTCACTCGGAGAAAGGACAACAGTGTTGATGCCTTCGTTCAAATCGACCTCTATGGAGATCCACTCGTCGGTGGACCACGAGTCCATCCTTGTCGAGGCGACAGAAACGATCTTTCGAGTCCCGTTGACCGTGAGCGAAAGCTTCCCTTCCTTCTCGCTCATCGTGCGGACGTCGAGTTGGTAGCGGCCGGTGATCGAGGCGGAAATTGAGCATTCGGCTTTGGCTGAGTTCGCGTGTAGCGAGAGATAACCCCGGCCCGAGAAGCCCTGACGGGTGGAGAGTTCTTTGATCTGGCCTGACAGCCGGCAGTCTTCGGCCTCCAACGTGGTCGGACGCCGCTCAGGAGTGGTCGTGGTCGGTGGGATCGTCGTGGACGTCGAGGTCGATGTCGACGTCGGTGAGAGTGTCGTCGAGGATGTCGACGTGGTGGTCGATGGGGTTGTCGATGTCGAGGATGTCGAGGTCGACGTGGTGGTCGGTGAGGTTGTCGATGTCGAGGTGGATGTCGAGGTGGGTAGCGATGTCGACGGCGACATGGTGGTAGACGTGGTGCTGGATGTGGTGCTCGGACCCGTGGGAGTCGGCGTTGTGATCGTCGGGGTCGCCTTCACAGGCGTTGACGCTATTGATTTTGCCGAAGTCGACGTGGGAGTTGAGGAAGACGGCTCGTCGGTCGTCGTCGTAGGTACTGCGGAGGTCGTCGGACCCGTGCTCGAGGTTGCAATCCGTGCCGGGAGCGTCGTCTTGGCCGCCGTGATTTCCGTTGTCGTTGTCGCCGTCTTGGCCGTCTTGGTCGCCGTGGTTGCCTTGCTCGCCGTCGCCGTCGTTGTCGTTGTCGTTGTGGCTGCCTTGCTCGCCGTGGTTATCTTTGTCGTTGAAGTAGGAACGGTTCTTGCCGTCGTTGCCGTCGGAACGTTTCCGGTCGTCGTGGTCGTCGTTGCCTTGGCCGTCGTGGTCGTAGCGGTCGTCGTTGCCTTGCTCGTCGTGGTCGTGGTGGCCGTCGTGGCCGAGGTCGCAGGCTCGGTCGTTGGGGGTTCGGTGGGCCGCGTTTGCTCCGAGGTTCTCGTGGGTTCGACCTTCTTCGTTGTCGCCGCGTTTGTCGTAGCGGTTGTCGGCGGGGTCTGCGCCGCGTTCGACGGGCCGGGGACCAGAACCAAAGTCGCCACCGGGGCGTCGCCCGGGCTCACGCTCGCCCCCGGGGATGCGCCAGCCCCGCTTCCTTGGTCGGAGCGGTTACCCGTCGCTTCAACTGACCTCGAGCCTCCCGAGGCATCGCCCGGACCTTCCGGGGATGTGGCGGATTTCGTTCCCCCGCCGGGTGCCACGGAGGATCGCGGTTGGTCTGAGTCCACGAGGGTGACGGTGGCGGCGATTGGCGTACCGTTTCCACCGACCGGTTCGGGCAGCGGGACAAGCGGGTCCATTGCGGGCACGATGTCGAGACCAGTTTGAGGTGGCCCGGAGAGACCCTGCGGAGATGCCGGAGCGTTGTCGGTGGGACGGGTGCTTGAATCGTCGGGGGAGCGAACGGAGTCGGGCGGAAGGGTCAGTTGCTCGCCCGACACCACGACCCGATCTGCGCGCAGCGCGGTTGCTTCACGCCCGACGCGGTGCGCCATCGTCAGACCGACGACTCCGGCCGCCGTCCCCGAAGCGATCACTTGGAAGGCGATCTTCCCAAATCGTCCGGGCCGCAGGGCCTTGGCAAAACGGAACTTGTTTTTCATGGCAATTCCGAAATCACTGGAACATCATGATCTTCAGTTTGGGCCATTTGATCTATGGGTAAATTACTCGCCGTACGTTTGGAAACGGGTCGAATCGATCTAAAGGCGATGCCGTGTCTTGTGGCCTTTTGTCCGTTTTGCTGAGGACCTCGAGCGTCCGGGTGGACCTCGGTCGCAATCGAGTGTTCGGTGGTGGCCAACGCATCGCTTTGACCTGGGGATTCGTGCAGCTCGCTAGCTTTTATGAACCCCATCGCAATGGTGTTTTCCGGCGAATCGCCGTCGTTCTTACCCGGGACGATGACGCTTACGAGCGACGCGTGAGAGGGTAGTTCAAGGACAATTTGGGTTCCGAACGCCTCCTGCGCTTGGGAAATGATCTCAACGGTGGCTCCGATCGCCGCCGCCCGTTCCCGGATTCCCGATAGACCGAACGAATCAGCGGACCGCACGGCATTCGGGTCAAAGCCGTGTCCGTTGTCGGTGATACGCAGTTCGCTGAGCGGCGAAGCCGGCCGGTAGCGAATCGCGACCTCGGTGGCCCCCGAGTGCTTTTCGACGTTATTGAGCGCCTCTTGGATGATCCGGAGGAGTTCGACCTCGACCGAGGGCGGAAGCCTCGCTTCTTGAGGCGCGTCGAAGGTCGTGGTGATTCCCGTGCGGAGGGTGAATCGCCGGGCCAAGTCCGGCCCGACCGCACTGAGAGGCAGGGCGGGAGTGACCCCCGATCGGAGCTGCCATAACATGTCTCGTAGGTCGCCAACGGTGCTGCGGGCCTCTTCATGGGCCTTGGCGAGTTCGGTGTCGTCGGCGTAGCGCTTTCGCAGACGTTCGAGGGCGAAGGCCGAATAGGCGACCGACGACGCGAGCCGGTCGTGAACCTCGCGTGCGATGCGTCGGCGCTCGGCTTCGGCCCCCATCGTTCGAAGCCGGCGAAACCAGCGGCTGTTGTCGATGCTCAGGCTGAGAACGTCGGCCATCGTTGCGAGCTGCTGATGTTCCTCAACGGAGAACGGCGCGCCTGACCTCTCGAGCACGACTGCACCGAGCACGTCGTTGCGCACGACCAACGGGGCAATCAGGGTCTGTCCGGGAACCTCTCGAAAGCCGCGCTGGCGGGTGAACGGCTCGCTTCCCTCCGTGGGTGTCGTTCCTGTGGAGAATGCCGCGCCCAAAACGGCGGTTATCTCGTCGGGGAGAAACGTTGGCAGCGGGGTACCGTGAATGGTGTTCGTCCGGTCCTCGTTGTCGTTTCGGTGTTCAGCGAGGACGGTCCAGGTCTGCTCGTTTTCGTTCCGCTGAAGCACGGTCGTGAGATCGGTGTGGAACGAAGCGGCGAAGCGACGGACCGCTTCGGTCGCGATGTCGCGCGGCTCCCGCACGATTTCCCCGGAGCGGGTCAGGCCGGTGAGTCGGACCATCAACGCGTTGGTGTCGGTCAACCTCTGCAGCTCGTCATCCTGGGTGAGTGCCTCGGTACGCAGGCGAAACACGCCCCGTCGAACAGTTACGCCAACAACCGCGGCGACGAGCACGGGCGTGAAAAGTCTCCCGAGCTCGCTCCCCGCCAGATTGTTGCTGTGCGAAATCGCTCCGGTGGCCATGACCGACGAAAAGATGGCGATCAGCGACAGCCACGCGCCGACGAGATCCTCAGCTACGGCGGCCAGCACCGTGACGACGAACAACGAGCTGGTGAATGGACTGTGCCACGCGCCGCTCACTCCGACTGCGATTCCGGTGGCGACGACCTCGAATGCGAGCCAGATGCGTCGACTCCGGATGTTGAGTTTCTCAAAAGGTCGAAACGTGCGCCACGTCGCCATGCCGACGATGAACGCCGACGCGTAGGCCAGGGACGTGTCAGCACGTTCAGCCGCTGGGAGCGAGCTGACGATGCCCACGAACGCGGCGATCCAGCGCCCGGCGACGAGTGCTCGATCGGGAATCGCCAGTTCAGGAATAGCCGGTTCGGGTGGTGGGGTTTCCATAGAGGCTCACGTGCGGATTTGCACTGCGCAAAGGTTTCACCAAGAAGGTTAGTACGCGTATGAATTTTCCGACCCGAGCAACCAGGCTGTCGACTTGTCTCGTGTCGGGCGGATCGGTGTTCGTGCCGATGGAGAGACTCGAACTCTCACTGTCATGCTCCTAAGGCATGTGCCTCTGCCAATTGGGCTACATCGGCGAACGGGTTCAGCCTATCCGTTGTTCGCCGAGTCCCCGTCAGGGCTTTCGGATTTGGGTTTCTTCGGTGCACGAGGTCTTTTGTCGGCCTCGTTGAGCAGGCGCAAAGATTGTTGTCGGGACATATGCGCGAGATAGCACCGCAATGGCGCGTATCGTGAAGGGAATGGATTCACCTACGATTTCTGCTTCCACCGCTTACGCTCCCGGTGGCGATGTGTTCGACCGATTGTTGAAGGAACGCATCGTGTTTCTCGGCGGCCAGGTCACCGACGAACTGGCGATTCAGATCAGCGCAAAGCTTCTGCTTCTCGAAGCTGAGGATCATGAGCGAGATATCTACCTTTACATCAACTCTCCGGGCGGATCGGTGTACGCCGGGATGGCTATTTACGACACGATGCAGTTCGTGCGCCCCGACGTTTCCACAATCTGCCTCGGCATGGCGGCGTCGATGGGACAGTTCCTCCTCTGCGCAGGTCAGAAGGGTAAGCGGTACTCGCTTCCTCACGGCCGCATCCTCATGCATCAGCCACTCGGGCAAATGCAGGGTCAGGCGTCCGACATCAAGATCCATGCGGAGAACATGATGCGGACCAAGCAGGAGATGGCTGAACTTCTGTCGTTCCACACGGGTCAGACGGTTGAGCAGATTTCCACCGACTCCGATCGGGATCGCTGGTTCACCGCTCAGCAAGCACTCGACTACGGCATGATTGATGCCATCGTGGAGCGCAACCAGGTCCCGTAATCCGCCGGTGGCGAGCTGGTGGCGTCCCCGTCATTTTTCGTTCCCAAACTCCTGCGAGCTAGCCCAGGACCGCTTCCGCTGCTCTCCGCCCCGACCGGAGCGCGCCCTGGATCGACGCCTGATCGCGGTGGTCGCCGCAGACGAACAGGTTCTCGCCGAGTGCAACCGGCCGCTCCGGGGGATTGAGCGCGCCGGGTTTCTGCGAAGGGAGAGCGTGCGGGATGTTGTACGTTCGCAGATGTTTCCAGCTCCTCGCTTCGGCACCGAACCATTTCGTCATCTGGTTGCGCACCGTCGCTTCGAGGTTTTCGTCGGCGCTTGAGTTGTGGGATCCGAGCACGGTTGCGGACACCAGGTGCTTTCCGTCAGGAGCCAGAGCGGGCGAAATATTCGTAGGCACACATAGGTTGTTTATCGGCCCGTCTTCGGCACCGATCCCGTTGAGCATGATGCTGCGTTCAGTGAACGGCGGGGAATCAGCCGAGTAGTACAGGCAGCTCACCGGCTGCGAATCAGATTGTTTGACCCCCACCTCGGAAAGTAGCTTGGCCGCCTGCGGCCCTTCCGTCGCGACGACGACGGCCGGTGCTTCGAGGGTCCCCTGGTCGAGAAGCGTCACCGTTCCCGGTGCCACCCCGGCGACGCGGACACCGAGCCGGATTGTTCCCGGCTCGACCATGCTGGCCAATTGATCTGATATCGCACCCATGCCGTGAGCCGGAATCGCGTTGTCGCCCGCAGCGAGCATGGAGAAGACGAACTCGAACATGCGACTCGATGTAGCCAGCTCGGCATCGAGGAAGACGCCACCGAAGAACGGACGGAAAAACCGTTGAATGACCTTTGCCGAGAAGTGCTTCGCCCGGAGGTAGTCGGCTGTTGAAACATCGGGACTTTGGAAGCACTGCTCGGTCGTGCGTCGGGTCGCCTCAATCTGCAGCCGTCCGATCCGGCCTTTGTCAGCCAGCGAGCCGATGCGGGCGACGAGGGTCTTCAGCAGTGCAGCCGGTTCCCGGAGAGGATCGGCAACGTATGAGCGCTTATCACCGAGTTGAACGAAAGCTCCGCTACTGAACTTCCGGAGTTGGAGTGCGTTGTAGTCAAGCATTGACTTCGCTTCGGGGTATGCAGTGAGGAGAACCTGAAAGCCGCGGTCGAGGGTGAAGCCGTCGACGAGATCGCTCCTCACCCGTCCGCCCACTCCGTTGGAGGCTTCCAACACGACAACATTTCGCCCGGCGCGCTGCAAATGGATTGCACACGACAAACCGGAAAGTCCGGCGCCGACAACGATCACATCGAGGGGGGTGGACTTTCGATCAAACATGCGAGTCGAGGAGGTAACGCAGCGTCAGCAGGAGATCGGTGTGGGTGAACACAAATCCGCTCGACAGAAGCTTCGTGGGAAGCACCCGCGAGCTTGACAGCAACACTTCCTTCACCATTTCTTTGCTGTAACGCAGGTTCAGGGGGAGCAGGGGAATCGGAATGAGCGTCGGCCGCTTCAGCGCCCCACCGAGGGCTTTCGTGAACTGCTGATTCGTAACCGGGTTCGGACCGGCGAGATTCACGGGACCGCGAAGCGACGCCGTTTCCAGCACGTGTCGAACCGCCGCCAGGTGATCCGTGATCGATATCCACGGCAGAAACTGCTTCCCACTGCCGAGCCGGCCGCCGATCCCCAGCTTGAACGGCAGCAGCTGCTGTTTGAGCGCTCCACCTTTCGTCGAAAGCACGATCCCCGTTCTCAGGTGGGCGACCCGTATCCCCGCATCAGACGCAGCCTTCGTCGAAGCTTCCCACTGCTCGACGACGTCGACGAGGTAACCCGAGCCCTTCGACGATGACTCATCGAGCGTCTCGTCGCCCCGGTCGCCGTAGATGCCGATAGCTGAACCTGATGCCAACACGCTTGGCTTGTTGGTGAGCCCGGCGATCGTTTTGCTCAGCAACGTCGTACCGAGCACTCGACTCGTCAGAATTCTGTCCTTTTGCTCGGGGGTCCATTTCGATTCGGCGATCCCTTCGCCGGCGAGGTGCACAACGGCCCATGCCCCCTCGATCGCCGATGCGTCAATGGTTCCCGTGGCGGGGTCCCAGAGTGCCCGGTCCGGACCGGGGTTGGAGCGCACGAGGCAGGTCACAGGGTGTCCTGCAGTGCGCAACGCTGCGACGAGGGGTTTGCCGATCAGACCGCTCGAGCCGGTGACAACGATGCGCTGGTGGGAACTTTGATCGTTCATGCTCCTGATGGTATGGCTCAAACGGGACCTATCGTTACAGTTGCGAACGCAACCTCCTCGTTCGGGCGATCGGTTCGGCCTACAATGTTGTTTTCCGGCCCCTTAGCTCAGTTGGATAGAGCAGGTCCCTTCTAATGACAAGGTCGGGGGTTCGAATCCCTCAGGGGCCGCCAGGAAACACAAGGGTTGTGAGGTTTTCGGCAGGTGTCGAAAACGGACCGTGTGATTCCTGTGCGACGTCGATGGGTTGGCGTTGCGCGGCCTGTCAGGTAGAGAGCAGGTACAACGCCGCGCCCGTAACGGCGCAGATCCCGAGCACACGCAACACGGGTTGTTTGAGCCGGAAGAGGAGGATGAATGTGAGCAGGGTGATGGCGAGGGCGCGTGGGTTGATTGTGGTCCGGGCGGGTGCGGTCAGGTGGCGCGCCGCAGTCAGTGGGTGGGCCGTGCCGATTGTGGTTCGTCGTGGGACTCGCCGCAGGACGGGCGCTCCGTCACAGAATTGGACCGTCGAGCGACGTGCGTTACGTTCAGGACCTCTCGACCGACTGCCGCAAGAACGGGATATCTCATGACAGACACCGTGCTGGATCGATTCGGATTGGCGGGTGGCGTCGCTGTGGTCACGGGCGCAGGTCGCGGGATCGGCGAGGGAATCGCCATCGGCCTTGCCCAGGCGGGTTGCGATGTTGTGCTCACAGCCCGACGCGAACACGAGATCAACGCCGTCGCCGACAGCATCCGCTTGCTCGGGAGACGGGCACTGGCGATCGCTGGCGACATCACCGATGGGGCGTTCGTGGACAGCCTGGCTGGGCAAGCGAAGGCAGAGATGGGCCGCGTCACCCTTTGGGTAAGTAACGCAGGTGGCGCTGACGACCGCACGCCTCGTCACCTCGCCGACATGCCGGACGCGCAGTGGGACTACCAGCTCGACGTCAATCTGCGGGCGGTTTTCACGGGTGCGCGCGCTGCGATCCGGGTGATCGAAGACGGCGGCTCGATCATCAACATCTCGTCGGGGGCGGCCCTCAAGGGCTCGCCCAACAACGGTCCGTATGCCGCTGCCAAGGCCGGTGTCGACAGCCTTACGCGCACGCTTTCGCTCGAATTGGCACCTCGACGGATTCGGGTCAACGGTATAGCTCCCGGGCCGGTGCCCACTGAGGTGTTCATGGAATTCTTTGGCGCGACCGAGTCGGATCTTCCGAAGCTTGCAGACCGCTTCGGCGTCCCGCTCGGACGACTCGGCACTCCAGACGACGTCGCCAACGCGGTCGTGTTCCTGGCCTCGCCGGCCGCCTCATGGATCACCGGTCAGACGCTGCTCGTCAACGGCGGCAGCAGGTAGCGGACCTGCGCAGGTTGCGAGGCTGTGGGGCTTCAGCCGTGTGCGCCCCACGAATCCCAGTGCGTCAACTGCGCCGAAGGCAGTCGGTGAGCGGGCTTGAAGTCGTCGCCGGTGTAGAAGGCTACGGGAAACATTGCCACCTGCGTCCAGTCGTCGGGTATGCCGAGCAACGTCGCCACGTCTTTTTCGAAGAACAGGTGAACCGTCGTCCAAACCGTCCCGAGCCCGCGGGCGCGGGCCGCAAGCATAAAGCTCCACGCAGCTGGCAGGATCGAACCGTATGTCGAGGCCTGCGCTACGACCATCGGCACGTTTTCCACGCGGCCCTTTACACACGGGATCACAAACACCGGCACCTGTTCCAGCACCGGGCCGAGGTACGCTGCCGATTCCATGACCTTAGGCATGACGTGCTCGCGCGGGTCACCCTCGGCAAGGGGCGGAGGATAGCCCGACCCCGCCATGAGTTGGCCAGCTCTGCGGTAGAACTCGGCAATGGCCGCCCGCTTCGCCGGGTCGGTCACGACCACAAACGACCAGTTCTGGGCGTTGGTTCCTGTCGGCGCCTGCATCGCAACGTCGATGCATTCAGCGATCAGTTCGGCGGGAACCGGGCGAGTGAGGTCGAGACGCTTGCGAACGGAGCGCGTGGTGGTCAAGAGCTTGTCGGCAGCAGCGCGATCGATGGTCATCGCCAAATCCTACTGGCCCAGCGCTCTCACAACCGTGCCAGCCGATCGAGAGATCGAGGCGCGTTGAACTGTTCCAGCGTCTTGTCGGAGCGATCAGTGCAGCGAACCACCAGGAACTCCGCTCGCCCTTCGACTGAGGAAAACCGGCGCAGGGCAACGGGGCTGGCAACATCCATCTGTTCACCTCAAGTGGTGGTGCCGGACGGTCGGGGCAACGATAATTCCGCAATTGCGCAGGAGTGAACGCGCGTTGCCGAACGGAACGAAAGTCAACTCGACTTGATGAGGTGAATGAGCGTGAGTTCCCGGACCGTGACGTGCACGAGCTGCAAGACAAATAATCAGATTCCCGACCAGGGGTACGGCCGACCCCAGTGCGGTTCGTGTAAGCGTCCATTGCGGTGGGTCGTAGATGCCAACGACATCACGTATCTCAATTTGGTGGAGTCGGATCTCATCGTGTTGGTCGAGCTGTACGCGACCTGGAGCAAGCCCTCGGGAATGGTTTCGCCGATTGTCGACCGCATCTCGGTGGACTATGCCGGTCGCCTCAAGGTCGTGCGGGTCAATGCAGATGAGTGCCCGGGCGTACAGCGGTCACAGCACATGACGAAACCGCCCACCCTCGTGATCCTCAAGAACGGTCGAGCGATGAATTCGATCGTGGGCGCGCAGCCTGAGGCAATTGTGCGCCGACAACTCGACGAGTTTCTCGTCTGACGAGACACCGTGGCGGACGCCTGAAACCTCGTTCACCGGTGTTGTGCGTTCGGACCTGAGCTTAATGCGGGTAACCAATTTGTCCGGGTTCTGCGGGCGGAAATCGTCGGCATAGTGTTGCTGAAGAAACCCACCCGTGGCACAGTGGAACCATGATGGAATCAGCGTTGATCCGTATGCAGAAATCGTTTCCCTCGGCGACGACCACCCAAGCCCGCTTCGACGGCGTGTTGTCGAAGCTTGCGTCCATGGTCGGTATCGCCGCTCTCGCGGGCATCCTCGGGTGGCAGTTCCCGAACCCGGCGCTCTATCTCACCGCCATGGTCCTCGGCTTCGGGCTCGGGATCGCCGGTTCGTTCAAGCCGCATCTCGCCCAGAAGGTGGCGCCGTTCTACTCCGTTGCCATGGGCTTTGTGCTCGGTGGATTGTCGGCGGCGTACTCGAACATCGCCCACGGCATTGTTCCAACCGCGATCATTGCGACGTCCGGGATCTTCGTCGGTTGTTTCGCGATTCACAAGGCCGGCATTGTGAAGGTGACGCCGCGGTTCGTGCAGGTCACAGGCGTTGCGACCTTTGCGTTTGTCATCGTGATCATCGCTGCGATGATCGGTGTACCGATTCCCGGTGCCCGTGACCTTGGGCCGAAGGGTTTGATCTTCGGTGTGATCGGTCTCGGTATTGCGCTGATGAACCTGTTTGTCGACTTCGAACGGGCCCGCAAGGTCGAGGAGGCCGGTATGGCTCCCGAGGTTGAATGGTTCGCAGCATTTCAGTTGATGCTCAGCCTCGTGATGGTTTACGTGAACGTGTTGCGGATCCTCGCCTCTTCGCAGCGTCGCTGAGCCCGCTCGCCTTGGGGTGATCCGACCACGTGTTGGTTACGCCCCAGCTTGGGTCGCCAAACTCAGGAACCGCTCGATGTCATCGTGCGTCACATCGAGGTGGCACACAAGTCGGAGTTTGCCGTACGTCGACGCGAGCAGAACGCCCTTCGTCGCCATGTGCTGACCAAATCCTTGCGGGTCATCCAACTCGATGAACACCATGTTGGTGGCTTGCGACACCACCCGCACGTGGGGTAGCTCATCGAGTCCCTCCGCCAGTCGGGACGCTTTGTCGTGGTCTTCGGCCAGTCGGTCGACATTGTTCTTCAGTGCGTACAGGCCGGCTGCCGCGAGGTAACCGGCCTGGCGCATTCCGCCGCCGGCCATCTTTCGCCACTTCCGGGCTTCGGCGATGAGTTCGTTGGAGCCAACCAGGACGCTCCCGACCGGCGCTCCCAGACCTTTCGACAAACACAGCGAAACCGAATCGAAGTGCTTCGCGATCTCGCTGATTGCGACCCTGTCGGCGACCGCAGCATTGAAGGCGCGGGCCCCGTCGAGGTGAAGGCGAAGGCCGTGTTCGTTGGTGAAGTCCCGGGCCGCGGCGAGATACCGGAGCGACAGTACCTTGCCGGCTGTGGTGTCTTCGAGAGCCAACAGTTTCGTGCGGGCGTGATGATGGTCGTCGGCTTTGATGTGTGATTTCGCTACAGCCAGGTCGAGGGTGCCATCGGGAAGTTGATGCATCGGTTGGGGCTGGATGCTTCCGAACACCGCAGCGCCTCCACCCTCCCACCGGTAGGTGTGGGCCTCCTGGGCGACGAGATACTCGTCGCCGCGTTGGCAGTGCGCGAGCAGGGCGATGAGGTTGGTCTGGGTGCCGGTGGGGGCGAAGACCGCGGCTTCATGTCCGGTGAGCTCCGCTGCATACCGTTCGAGTTCGTTGACTGTTGGATCATCCCCGTAGACGTCGTCGCCGACCGGAGCATTGGCCATCGCGTTGAGCATTCCGGCCGATGGTCGAGTGACCGTGTCGGAACGGAGGTCGATTATGTGCGGTTCAGCCTGGGCCATGGTCCATCTTGTCAGCAGAGGCCGGGCCCCGAACTCTTCCGGTCGCGCGAAGCCACGCTTTCATACGAAATCGTGCTCTGTATGGACGCCTTGGCGTGGACCGGGTGGATCGTGCCGTTTGGGTTTACGATCGGATACATGAGTGACCTCGCCGGCGAAAGTGCAGAACTGCTGCAGACGCTTATCCGCAATGAGTGCGTCAACGACGGCACTCCCGACTCGGGCGGGGAGCGGCGCAACGCCGATGTACTCACCGCGTACCTTGAAGGGGCCGGCCTGGAGGTCGAGCGGTTCACGGCCCGGGGTGACCGCACCTCCATCGTGGCCCGCATCGAGGGCACCGATCCCGACGCTCCGAAAGTCTGCCTCATGGGCCACACCGATGTAGTGCCGGTGAATCCGTCGGGCTGGCGCAACGACCCGTTCGGCGGCGAACTGATCGACGGCGAGATCTGGGGGCGAGGTGCCGTCGATATGTTGTGCCTGACGTCATCCATGGCCGTAGCCATGAAAGAGATAACGCGCCGAGGTATCCGGCCGAAGGGTGATCTGATCTACTTTGGCGTCG
>JANMZO010000030.1:0-6905 GCA_031383405.1 Acidimicrobiia bacterium | reverse complement strand
CTACACCCTCGCCCAAGCCCGACTCCAAGAAACCATCAAAAAACTCAACCACCACGGCCACACCGCCACACCCATCCGCATCGACGTTCAACCCCTAACCCCAATCCCATGACCAACCAGCCATGCCAACCCATCACCACCGAAACTAGCCGAACCGTGTGCAAACCACGTGGCCGCCAACACCATGCCAGAACGCCGCATCAGGGTTACCCCTCCATTGAAGTTTCTGCACTTCCTCGGTTACTAGTTAATTGAAGCCCACCGGCGACATCGTTCGAAGCGTCGGGAATCGGCTGAAGTCGCGATCGAGGGAGATAAGGGCTTCAGCCCCGTGCGATACGCACAGTGCAGCTATCCGTGCATCATGCACCTTCGCTCCGACCGCCTGGCCGCTTCGAAGCATCTCCGCGAGTCGCACGAAATGGTCAGTTCGTTCGGCGAGCAACACGACGGTGGGTGACTCGATCCAAGCAGCCAGCTGATCGAGCGCCTGATCGATCGTCGATGCAGGTTTGTAGATCTTCGGATTAGTAACGACGCTGTAGAACTCGTGGAGGCAGGGGAAGGGAATTGCCCAGGGGAGGGTGCCTTCGGCAAGGCGGCGCACTACCCGTGCTGAGTCAGCGTGTAGCGGCGAGTCTTTGCGGTGGGCGTACACCATCACGTTGGTATCGACTGCGTACATTCCTACTCCTCGTACATGGACGCAACGCGCTCGTCGGGGCTGAGCGCCCGCCAGTCTTCGGTGGCGCCCTCACCGGAGATCGAGGCGTCGCGTAGAACGAAGGCCCTGTCTGTCCCACCCCCGTGTACGACAAGTGTGAGGCCTCGCTCGACGAGGGCGCGCAGGGTGGTTCCCTGGCGGTGTGCCTCCCGCTTTGCCTGTTCAAGCAGCGGATCGGCAATATCTATGGTTGTCTTCATATGGGTACCCATACTACGGGGGACTGTGCCACTCCGCAACGGGCGCCCTGCCGACGCAATCGATGCGGGACCGAGCTTGTGCGCCGGTCGCTTCACCGAATCACCCGCCGTTGCGGCGTGTCACACATGCGCGCATCGCACAACAATCGTTTGGGCGCCTGACCGAGTGCGAACGCGACCCGCGCGGCGTGCGGTTGCCCACGGTTGAATCAACTCTCAAACGGACTGCGTGGATTGGGCCGAACGATGGATAATGCAGCACATGGACAACCCACCGCTGCACGGCGTCAGAGTCCTCGAGTTGGCTACAGGTATCGCCGGACCCTACGCCGGTCGGCTCCTGACGATGCTTGGGGCCACCGTCGCAAAGGTCCAACCGCCGGCCGGTGACCCGGCCCGCAGGGCATCGGTGGACGACCGCCCCTGTGAAGGCCTGTCACCGTTGTACATACACCTCAACGCTTGCAAGCACCTCGTATCGACCCCACACGACGAGCAGCAGCTCTACGACCTCGTGTCGTCGGTGGACATCGTCCTCGATGATCGTCTTCGCACCGAGCTGACTGCGTCCCGTCTGCTCGAGATAGCCCACGCAACGGGTGCGTTGGTCGTGTCGTTGACGCCGTTCGGGGTCGATGGCGGACTCGTCAGCCGGATCGAACACGATGTTCTCGTCCAAGCCAGAAGCGGCCTCATCGGCATCCAGGGTGACCCGGGATCCGATCCGCTGCGCCTGCCCGGATGGCAGGCTCAGTACCAGGCCGGTGCTACCGGCGCCGTAGGTGCCCTCGCCGCACTCCGTCTACCGGGAGCTCAGCATCTCGACGTCTCCTGGCTTGCAGCGCTCCTGACGGCGAACGAGCTGCACCTCGCTGACGGCATCGTGTCCGGGGTGCGTCGACGCTCGGTCGGTCCATTTCCGACGACGGCGTTTCCCGGTGGCGCCTTGCCGTGCTCTGACGGCTTCGTGGTTCCGGGCAGCTTCCGCGAGATCGACTGGCAGGTGCAGGCCGCCCTGTACGGAATGCCAGAACTGCTCGACGACGAACGATTCGCAAGTCGCTCGTCGCGTGCGGTCAACCGCGACGAACTGTGGGCGCTGATTCGCCCCTGGTACGCGCAACAGACCAAGCAGGAGATCTTCGACCTTGCGCTCGAAACACCCTGGACCGTCGGGAAGGTGATCAGCGGCACAGAGGCCCTCACGGATCCGCATCTCGCAGCGCGCGGCTTTCTCGGTCCGGTCCATACGCCGGGTGGAGTGCAGACCGTCCCGCTTCGTCCGTTCCGCGGCCCGGGCCTTCCAGTCCAACCACAACGAATCGCCGACGCCCCGATCGACGGGCAGGAGTTCGACGAATCGGCCATTGACGGGAAGCGAACGGCCATCGAACGTCCGCCGCTGTCGGGGCTGCGCCTGCTCGAGGTGACCACCGCGTGGGCGGGTCCGTTCGTCGGGAACCTTCTGGGATCCCTCGGCATGGACGTCGTGAAGTTCGAAGGTCTCCCGCCGTTCGACGGGTACCGTGTGATGCGGCTGCACCCCGACAGCGAACCCGCACACTGGCACCATTTTCACGAAGACAATCGTTGGTTCGAAGTAAGCGCGGTCCACAACGCAGTGAACCGCAACAAGCGAGGCGCGGTGATGAACCTCGCGAACCCGAGCGGGCGAGAGGTGTTCCTCGAACTGGCGCGCAACGCTGATGTCGTGTTGTGCAACTTCACCGCGTCGGTGCTGCCGCAACTCGGTATCGGCTTCGACGACCTGGTCGCGGTCAACCCCCGGATCATCGTCGTGCGCATGCCCGCCTTCGGCACCGAGGGCCCGTACAGCCATGCCGCCGGTTACGGCACCGTGGTCGAGGGCATGGGTGGTTTCGGCGCGCGTTTCGGATACGAACAGGAAGGAGCACGGATCTCGGATCTCTACTGGCCCGACCCGGTCGCCGGCATCCACGCCGCCCTGGCGGTCATGACGGGCATCGAACGACGAGATCGCACCGGCGCTGGTTGCGAATTCGACGTGTCCCACATGGAGGCGATGTGGTGCGCGCTTGGCGAAGGCATTGTGGCGGCGTCGCAGAACGGCGTCGACCTCAAGCGGATGGGTAACATCGAACCTGGGATGACGCGCAGCGGATTCGTGAAAGGAGCCGACGGCCGATTTGTGGCCTTCGTCTTGGCCGATACCGAAAAGGGTGCGTCCGTCGATTCGCTTGTCGCCGGGTCGCTCGATGTCGAAGCTTCAGCACTCGCGGATCAGCTGCGTGCCGCAGGAGCGCAGGCCGAAGTGGTTCTCGAAGTCCCGGATGTTCTGGCCGACCCGCGTCTGGCCGAGCGCTTCGAAGTTGTGGTTCACCCGGTGACGGGACCGATCCGACACATCCGCAGTCCGTTCGTCATCGACGGTGTTCCGACGACAACCCATCGGCATGCTCCACTGTTCGATCAGGACACGGATACCTTGCTGACCGAAGCGGGGATCCCGAGCGAGCGGGTGGGCGAGCTACGCGCCCAGGGCGTGGTCGGTGGAACTCTGCCGGCACCCGCTGTCTACGGCCTTTGATGAATGCCGGGGGAAACGACGGCGCCCGCGTCCCCGGACCTACGACGGCCGGCGGCAGTTAGCCGGGTTCGACCAGGCTGGCTGATTGATCAGGCGGGGTCGGCGACCCGCAGCTTCGCTTTGGCGTGTTTCTTCAGTGGTCAGGGAAGTGCAGGAAGGCGTCGACGTTGACTCGCTATACGGGTGGTGTGGCCGCTACAGTCACCGCACATGGGAGCCCCCGACATCCGCTACACGCTCGACCCCAGCGATGAGCACAACCACGATGCCGGTGACATCGGTAACTTCAACGAGTCGATGTACTTCAACGCCTTCGACAGCGAAGGTCGCTGCGGGAGCTGGTTCCGCATGGGGAACCGGGTGAACGAGGGGTACGCCGAATTGTCGGTGTGCATCTATCTGCCCGATGGCCGGGTCGGCTTCAACTTCAAGCGCCCGAAGATTGAGACCAACGAGCGCTTCGACGCCGGTGGGATGCGAATCGAGATCGTGGAGCCCCTCGTACGGCAGCGCGTCACGTATTCGGGGAAGGTCTGCCTGCTCGAGCGCCCGCATGAGATGGCTGACCCGAAGCGAGCCTTCACGGAGAACCCGATGGTCGACTGCAGCGTCGACATCATGTTTAGCGGTGTATCGCCGATCCACGGTGGCCGCCCGGTAGACGCGGAGGGGAACGACGTCGACACCGGCAGCGACTTTGCCAAGGCCCATTACGAACAGTTGAGCTCCGCTGTGGGCACGATCACCGTGGGCGACGAAACGTTCACGATCGACGGGTTCGGTGTGCGCGACAAGTCGTGGGGCCCCCGGTTCTGGCAGTCGGTGTACTGGTACCGCTGGCTTCCGATGGTGTTCGGACCGGATTTGGGAATGACGCCGTCGTACATCGGGTCGCCGAACGGGCGCACGCATCACGGCGGGTGGGTGTTCGACGGTGGCGAGGTCCATGAGATCACGCAATGCAGCGTACGGTCGGAGTATGACGCGTCGCACTACCAGACCCGTCTCAACACGACGGTGGTCACGGCGAAGCGCTCCTACGACATCGAGGGTAGCGTCCGGTCACTCATTCCGCTGCGCAATCGGCGGGCGACCCCCGACGGCGATGACCTTCTCACGCGCATCACCGAAGGCATGACCGAGTACCGCTACGGCGACCGGGTCGGCTTCGGGCTCAGTGAGTACCTGGATCAGATCGTCGACGAAATTCCGGTTGGATATCCCGTCGACGCTCAGAACCCGCAGTAGCCGGATCGCGATCCGAGTCACGGACGCGACCGGGCCCATTTCCGGCCATATTCACCCCTCGCTTACCCCTTCGTCGTTGCGGTAGGCAAACGCGCGTCACCCGGCCGGTCGGCGGGATTCTGCTTGACCTTCCGTCTAGCAAATAGTTCCAATGCATTTCATGACTATTCAAACTGAATCATCTATGTGGTGGCCGCTCGGGTTCAGCGAGCAGGATGCGAAACGCTTTCTGGAGATTGTTCAGGACCGTCTGGATGCGCGCGGGCTGGCGTTTTCGGGCACGGCCCCTCATCTGGGCGCCGAAGACGGCCGACAGATCTTCCTGGGCAACCTTGCCGAGCAGTGCGCCCAACGTGGAAAAGACCGGTGGCCGGCCATCGTCGACGAGTTCTTCGGTTGCCTCGCCGGAATCAGCCGCCTCTCCGACCCGCTGGCCATCAGCCCCGAGGTGGTGCGCCAAAGCCTTCGCCTTCGCTTGTTCCCGGTGAGCTCAACGACTCGAAAGACGTCTAGCGGGACGAGCGCCACGAAGGACCTACTCGACCTCGTCGTTCGCCGTCCGGCCATGCCCGGCACGGAATGGCTGCTGTACCTGCGTCGGCCCGGAGCCGGACAGGGCGTGATCGACGAGCACCTCAACGGTTGGAGTATCGGAGTCGACGAGGCATTCTCTCTCGCCCGCGCCAAAACGCTCGCCGAGGAACCAGCTTCGCTGTATGAGCGCCGGAAGATCCTCATGGCGTCGGGCGAGTCCATGTTCTCCCACGCTGCGGTCCTCACGATCGGAGCTCGCTTTCCTGCGGATCGGGGGTATTTCGTGGGGGTCCCGAACCGGAACGAAATGGTGGCCGCAATCGTCAAACCGAACCGGGCCGGAATTCAGCGTATGGCCGATGCCATGAAGGTGTCGGTCGAGCGTTACAACGAGAACCCCTACCGCATCCACCTGGGAGGTTGGTTCGTCACGCCCGGCGGCATCGGTGAATTCGGTGAAAACGCGGAGGTCATCGGCCTTTCCGAAACCGGTCCGTACGAGGGCGACTTCTCGGTCAGGCTCGGGCCGAAGACCCACGGGTACTTCAAAGACCTGTGATAGCGGCTTTGAGCTCCGTCGGCCCTCACTCTAGGTAACTCAGCCGGGATAGCAGGAAGCCCTCCCACTCACGAGAGGGCTTCCATGTGGGTAGTGAGCCACGTGAAATCGGGCGAAGAACGATAGACACCCGACCCAAGAGGTCGTGGGTTCAAATCCCGCCAGCCCGACCATGTGATGTCGCGAGACATCGGAATCTTTTGAACCCCCCGTTTTGGGGTTCTGTGTTTTTGAGGCGTGGTTCTTTTTGTGGCCCGTAGAGGCCAGATTCCCGTTCGACGCCAGCCGATCGGCCGCTGTGCACTCGCACGGGCCGATCGGTGTGGCAGTGGTCGTCAGACCACGGCTACTGCCGCGCTGCCCGCCGACTGGTGTGGTTCGAAGGTGAACCCGGGGAACCCGTCGGCGGCGATCTGCTCGAGGCGGTCGAAGTACCTGGATCCCATCGTGTATGCCAAGAACTGCCGCGGCTTCCCGGGGATGTTGGCGCCGGTGTACCACGAGTTGGTGCGGGGGTACAGGGTGCGGTTCGCTAGGTCGTTGACCTCCTGGTCCCACGCCGCTTCCGCGTCCTCGGTCGGCTCGATCGCGCCGAGCTCGTGCTCGTCGATGTGGCGGATGCACGTCTCGATCCAGGCGACGTGCCGTTCGCCGCCGAGGGGCATCGTGTACAGCACTCCGGGGGACTGGGGACCGTGGATCATGAACAGGTTCGGGAAACCCGAGATCGCCATACCCAGGTAGGTGTCGAACCGGCTGTCCCACTTCTCGGCGAGACGCACACCGCCCCGACCCTGGGGGTTGAGCTGCAGCATCGAGCCGCTGACGGCGTCGAAGCCGGTGGCGAGCACCAGCATGTCGATGGAGTGCTCGAGGTGGCGGGTCTGCACGCTCGTCGCCGTGAACGCCGTGATCGGGTCCTCGCGCAGGTCGACGAGTGACACGTGATCGCGGTTGTAGGTCTCGAAATAGCCGTTGTCGAGGATGAGTCGCTTCGTTCCGAATGGATAACTAGGCATCAGCTTTTCCGCTGTCTCGGGATCATCCACGATGTCGCGGATTTTATCCCGG
>JANMZO010000021.1:0-3910 GCA_031383405.1 Acidimicrobiia bacterium | reverse complement strand
CGTGAACCGACTTCCCGAAGGGATCCGCGAGAAGTTTCAGGCGGTGCCCTTCATTATCTTCGCTCTCGTTTTTGCGATCGGTGGGTTGTTCGTTTCCGCCGTTCGCACCCTGATCGCCAGCGTCCTGGACGACACCGGTAGTCGGTTTGTCGGTTTCGGCAACTACCGCGAAGTCTGGAATGAGCTCGACAGCCGCCTTGCTGTGGTCAACAGCTTCGTGTGGGTGTTCGTCGGAACCAGCGTGACCGTGGCAATCGGGCTGCTCATCGCCCGCTTCGCCGACGGAATGCGCGGCGAGCGGGTCGCCAAGACCCTCATCTTCCTCCCGGTGGCGATCTCGCTGGTCGGCGCGGGTATCACGTGGAGGTTCATCTACGCCGAGAAGGGATTCTCCTTCGATGCCGGTCTTCTGAACGCCGTCACCCGGGCCGCTCACCTTCCGGCGTCGATGGGAGGGGGTGCCGAAGGTCGGAACTGGCTTCTTGAACGCGGCATTGGCAGAATATCGCCACCAAGTTGGGCGCCCGGATTCAACACCTTCCTTCTCATCGTGATCTTCATCTGGGCGCAGATCGGCATCGCGACTGTCGTTCTCTCCGCTGCGATCAAGGGAGTTCCGCAGGAACTGTCCGAGGCCGCGATCGTTGATGGCGCGACGAGCAACGAGACATTCTTCAAGGTGACCATCCCCTACATCAAAGGGACCATCGCCACGGTCACCTCGCTGGTTGCGCTCGGGTCGCTGAAGGCGTTCGACACGGTCGCGGCGTCGACCGGAGGTCGCTTTGGTACCAGCACGATCGCCAACGAATTCTTCGTGAAGTTCTTCGTGCAGGACCGCAACGGCGTGGCCGCGGCGCTCGCCATGGTGCTCTTCGTGTTGTGTTTCCCGATTGTCATTTGGAACCGGCGCGTACAGCGCCGCATAGAGGAGACGAACTGATGTCTGAGATCGCCGGTCCGCAGCCAGTCCGTCGTCGTCGGGTCAAGGAGTCGATGGGCACGTCGATCGCCGAAAGTGCCCACAGCCGAAGTGGTCGAATCCTCGTATGGGGGCTCGCTCTGCTCTGGACGGTTCCGACCTTCGGGGTGTTCGTGTCATCGTTCCGCCCGGAGGCCGACGTCAAGTCGACCGGTTGGTGGACCTTCTTCCTCCACCCGACCCACTTCACGCTCGCAAACTACAACAGCGTGCTGTCGACCGGCCCGGGCAGCGAAGGACTGAGCCACTTCCTGCTCAACTCCTTTCGCATCACGATCCCGTCGGTGATCATTTCGGTGGGTGTGGCGGCTCTGGCGGCGTACGGCTTCTCGTGGATCGAGTTCAAGGGCCGCGACTGGTTGTACGCCCTGATTCTCGCGATGTTGATCGTGCCACTGCAGATGTGTCTGATCCCGATCCTCCGGTTCTTCACCGGCGGAATTCACATTGGCCAAACGACGGTGTTTCCGTATCTGCACCTCGACAGTTCGGTCGTTGCGGTCTGGATTGCCCATGCCATCTTCGGGCTCCCCTTCTGCATCTTCCTGATGAAGAACTTCATCGGAGGTCTGCCGAGGGAGATCATCGAGGCGGCGCGGGTCGACGGGGCCTCCCACCTCACCACGTTCACACGGTTGGTTGTCCCGCTATCGGTTCCGTCAATTGCCTCCGTTGCGATCTTCCAGTTCGTCTATATCTGGAACGACTACCTCGTCGGTGTCGTGTTCGGTGGATCCAAGAACACCCCGATTATTGCGAAAATGGTGGAAGTGACCGGATCGAGAGGCCAGTCGTGGCATCTCCTCACAGCCGCCGGCTTTGTCTCAATGGTGGTTCCCGTAGTGGTGTTTCTCTCGCTCCAGCGCTTCTTCGTGAGGGGTCTGCTGGCCGGCTCGGTCAAGGGCTGAGCAGAGCGATCCGCGCCCGCGTTGGCTACGGCCGAAAGACCATTCCCAGTTGGCGTGACTGGGCGACCATCCGGTTGCTCGAGTCCCACAGTTCTCCGTCTTCTTCGAGATAGCCGTCCATGAGAAAACGCGTGCGCGTGACGCCGCGGAGCGGGCCGGGTGCCGGCTTGCCGCGTACGTGAACAGTCAACTCAATCGTAGGGAGCCATACCTTTTCTGGAAGCCAGTCGAAGAGCGCCGGCGGAAAGGCGTCGGCAAAGAAGAGCAGCGAGAGCGGGTCAGCGGGCCGTTCGTCCTTGAACGAGATCCAACCGGTCAAGGCCGCGGTACCGCCGGGAGTGCCCCGGGTCCAACCCAGTCCGGGGTCGAGCATGGCATTCACACGCCCGGCAATGGTGGAGCCGTCATCACTCAGCGACCCTCGGCTGATGCACGCGTCCATCGCTGGAATCTGCGGGGCTTCGGCTTCGATCCGGGTCGGACCCTCCTGCGCGGAAAGATCGCCGTAGGTGGCCAGCACCCGGATCCGCTCCCTGCCGTTCTGCACGAACGTGGCCGATGCGGTCGAGTGTTTGCGGCCGGTCCGTGCCACATCGACCGTTATCGTCGCCGGGCCGGGCTGGGCGGGCCGCAGGTAGTGTGCGGTCACGCTGAGGGGGTCAGGGTGTTGCGGGAGTGCCGCGCTTATCGCTCGCCCGGCGACGGCCAGAACGTAGCCCCCGTTGGGGTTGGCGCCGATGTTCCAGCCGGCTGACAGGTCGGCGGTCCACACCGACGTGACCCCGCTCGTCTCCATGCAGGTCACGGCCGTGTCTTTGTCGAACTCATACACGTCGAATGAAGGTAGTGCAGGTTCGGGTGGTGTCCGGGTCGTTCGGATGACTTCGCTCATCCGGGCCGGGAGGGATCGCATGCGGGGTATTCAGCGCATCGCATGGAAGGTATCCAGGGCGTAGTGTCGCACTACGCTCCAGTGCTTCATGGACGCGCCCGAAACGACTCTGTCTTCCGCCATTTCGCCCTCGGTCGACGAGTCCGGCTCGCTCATCGGTCTCCTGGGAGTCGGTGTCTCCTTTGACGCGAAGCAGACCTGGGCTCTCCGTCACCTGAGCCTTGCCGTCCGTCCGGGCGAAAGGTGGGTGGTGCTGGGGCCGAACGGTTGTGGCAAAACCACGCTCGTACAGTTGATCACCGGCTATCTGCACCCGACGGTTGGCGATCTTTCGCTGCTCGGAGCGCGGCTCGGACGTGGCGTCGATTGGCGGGTGCTGCGCACGAGGCTCGGCGTGGTGAGCGCGGCGTTCGCAAAGATGGTGCGCCCGGAACTTCTCGCGGCCGATGTCGTGATGACGGCCAAATATGCCGCGCTCGAGCCATGGTGGCACGAGTACTCCCAGGAGGACCGGGACCGGGCGCTGCGACTCCTCGACGCGGGTGGGTTCGCCTACCTGGCGACCCGTCCATTCGGCGTGCTGAGTGAGGGGGAACGACAGCAGGTCCAGTTGGCCCGGTCACTGATGACGAACCCCGACCTCCTCGTCCTCGATGAGCCAGCCGCCGGCCTCGACCTCGGAGCCCGTGAGCGGCTGGTAGCCAGGATCGCCGCCATTGCCGCCGATCCCGCCCTGCCGGCCGCGGTGCTGATCACGCACCACGTGGAAGAAATACCGCCGGGATTCACACACGCCCTGCTCCTTCGGGATGGGCAGACCGTGGCGGGCGGGCCCATCGAGGAAACGTTGCAGTCCTCCAGCGTTTCCGATGCGTTCGGGGTCGACGTGCGGCTCAGTTATGACGAAGGGCGCTTCGCCGCGCGTGTCCGGATCTAATGCCGGGTCCACCAACGTTTCCGGTCCGAGCGCGGGGTGTGGGCACCATCGTTTTCATATCTCCGCGCCCCCGCGCGTAGCCTGGCGATCCTTATGGAACTCAAAGGCACTTCTGCAATCGTCACCGGCGGCGCGTCGGGTATTGGTGAGGGCGCAGCCCGGCTGCTCGCCGCCCGTGGCGTCCGGGTCGT
>JANMZO010000014.1:0-18836 GCA_031383405.1 Acidimicrobiia bacterium | reverse complement strand
CCGACCCGGGCTTCGCGCACCAGATCCGGACGCACCTCCGACGTGATGATCTCGTCGGGACGGTTGCTTCCGGTAACGAGCGGCACACCGTCGAAGTTCACGAATGTGCCGGCGCCCATCGAGTCGAACGAGCCGTCGGATCCGCAGAGACACACCGATGCCGTGACCATCAGGTTGCAGAACGCGTTGGCCTGGTTCGTGATGTTCCAGGCGTGCCGGATCGGGGCCGTGTATCCCGCCGTACGGATCATCACGTCGGAGCCTTTGTACGCGCACTCGTGCGCCATCTCCGGGAACATCCCGTCGTGACAGATGATCAACGACAGTGTCGAACCGTTGGGCCCCTCGCATACGGGTATGCCGACATCGCCCGGTTCCCACGGCTCCACCGGAACCCACGGATGCATCTTGCGGTAGTACAGCTTCAGATCGCCCCTGTCGTCGATGATGACGCCCGAGTTGTACGGGTTTCCTTTGGGGTTGCGCTCCATGATCGAGAAGCAACCCCAGATGGAGTGTTCCTTGCACGCATCGGCCATCGCCGCCATCTCCGGACCGTCGATGTCACACATGATCGCGTCGTCCGTCGACATCGACAGGCCGTGCAACATGTACTCGGGGAACACCACCAGGTCCATCGCCGCGTTGTTACGCCGGGCCTTGCCGACCAGGTCGACAACGCGCTGCGTCTGCGCCGCAAGCTGATCGGGCGTCTCGACCACCGGGTTCTGCAGCTGCACCAGGCCGATCACAACACCGTTCACCGATTTGTTCAGACCACCGAGTCCACTCATTCATTCCCCTGTTCGTGTCCGGATTGTCCGTGTCGAAGATTCGTCGCCAAAGCCGACGCCAGCACGGTAAGGGTGCTGTGTTTCCCACACATACCGCCCGTATGAACGGCAGGTTTCATGTTGCTTCGCCGGCCGACAACCGGCCGACAACCGGCCGGCAACCGCGGGGATTCGACCAATTCCGTAGGAACGTGAAACCATCATCGGATGGCCAGACGTCCGGTGCGTGTACTGCACACCTCCGACGTTCATCTGGGCACCGACCTCCCGGGCCCGCAGGGCCTTCGCCATCGACCCGACTGCCAGTGTCCGATCGAGGTGATCACACATCTGGTGCGTGAACACCAGGTCGACGTAGTCATCATCGCCGGCGACCTGTTCGACCACGGGCGGGTTTCTGCCGAGCTGGTTGAATCCACGTTCGAGAGACTGGCGGCGATCACTGCCGACGTGGTCCTGTTACCGGGAAACCACGACGTGCACGACGACACGGCGCTCTACCGCCGTCACCGCCGGACGATCGATGCAGCGGGCGTTCGGTTCTTCGATTCCATCGCCGGCGATGCCCACGATGTCGCGGGCGGTTCCCTGCGGATATGGGCCCGCTCGATGGAGGACCACTCGCCCAACTACGTTCCCCTCGCCGGTGTTCCCGACCATCCAGGTGACCGGTGGTACATCGTCGCCGGGCATGGCCACTTCGCTCGTGACGGAAGCGACGAACACCGCTCCTCCCGGATCACGGTCGACCACATCGACGCAACGGGTGCCGACTACGTGGCCCTCGGCCACTGGCATGTCACGACCGATCTCGCCACACGGGGCGCAACTACACCGGCATGGTACTGCGGCGCTCCAACGTTCGGCTACGGCGCGGGACGCGTCCTTCTCGTCGACTTCGCGCCCGGTCAAAGCGTGAAGGTACAACCGATCGACATACTCGACCATCCGGCCGCCTCGTGCGGCGCACGCAAAGGAGACACGCAATGAGCGCAACACCGGTACCCATCGACCACCACCGGCTCAACGGCCTCGCACTCGGCGATGCCCTGTTCTCGTTACGGTCGGTGCGCAAGCTGCGTTCCGATCCGATCCCGGTCGAGGACCTTCACCTGATCATGGAGGCCGCGGTACGGGCCCCCAATGGCGGCAACGCCCAGCAGGCGCGCTTCATCTTGGTCAATGACCCGGGTGTTCTGGGAGATTTGGGCGCGCTCTACCGTGAAGCGTGGTGGGCCAAGCGGGCCGATTCGACGACGTGGAAAACGATCGACGATATTCCGGTCGAGGACAAAGTGGCGCGTGCCGCGGCGCAGTTCGCCGACGAGGTGAAGAACGTACCGGCCATGGTGCTGGCCTTCGGCAACGCCCGGGTCCCAGCGGAACTCGATGCCCTCTCCGTCGTTCCAGCCGTTCAGAACCTCATGCTCGCCGCCCGGGCGCTCGGCATCGGCTCGCTCCCGACGACCTTGCACCCCCTCGTGATGGAGCGCGTGTACGCCGTGCTCGGCGTTCCGCCGACGGCACGCTTCCATCTCCTCGTTCCGCTCGGGTACCCGGTATCGGAGAAAGCCTTCGGCCTCCCACGTCGGCGGCCAACATCGGAGACGACCCACATGAACTCGTGGGGCACGAAGGTCCCCTGGGAGTAGACCGACCCCGACACGACCACGGGTTTATGTCCACACTTCGACACGTGTGCAGTGCAAAACGTGGACATAAACATGCGACCCCGACACGACCCCGACACGACCCCGGGTTTATGTCCACACTTCGACACGTATGCAGTGCAAAACGTGGACATAAACGTACGACCGTGGGCATAGCGGTCAGCTGGGAATGTTCTTCCAGGGGAGGGCCTTGTCGACGCGGGGCTCGCCGGGCAGGCCGAGAACCCGCTCGCCAAGAATGTTTCGCATGATCTCAGACGTTCCACCCTCGATCGTGTTGGCCCGCGAACGCAGGAACGACTTCGAAATCGTGTAGTTCTCCCGCTCACCGCGACCCTCGACGCGAACGAGCGGATAGCCCGGTTCGTGCATCATGCCTTCCGGTCCGAGGAGTTCCATCGCCAGGTTCCACAGGCGGATGTTGAGCTCCGCCGACGCGAGCTTGCCGACTGAACCTTCGGGACCGGGATTGCCGGTCGTGGCGGTCGAACGGGCCCGAATGGTCGTCAGGCGGATGACCTCGGCTTCTATCCAGAGTTTCGTGACGCGGTCCCGCAGGACCTTGCGCTCGGACTCGCTGAAGTTCGACGCCCGCTCCTTCCACATTTTCATAAGCACACTTATGTTACCGACGCCCCGTTCAGCGGTGCTTCCGCCGAGGGCCACCCGCTCGTTCATCAGCGTGGTCGTCGCGACCCGCCAGCCGTCGCCGACTTCGCCCAGCAGGTTCGCATGCGGCACGCGCACGTCAGTGAAGAACACCTCGTTGAACTCGGCATCGCCGGTGATCTGGAACAGGGGTCGGATCTCAACTCCGGGAGCCTGCATGTCGAGAATGAAATAGGAGAGGCCCTTGTGCTTGGGGACATCCGGATTGGTACGCACCAATAACATTCCGTATCGGGAGTGATGGGCAACGCTCGTCCAAACCTTCTGGCCGTTGACGATCCACTCGTCGCCGTCGCGGACCGCTTTGCTCGACAACCCGGCGACGTCGGAACCGTGGCTCGGCTCGCTGAACATCTGGCACCAGACGTCTTCGCCGGTGAAGATCCGCCTCAGATGTTTCTCATGGTGCTCGGGCGAGCCGTAGGTCAAAACGGTGGGCAGTCCCATCCCGATACCGATCGTGTTGATCGACAGAGCGCTGAAGGTACGACCGGCTTCACGGATGGTCTGATCAACGACCCCCTGCAGCTTCGGGGAAGCACCGAGGCCACCCTTGCCTTCGGGAAACTGCACCATGGCCAGACCTGCGTCCCACAGTGCACCCCGGAAGGTGATCTCGTCGGCATCAATGCCGACGGATGCGATCGCCGCCTTCGTGCGTTCGCTGATCTCGTTCTCGGTGATGGCCATATCGCGGTCCTTCGTCTCGGGGTCTGCGCGGCAGATTAGGCGGCGAAGCCCGACACGAGCAAGACGACGGCCGCCCGCGGGATAGCTTTCCGGTATGGAAACCACCTCCCTTCCGCTTCGCGAACTGGAAGAACTGGCTCACGCCTTCCTTGTGGCGAACGGCTGCGACCACGACAACGCGGCCGCAATCACGAGAACCGTCATCGCTGCTGAACGCGACGGAGCGGCCTCGCACGGCGCATTCCGGCTTCCCGGCTACAAGGCATCGCTCAACAGCGGCAAGGTAAACGGAAACGCTGATCCGACCGTCGAACGCATAGCTCCGAGCATTCTGCGCGTGCACGGCGACGGTGGTTTCGTGCCGTTGTCCCTGGAGCGTTCCCGTCAGCCCCTCATCGACCTCACCCGGGAGCAGGGCGTCGCCGTTTGCGGTCTCGTCGATTCGTACCACTTCTCGGCGCTGTGGATGGAGGTCGAACCCCTGGCCGAAGCCGGGCTCTGCGCAATCGCTATGACCGCATACAAACCGGTCGTCGCTCCCGCCGGAAGCACCAAAGCACTCTTCGGTACCAACCCGGTCGCGTTCGGATGGCCGCGCAGGAGCGGCCCGCCGATGGTCTTCGACCAGGCGTCGTCGGTCATGGCCCGAGGCGAAGTCATGATCGCGGCACGCGAGGGTCGGACGGTTCCGCTCGGCGTCGGGCTCGACCGGGCGGGTGCACCCACCACCGACCCGCAGGCCATCCTCGACGGTGGCGTCATGCTGACGTTCGGGGGTTACAAGGGCTCCTCGATCGCGATGATGGTCGAGTTGCTGGCTTCTGCACTCATCGGCGAACGGTTCAGCTTCGAAGCCGAGATCGCCGACAACAACGACGGCGGACCCGCCCGCGGGGGAGAATTTCTGCTCGCTATCGACCCGGCCCGGTGCGGTGATGCAGGTGGCTGGTTGGAACACTCGGAGTCGTTCTTCGAAACGATGCTCGGCCTGGATGGAGTGCGTCTGCCCGGCGATCGTCGGCATGCCCGTCGTCGAACAGCCCAGGACATCGAGCTTCCCCGTAGCCTCGTTTCGCAGCTCCGCGAACCCTGATCGATGTCCCGAGAGCTCTGGGCGACCGAAACTACGTCGTCTGCCACCCACGACGAACCCCACCCATGAGACCGTTCGGAAACACGACAACCGCCAGGATCAGCAACGCACCGAACAGCACGTTGCTGTCGATCTCAATGCCGAGCCATCGAACGGTGTACGGAACCGCTACGAGCATCCCACCGCCCACAACGGCCCCTCGAATGGTGTCTAAACCTCCAAGTGTTGCGGCCGCAAACAGTTGCAGCGAGAACGGCGTCTCGAACGATTCGTAGGATACGAACGGCTGCCGAATCACGATGAGCACACCGGCAATCGCCGCCACCGCCGCGGACACCCCGAACATCGCCACCGTGTAGCGGCCCACCGGGATTCCACAGGTTCGGGCGGCCAACTCGTTGTCGCGTAGGGCGACGAGCGAACGACCGATGCGCCCACGGGTCAGGTTCGCGATAAGGACGAACACTGCCAACGCGATCGCCAACACGACCAGGTACAACCAGCGCATGTCGGCCTCGCGGCCTTCGCCGAGCCACGTCGGCGCCACCCACGACGCGTTCGATCCTTTTCCGTTCGCCCCGTTCGTGACCGTGTGGAAGCGCTTAACGATCGGGCCGAACGACGCGCCGAATGCAAGCGAGACAAGGGCGAGGTGCAATCCCCGAATCCGCAACGCCGGGACCGCGATGAAACCACCGACGACGAACCCGATCATCCCGGCCATTGGAACGGTGGCCAACAGCGACCAACCGTGATCAGCCGAAAAGATGACCGCCGTATAGGCTCCGAGGCCCACAAACGCACCGTGACCAAGCGCGACACGCCCAACAAAACCCGCCATCAGATTGACCCCGAGAACGGCCACCGCCATCGAAACCGCGGTGATGACATACCCAAGTAACAGCGGCGGCAGGAAAAGCGCGAGGACCCCGCCCACCACGGCCACGCCAATCACCAAACCATTTCGGAAACGGGCCGCGCCAACCCCGTTCCTATCGACACTCCCGCCAATGGCAGATGCGGCGAGAAAACGGCTCACACCCTCACGACCCGCTCGTGACCAAACAAACCACGAGGCCGCACGAAGAGCACGATCAACAGGACGACGATCGACACGAGCACGCTGATGTCGCCTCCAATGGCGGGGATGTACCCGCTTGCCATGGTCTGTACGACCGCCAACACCAGGCCACCCACGGCGGCCCCACCGGGACTGTCGAGTCCTCCGATCGTCGCGGCCGCCAGCGAAAACAGGAACAACCGCGACATCATGCCAGGCTCGACAAGCGTGCTGTTAGCGACGAGCGCTCCGGCCAGGGCACCGAGGGCCCCGGCGAGACCCCATCCGATGGCCAGAGTACGCTCGACCGCGACACCGACGAGGCGCGAGCTTTCTACGTTTGATGTCACGGCGCGAAATGCCAGACCGGTTCGACTCCTCGTGAGAAACAGTCCGAGCAGAACGAGGACCCCGAGAAGCGTCACCATAATGCCAAGGTTCTCCATCCATAGCCTCGCTCCGCCGATCTTTACGAACGCGTTCGGACCCTGGGGAAACGGCGTCGGAAACGCCCAGAAGAAGGGCCCCATTGTCTGGCGGGCCAGCCCCGTGAACAGGAGGCTCACACCGATCGTCGCGCCCACCACGGCAGCGACGGAGTCTTGCGCGACCCGCCGGAGGAGAACCTGATGAATCAGCCATCCGGCGGTGAAACCCGCCGCAACGGCCGCGAAAACGGCGTAGAACAGCGGCCACGGCGTGCCGAGATGCTCAGCCGCCCAAAGCGTCGGACGAAGCCTCGGCGTTGGTTCCATCGTCAGAATCAAGGCCACGTAGACCGAAACCATCGACGCCTCGCCAAGCGAAAAATTGAGATGCCCACTGGAGCGGTAGACGAGCGCCAGAGCTACGGCCAAGGCTGAGTAGATCGCCCCGTTACCGAGCGCGTCGAACACCCGCTGAAGGAAGAGAGTCATAGGGCCATTATCCGCACGCAGGCTGGTGGTGACAAAATCGGCGAGCAACGCGAAGGAGGGGGGCCACAGCCCCCCTCCTTCGCCAGAGTCAGATCGTTGAAGCGAAAGTCAGCCGCCGGAAGCAGCCTTGAATTTTGCGTAGGTGCCGAGCGACCCTTCCTTGTTGATTACGGTGCCCTGCGGGTACCAGGTTCCGAGGTCCTTCTTGTCTCGGATCCGGTACCGCGCAACGCGGGCAGCTTCATTGAGATAGCCGTCCTTGGTGCCTTCCAACTTGTTCGTCACGCCGGGAAGCGTCAGTGGCATCGCCTTGTCCAGCGCCCGGTTCGCGAGCATGAGGTTGGCACGATTCAACCCGCCTTCGTAGGTCGAAGCCAGTTTCAAGGCCTCGACGAAGTACCAGGCAAAAACGTAGCCGGTTGCATAGGTCGACTGGTTCGGGTCGAGACCGTGGCTCTGCAGCGTCGCCCGCACGAACTTCACGTAGGGGTCGGCCTGCCATTCCGAGTCGTTCACATCCTTGAGGTAGTTGAGAATGTAGGTATCTTTCCCCGTCAGGCCCTGCTGGATGAGCGGAGCAAAGAACTGCGACAGCGAACCGCAGGTACCAGACATCATGACCTTGCCGGGGAATCCGCGCTTCTCGATCTCGGCCATGGCCTGGGTGCAGAAGACCGCGGTCGTCTGGATCAAAATGACGTCGGGGAGCACTGCGTCGATGTTCGTGAACTGGTTCGTGAGGTTCGGCGCAGTGGCTTCATGGAATTCCTCCTTGACTACGTTGATGTTCGTGCCCTTGATCGCGATCCGAAAACCACGCGAATAGCTGAGCCCGAAGTCGTTGTTGTACGTGATCATCGCCACATTGGCACCCTTCGGGAACTCCTTCTTGATCCACTCCGCCCACAGGATGGCCTCGGTCGTGTAGTCAAGCTGCATACCGGTCGTCCATGGATGACCGTCAACGTCTCCCCATTGCGCGGCCCCGGTTCCGTTGAGCATCTGGGGCATGCACTCCTTGTTGGTGTCGTCCCAGATTGCGAGATTATTCGGTGTCCCGATTGTCGTCACGAGCGCTGCGTACTTACCCGAGGCAATGGCCTCGGCCACGTTGGCCTTCGTCTTATCGGGTTGATAGAGGTCGTCTTTGGAGTCAAGAACGATCTTGCGCCCACCGATGCCGCCTTCCTTTTCGTTGATGTAGCGGAAGTAGCTACTCGCGCCGTCAGCAATGAGTCCGAATCCGGCGAGCGCACCTGATTTCGGAAGCGACATGAACGCCTTGATTTCCTTGTCGCTTATGCCCTGATTGACGTTGAAGTCCTTCGGGCATTTGGAAAGGTCGAGTTTGAACCCGCCCTTTCCGAGATACGTGCCGTCGGCTTGTTTGCCGAGTCCGCCCGCTGCTGCCGGCGCAGCAGTGGCTGCAGGCGCAGCAGTGGCTGTTGTCACTGCCGGCTTCTTGGTGGTCGGAGTCTTCTTCTTCGTTGCCCCAAGCGACGGAGTCGATGTCAGAAGCAATGCCGCGCCTGCAACGGCCGCTGTTACGGCGTATCGGCGTCGGGACTGTTGAACAGTTGAACGTTGTGTCATTGATTTGCCCCCTGTGGTTACTCGACGAATCGAGGTTTTGGATTGTTTGGCTGGTACTGGGTATTCCATGAGAAACCGGTGCTGCGCCTACTCGGAAGCGGCCTTCGGCCGCTTGACCTCGGTAAGCCACGATGGATGGGGGAGCACGCGAACAATTCTCAATCGGAGCCGCCGAACCCCGTCGATCACCCCGCCGGGTAGGAGAAACACGAACAGCAGGAGGAGCACGCCGAACGCTATCGACACGATACCGCCCTTGCCCTGTCGGGTGGCGAGCCACTTCATGCTGATCGGCCCGAGGTGCTCCTTCTCGGTCAATTGCTCGAGAAGATAGTTCACGATCACGACGAGGACGGCTCCCGGAATCGCTCCGGACACGGTCGCTCCCCCACCCATCACGAGTCCGATGATGAGCGTGATGCTCAACGCCACGCTGAAGCTGACATCGGATGCGAACGGCAGGTTCACGATGAGCATCCAGCCGGCGACACCGCAAAAGCCCGCGCTGAGACCGAAGACCAGAACCTTGTTGATCGGTACCTGGACCCCACTGATCGAAGCGGCGATCGGGTTGTCGCGTTGGGCGATGAGCGCCCGGCCGGCGCGGCTGTTGATCATGTTACGAACGAGGAGAAACATCAACGCAGCAACTGCCAGGAGAACGTAGTACCGGTAGCGGTAAGGGTCGATCCGTTCCCGTGGATCAAACGGCGTCCAAGCCGGCGGTTCGAGCGTCCCGGGCGCGTTCTTTCCGTTCGCTCCACCCGTCAGTGTGTGATACCGGAGAATCACAGTCGGAAAAGCCACGGCAAGCGCAAATGTCACGACCACGAGATACAGGCCTCTTATTCGGAGAGCCGGAAGTCCGACGACGCAACCCACCAGGAACGGGAGAGCAAACGCCACCGGGAGCGCAGCGAAGTAGCTCCAGTGGTGATCGGCTACGAGAATCACGGTCGTATAGGCACCAATACCGAGAAACGCCGAGTGACCGAGTGAAATCTGCCCGGAAAACCCAATTACCAGGTTGAGGCCGAGAATCGCCACCGCGTAGGCGAGCACGCGGTTCCAATTGAGCATCTGCCCGGTCGGATTACCAAACACCTCGGGCAACTTGATGAACGGGACTGCCAGCAGCACGGCCAAGCCAACGGCCCACGAGCCCCAAACGTAGGCCCGGTGTTTCGGGGTACCCTCAACCAGCGAAATCGCCATTACACACGCTCCACTCGGACTTTGCCGAACAACCCGTTGGGTCGTACGAGCAGGACGATTATCACCAGCAACAACGTCACACTGAGAACCAGGTCGGAGCCGATAAACGTGACATATCCCCCGACCATCGTTTGCAATTGACCGACGAGAAGGCCGCCGATCACCGCTCCGGCAAGACTGTCGAGGCCGCCGATCGTCGCCGCCGCGAACGAGAAGACGAGGATCTTGGCCATGAACGACGGATCAAGCAGCGACTTGGTGTCGGAAAGCACGAGACATCCCGCAAGCGTTCCGATCGCCGCCGCAAGCGCCCATCCGAACTGCAGCGTGCGGCCGACATGGATGCCGACCAGCCTGCTCGATTCCAGGTTCGACGATACGGCTCGAAACGCCAGACCGATCTTCGTCTTGCTGAGTAGCAGCGTGGTGAGAACAGTAATTGCGATCACCGAAAGCCAGATGCCGATCGTCGTGTAGAAGAGACGAGCGCCAAAGATGTCGAAGTACTGCTTCTTCTCCAGGCTCGACGGAAACGGGCTGGGGAATCCCTTAGGATCAGCGGCCCAAATAAGCATGGCGGTGCCGTCGAGCACCGACAGAAGCGCAATGGTCACCATCGTGATCGGGAGATGGTTCGCCGGATCGAACGGTCTGATGAAGACCCGCTCGAAGGCCGCTCCGAACAACGATGAAAGGATCATTGCCGTGATGATGCTGAGCCATACCGGCCAGCTCTGCTCCCGGGCGAACACCCAAGCCACGAACGTGAAGAACATCGCCATTGACCCCTGGGCGAAGTTGATGATGCCGGTCGCCTTGTAGATCAGGACCAGTGCGAGGGCGACGGCCCCATAGATGAAACCATTGGCGAGCGCATCCATAAACCGGATCCAAAAAAGCTTCAACCCGTCCATCGCAATGAAGATTGCCGAGAGAACCACAACGATGGATCCGGTCAGGATCAATCCACGCGACCCAATTTCGGCAACTCTGCTCCTCAACCGGTCGGTGATCCGCACGTTGCCGTGCAGTTTCTCAAGCGTCGTCATGATGCCACTCCTCCGTTAGAAACCAAGGTATGCACGGCGCACTCCATCGTCGTTGCGTAGCTCATCAGCAGTCCCCGAGAGCGCTATTTCTCCGGCTTCGAGCACGTACGCCCGGTCCGCAATCTTGAGGGCAAGATTCGCGTTCTGCTCGACCACCAGCATCGTCACGTTTTGTTCCTTCTGGATCGCCTGAAGGCGGTCGAACAGATCACGCACGATGATCGGCGCGAGGCCGAGCGAGGGTTCATCGAGCAGCAACAACTTCGGCTTGCTCATCATCGCCCGCGCCACCGCGAGCATCTGTTGTTCACCGCCGGATAGGCTCCCGGCCAACTGGGTGCGCCGTTCTCCAAGAACCGGGAAAATTCCGTACCAGAAGTCGTAGTCGGAGCGAAGGCTTTTGCTTTTACGCCGGAACGCGCCAACTTCAAGGTTCTCCTCGACGCTCAGATCGGCGAATGTCCCGCGCCCCTGGGGCACGTGGGCCACGCCCATCCGGGCTATTTCTGTGGTCGACTTTCCACCGAGGGGCGAGCCGTCGAACATGATGCCGCCATCGGTCGAGACCATTTGACAGATCGATCGGATCGTCGTCGTCTTCCCCGCCCCGTTGGCACCGAGAACGACCGTAACCTCCCCCTCATCGACATGGAGAGTAACGCCGTGTAACGCCTCGACCGGGCCATAGCTCGCCCGCAGGTTCTGCAATTCCAGAAGACTCATTCAGCACCGCCGAGATAGGCTTCTATGACCTGTGGATCCTGGCTCACATGCGCAGGCCCACCCTCTGAAATCTTGCGTCCGAAGTTCAACACGACAATGTTGTCGGATATCGCCATCACCATCGACATGTGATGCTCGACCAGCAAAATGGTGAGGTCGTAGCGGGAACGAAGGTCTTTTACGAGTTGCCCGAGTTCATCGACCTCGTTGTGCGTAAGGCCGGCTGCCGGTTCGTCGAGCATCAGCAACTGCGGGTCGCTCGCCAGAGCCCGGGCAATCTCGATTCGCTTCAAGGTGCCATAGGGCAATCCGGCCGCCGGCCGAAACGCGATGTCTTCGAGACCGAGTTCCTGAAGAATTCCATAAGCCTTCATGCCCAGCTTCCGTTCCTCACCTCGGGTTCCGAGACGAAGCGCGCTGCGGACGAAGCCGTTGCGGCCCTGGGTGTGGGCCCCGAGCATGACATTTTCGAGCACGGAAAGCCTTGCCCACAACGCCAGGTTTTGGAACGTCCGGCTGATGCCGTGGCGGGCGATGTTCTCCGGACGCACCGCCAAGAGGTCAGTACCGTTAAAATTCACTTGGCCGGAGGTCGGATTGTAAACACGACTGATGACGTTGAACATCGTGGTCTTTCCCGCGCCGTTGGGCCCGATTAGACCGAGAATCTCACCCTTCTTGATGGTGAATGTCAGCGAGTCAAGAGCAACGATTCCGCCAAAACGAACTGAAATGTCGCTGACTTCAAGTAATTCCAAAACGTGAGATCCATTCGTGAGGAAGCTGGACGGACGAGAATGTCGATCGTGTCTGAAAGTCTTACGAAGACTTGTCGGGGAACCCTACCGGTGTGACGGGCGACACGCAAACTGATCCAGAACTGCCGGGACGCACACCATCGAACGACGTCCACTGGACCGGGCTTTTCGCCCTTCCAGTCATTCCATGGAAATGAGAGTCGATCTCGGCTCTGAGCGGAAGTAGTTCTCGGGCCCGACTTCACCGACCAGGGGGGGCGGCAGCGTCGGGCCCGAGCACCTTCAACCAACAGTACAGATGCCGGTTCCGCCCGACAATCGCGGCCCAGTGCTCCGACCACTGACCTTTGCGGTGTTCTGACGGCCGGATGGTGCTTGTCGCGGTGTCCTCGTCCTCACGCGAGGGTACGGCTAGCGCCTCGTCCTGCGTCCTTGCGACAAACACCCCCGACTCGCCATAACCCTTCCACCCATGGTGGACAGAGCACTAGCACTAGCGTCGCGAACATGCCGAAAGTTCTTGTTGCCGGTGCGTCGGGTCTCGTTGGAATGGCGGCGCTCAAGCACTTTGCGTCGCTCCCTGGTTGGGACGCGGTGGGCGTGTCGCGCCGACGCCCGGTAGTCGACGGCATCGCCGACCACCAGTTCATCTCCGTAGATCTTCTCAACGAACCGGCATGCCGCAAGGTGTTCGCAGAAATGCGCGACGTCACCCATCTCGTCTACGCCGCACTCCACGAAATCCCGGGTCTCATGCCCGGATGGCTCGACGAAGAGGTGATCGAAGCAAACGCGGCCATGTTGCGCAACCTGTTCGAACCTCTGAGCGATGCGGCCCGGAACCTCCAGCATGTGTCGTTGCTCCACGGCACGAAGGCGTACGGGTTCCACCATCCAACAGTGGGACTGGAAGCGCTGCGTATCCCGCTCCGAGAACGCGATCCGATCCGGCCCCATCGCAACTTCTATTTCGTCCAGCAGGAATACCTCGAATCGAAACAGCGGGGCCACACCTGGGGACTCACGACGTTTCGCCCAACGGTGATTTATGGCGACGCCAGCGGAGCGAACATGAACCCGGCGATCGCAATCGGGGTCTACGCGGCGATCCTCAAAGAAGCGGGTGAACCACTCCATTACCCGTTCCGCACCTTGGAGCCACGGTTGGCCGAAGCTGTCGACGCCGAACTGGTCGCAAAGGCATTGGCCTGGGCGGCGGCGAACCCGGTCGCGTCGGGGCATGCGTACAACCTCACGAACGGCGACGTGTTCGTGTGGAGCCAGGCCTGGGCGGCGATCGCATCAGCCATGGACATGGAGGTCGGTGAACACCGGCCGATGTCGTTCGCCAACGATCTCGTCAAACGCTCCGACGAATGGGCGCACATCGTGTCCACCCATCAACTACGAGCCCATAGTGATCTGGTCGAGTTCGTGGGTTACAACTCGCTCGTCTACTGCGATGCGATGGTCGGCTCTCCCAGTCGACCCGGCGCACCGATCCTCAACAGCACGATCCTGGCCCGCCAGCATGGCTTCCCCGATTGCCTCGACACGGAAGATATGTTCCGCAACATCTTCGCCCGACTGCGTTCACAACAGTTCCTGCCCTGAGGTCGCTGTTGCACGTCCAGAAAACGGTCGGTGGTGAACGACGAGGTCTTCTCCGAGCCCTCGCTTCCCCGGGCCGTCATCTGCCACCGTCAGAACTTCGTCACCGGCGCGACGCCGAGAAGATGACGACCGACCTTGTCGTATACCCGGTCGGGATGCGCGTTGATGTGCAACGGCATAGCCAGAAGGTCGCGGTAACGGCGCTGGAATGATGCACTTTCGCGCAGCCCATTTCCGCCGAGCACCGTCAACAGCTGATCCATAGCTTCCCGGCAGAGGCGCAGCGCCTGAGCCGAGAGCGCGAGCTGTCGTTGATAGTCGCCTTCCGACGGAGGAATGCTTTCCGCTATCCGCTGATCGATCTCCGCACACCCGACCTGCACCGCAGCCCGGGCGACCGCCACCATCGCGGTCGCTTCGCCGATCCGCATCGGTACCATCGGCAGATCCACCATTGCGGTGCCGATGATCGCCCGCCGGGACCGAACACCGTCAACTGTTTCGGCGATCGCGGCCTCGGCCACTCCAACGGCCTGAGCAGCCAGCCACAGATCCGATAGTCCAACCCAGTCCTCGCGGTATTGAGGGTCGATGACGGGATAGTCGAGATGGCGGTACACCTCGGCTCGGTTGGCCGAGTACCAGGGCGTGCATCGCGACAGCGGGACGCGACTTGCGGCATGGTGAACGGTGTCGGTCGCCGTGGCGCGAAGCGCGACACCGTCCCATGTATGTTCGACGCTCACGAGACGACCGTCGATCGGTACGATCGTGAACCGCAGGTCGGGCGGATTGACCGGTACGCCATGCTCATCGACTACGGCGAACGCCGCGCCAACCCAGTCTCCATAACGGGCCCCCGAACCGAACGTGCTCGGTCCGTTCAACTCGACCGAGCCTTCGGCGCCATCGATCCGGCCGTAAATGCGCGACCCGGCACCGGCCGGGAACGACACCCACTCGTGTCGGTCCACGATGCCTCGAAGCACATCGATGTTCGCCGGACCGAGCGCTCCCACATACAGGTGGAACACGCTCAGATGGTTCCACAGACACCACGCGGTTGAGCCGCACGCTCCGGCCACGGCGCCCAGTTCGTCAGCGATCTCCGCCACTGTGGACCCTAAGCCACCAAGTTCCTTCGATGCCGACATCGCCATTACCGACGACCGTTTGAGTGCGGTGATCACGTCGGGTGAAATCGACCGGGTGCGGTCGGCCTCCCCTGCCTGCGCGGCTATCAGGGGCAGAAGTTCGGCCGTCAATGGGGTCCGCATGGCCCGCACGTTACCGCTCTCGGTTTCGTCGAACCCAAACGAAAGTCAGCCGTTCCACCACACGGCTCCCGAGGAGACGTTCGCCGTTCGACCCGGTTTGCACGATGACGCTACAGCGACGAGAGTGCGATCGTGCGTTCCTCAATCGACGATGTATTAACGGATCTCGTCGCCGAATACGACCGGATCGAAGGATTTCTGACAATGCTCACCGACGAGCAGTGGAACGCGCCTTCGGCCGCGCCCGGTTGGTCCGTGGCCGACACCGTCCTCCACCTCGCCCAGTCGGAGGGCGGCGTCGCGGCCACCCTGGAGTCGCCTACGTCAACCTGGACGACCCGCGACCATCCCCTCGATGATGCAATCGAAGCGCAGGTCCGCACCGCGTCGCTTCTGCCGGGCGAGGTCTTCAAGCTTTGGAGATCCGCCCGCCGTTCATCGGTCGCCGCTCTGGCGGCGGCCGACCCCTCCCTGACGGTGCGCTGGGCGGCCGCCCCGCTGAAGCCGAGAACTCTGGCGACCACCCGGCTCGCAGAACACTGGGCCCACGCGCTCGACATCACTGAGCCTCTCGGGATCGACTATCCCGACACGGACCGGCTCCGTCACATCGCCTGGCTGGGTCACGCCACGCTTCCCTACGCAATGCGACTGTCCGGACTCACGTCGTCAACGGTTCTATGTACGCTTACTTCTCCCGGAGGAACGGTGATGACGTACGGACCCGCTGACGCGGTGTCCACAATCTCCGGCCCCATGGGTGTCTTCTGCCGGGTTGGGGCCCGACGTCTGGCCGGCGATGAGTCCGGCCTCCTCACCAACGGACCCGTGGCGCGGGCGGCGCTTCAGGTGCTTCGAAACTATGCCGCGTGAACGAAACGATCCCTCGGTGGTCGTTGACGATCGAGCGCTCGACTGCGCCGTTGATTCCCATGTGCACATAGCTTCCCGGGACGAAGTCCGATACCGGCGACAAATTCGAGGCGTTGGCTCCCGTTGGTGGGAGGACCCACCGGACGCAGGCGACCTGATCGAGGCGATGGATGCGAACGGGATCGCCCGGAGTGTCGTGGCCCAGGCCGTCGGCGTCTACGGGTTCGACAACTCGTATCTGCTCGACGCCTGCGCGGCCCACCCCGACCGACTCGCTCCACTGCCTGCGGCCGACTCTGACGCGCAGGTCAGGGAGATGACGGCACGCGCTGACGTGGTGGGAATCCGTTGCTTTCTGGTGGGCGGAACATCGGTCGAGGTCGTCCGTTCGGCCCTCGAGCTCGCACGAACCGTCGTACTCACCGGATGGCTGCACCAACTTGTCCCACTTCTCGAGCTGGTCGGCGGGTTCCCCTTTGTACCGGTGATCATCGATCACTGTGGTCTACCGGACTGGTCGTCGGCGGATGACTGGGAGGCGCTCGGCCTGCTCGCTCAACTGACCCACGTCTCGGTCAAGTTCACCGGACACCTCCTCCACGAGAGCACCGAGGCCAAGGCCTCGTTCGACCGGTTGGCGTCGCTTTTCGGCACTTCACGGATCATCGCCGGCTCCGATTTCCCTCAGGCTTCCCGGAACTATGCAGCTACGTGGTCGGAACTGCGCTCGCTCGGCCGGTCCGACGGCGCTCACTACGACGCTGAATTCCTCGGAAGGAACGCAAGCCGGATCTGGTTCGACCGGCCAGTCTCATGAAAGCGGGTCTGTCGAACTCGACAGACCCGCTTCACAACACGTTCGCCGGAGAAATCTCCGACGTGTTCAGTCTTTCAGCAGATCCTTCAGCAGAGCGTCACGAGCCGGTCCAGCGGGCACACAATCTTCCGCGACCTTGGTGAACTTCGATTTGAGCTCCGCTGGCATCTTCGCGTCGGCCTTGAGCATCGCGTCGATCACCGAGTCATCGGAGGCAATGATGTCGAACACCTTGTTGGCCAGGCAGGACTTCTGCTCGTCGGTGACCCCGGCCGGCAGGTCTTTGAACGTTTCTTTCACGAAGTTGTCGGCCAGACCCTTCGGCTTGCACTGGAACGCTGCCTTCACGATCGCCTTCATGGCGGGTGAGGACTGCGCATCAGCACCTGCTTTGATGAGGGAGCTCAGGTCCGCTTCCGAGACCTTTTCGGAAATACATTTCACATCGGCGGGGTCGGCCTCGGTCGACCCGGTCATACCGAGCAGCATCTGCGTTACGAAAGCCGCGGTCAGCTCCCCAGCGGGAGCAGCGACGGAGGCAGCGACCGCGGTGTCGGTCGCTGCGGCGGCAACCGTTTCAGCGGCAACCGTTTCAGCTGCAGCAGTTTCAGCCGCAACAGTTTCAGCCGCAGCCTCCGGGGCGGCAGCCGTAGTTTCCGCGACAGCCACCGTTGTTTCCGCCGTGGTGTCTTTTGCCTTGTCGGAACCGCACCCGGTGAGGAGAAGAGCCGTGAGGAGCAGCCCACCTGCTACAGCAGTGGGGGAAGAGAACCGTCGCATGTCAGTTTACCTTTCATAGAGATCCCGCCATCGTAAACACGCTCAGACGGAAAGTTGGGTATCTGGACCTCAGACCACCCAGGAAACTCATCGGCATACGCACCTTCGAACTTGCGGGTCCGTTCAGTTCTTGGGAGCGCATGACGATTGCGGTACCGGCCTGTTGTATCCAACAACGGTTCGGCCGACAGTTTTTCGGTGCGTTCGCAGCTGACCTCAACCCGCAGGAATTCACTTTGGACGGACTTGAGGCTTCGCCTCGCGTGCTGATGTGCGAATCTGGCGGTGTGAATGCTCCGCTACCAGGCCCCGGTCCGTCGCTCACGTTGGAGCAACTTCTGGCCAGGGCCCGCTCCCAACTACACCGGATCACACCACTCGAGTTGGCATCGGCCATGCAGCGCCACGGGGCGATCGCCCTCGACACCCGCACGCCGAGCGACAGGGCGCTCTACGGGTGCATACCCGGTTCGCTCCACACCCCCCGCACAGTCCTCGAATGGAGGGTCGCGCTCGACGCTCCGCTGAAGCTCCCGGAAATCACCGGCCACGACCAACTTCTCGTCGTCGTGTGCAACGAGGGATTCTCATCGGGCCTTGCTGCAATGACCCTTCAGCAACTCGGCTTCCACCGGGCCACGGACCTCATCGGCGGTGTGATGGCGTGGAGGGAGGCCGGCCTCCCTCTCGTCGACGCGGTCGGCGACGAAATCGGGATACAAACCGATACCTAGTGCACTGAAGCGCAGGAGAGTGTGATGTTGAATTCTTCGACATCTCGCACGGGTAAGGGATTGCGGCAGCGCTCGGCGTCACAGTCTCCTACGCGAAGAGGCACTGGCCTCGCTGCGCGTCAGCCCACGCGTTGACCCGCCTTCTTCGCCACGACGTTCTTCACCGCAGCCTTCTTCACGGGGGCCTTCTTCACGGCAGCCTTCCTCACCGCAGCCTTCCTCACCGCAGCCTTCTTCACCGCAGCCTCTTTCACCGCGACCTTCTTCACCGCGACCTTCTTCACCGCGACCTCTTTCACGGTAAGCCGCGTCCCTTTACCCTTGGTCGGGGCGACGTATTTGCTCCCGATCCGGAGTGATGGTTGCTGTGGCGGTTCGGCCCACTCGGCACCGGTCGCTTCAAACAGACGGGCGATCTCGTCGACATGCAGGTCTACGAGGTGCCAGAGATCGGGGATCAGCTCCCGGCTCGAAATCAGCCCGAAGTCGAGATGGTCGAGGTACGAGTGA
>JANMZO010000006.1:0-1564 GCA_031383405.1 Acidimicrobiia bacterium | reverse complement strand
GGGCCGGATCCGGTTCAATCTCCGGGCTGACCCCAGCCACCGACACCTGCGTCAGGTTGTAACGCAGGGCCAGGTAGCCGAACGCGGCATGGGCGGTGACGAACGTCCGGCGTTTGCACGCGGTGAGGCCTTTCATGAACTGATCATTCAGCGCCGTCATTTCGCCCACGTACACGCTTGCGTTGGAGGTGAACTCCTTCGCTCGGCTCGGGTCGACGCTGCTGAGCTCATCGCGGATCGATTCCGCCGCGGCAGCCATGCGTTTCGGATCAAGCCAGAAATGCGGATCGTGGTCGCCGTGCACGTCTCCCCCGGCAACCGCGGGTATCGGGTCGATCTTCGTGAGAACGTCGAGCGAGGGGCCCTTGCGGCTTTTGACCGCGTCGTCGACCGCCGCCTGAAAACCGTCGCCAAGGTAGACAACGAGGGCGGCATCTTGGACTGCGTCGACCTGGTTCGTGTTCATCTCGAGGTCGTGCGGTTCTACACCGGTCTTCGTGAGGTTCGTGACCTTCACGGCCGAGCCGCCGACACGTTCGGCTAGTTCAGCGAGCGGCCCGAACGAGGCCACGACACTCAGGACCGCCGGGGTAACCGCCCCGCCAACCGGGTCAGACGACTTGCCACCGGAGCAACCGGCCAAGGCCGCCGCCAGCAGCACCAGCAGCATGGTTATCGCTGCATGAGTTCCTCGTGGATGCATAAGAAATCCCGGTTACTGAGAATGATTCTCTTTATTGTAGCGCAGCCTCCGGAATGGCCGCCCCGCAAATTTCAAGCAGTCTCGTTTGTCAACCGAGCACGCGGGGTCGGGTCCGGAAGATGCCACCGACGCGGGTGATTGCATCCATCAGCGGAACGGCGCCCACAAACCACCAGATTGGAGCGACGATGGCAAAGACGATCGCTACCGTCGTCAGACCGCGTGAACTGCGACGGAATGTCGCTCGCCCCTTGATCACTCCGCTGATCGGGACAGTGCCGAGCGGTGTCAACATCAGCATTCCTCCGCCGGAGAGCGGCGCGATTCCGAGCATTCCGGCCACCCACAACGGCGAGAGCGCCAGCTGTCCAATGCTAAGAAGACCTACGGATACCTGCCCGATGGCTATAACGCCCGTGGCCAGCTGACCTATGGCCAGTACAGCGTTGGCCAAGGGTCCGATGGCAATGATCCCCGTTGCCTGAACCCCGATGGCAACGACAGCCACCGATTGTGTCCCGGCCTGGAAGATTCGCATGGTAATGGCAGGCTAGCGGTCCGTCGCCAAAATAAGGACCGGGCGTTGTGACGGCCCTCGACGCCGATAGCGTCGTCCTCGTCCTCACGCGAGGATACGGCTAGCGCCTCGTCCTGCGTCCTTGCTCTCGACGCCGAATGGCTCGCCACACCATCCCGGCATTTCAGCGACGGACCACCAGCGGCGCCGGCGGGCCGACTTGGCGTAGGCGTGAGTTAGGCCCCGGTACGGCGGCGAATTTCGGCGCTGATGGCCGGGACCACCTGGTGGAGATCCCCGATAACCGCGTAGTCGGCCCGGGTGACCATGTTGGCTTCCGGATC
>JANMZO010000458.1:0-10913 GCA_031383405.1 Acidimicrobiia bacterium | reverse complement strand
CGAACGCTTCCAGGCGATGATCTACCTTGCCGTCGACTCCGGGATGCGCTGGGGCGAGCTCATCGGATTGCAGCGCAAGAACCTCGATCTCGCCAACCGGCGCGTGCGAGTCGTTGACCAACTGGTGCGCACCGCCGACGGGAAGTTCCATCGCACCGAGCCGAAGACGTCGGCGTCGGTTCGCTCGATCACGATCTCGAGAATGACGGCCGAGATCCTCGCCTCACACCTGGAGCGTCACGCTGGTCCGGGCCGGGACGGCCTGGTGTTTCCGAACACGGCGGGAAATCCGCTGGCTGAGTCGAGCTTCTACGTGCACCACTTCAAGAAGGCACAGGTGGCGTGCGGTATGTTCACGACCTGAGGCATACGAGCGTTGGGCTGGCGATCGCCGGTGGACCGCACCCGAAGGCGATACAAGCGCGGATGGGACATTCGTCGATCGCCGTCACGCTTGATCGATATGGGCACTTATTGCCCAGCCTCGACGCCGAGATCGCCGACGGGTTCGATCGTTGTGCCCGGAGGCGGGCGATGTTGTCTTGCGGGCATCCTGGCCGACCTCATCTCCATCCTGGCCGCGATCTACGCAGTCGCCGACGCTCACCGCCGCCTCTGGCCTGCTCGCCGCGGTCCGCATGCACGAGACCCACCCTGCGCCGTCACGGGAGCACGGCAACGTCGCACGCTCGCCAGCGTGACCTTCACCGATCGTGAGTGAAACCCGTCGGCGCGTCCGACTTCGCTTCCGGCGGGCCATCGCCATCGCGGAGACCTGCCGCGAGAGGGGCGGGGGCCACCAGTGGAAGCCCGGCGCGCTCCCAACCGCGTATGCCGTCGGTGATGTCGGTGGCGTTCTCGAAGCCGATTTCTTGCAACGCAACGGCCGCCAGGCTCGACGAGTAGCCCTCGTTGCACACCAGCACCAGAAGCCGCTCATAGCCGCCGACCGCGGGATGGGCGCGCGGGCTGATGGGGTCCACCCGCCATTCCAGCACGGTACGCGGCAGATGCAGAGACCCCGGAATGACCCCATCACGCGCCCGATCCGTCGGGGTGCGAATATCGATGATCAGCCCCGCCAGACGCTCGGTAACCACCCAGGCGTCCTCGGGCGCGAGCCGCTGCAATCGGGCGCGGGCCTGAGCCAAGACCGTGTCGATGCTGCGTCGAGGATCACGAGGCTGCGGCCCACGCTCGTGGACCTGGCGAGGATTGCCACGGTTCATTGTGTTGGTCGGTGATTCTTCAGGAGTTCGCCGCCTCCGAGTCGGAGGATTTCGGCGGCTACGTGTTGACCGAGCGCGACCGGGTCGTGTCCACTCGATTCGACTCGAATGACCTTCGAACCGTCTGCTGCAGCGATGAGGGCGTCGAGACTGAATCCTGTCGGATTGCCACCGGTTTCACCTCCGATGGTCTCATGTGGTGTGGCGAGCGCGGCGACCGGGAGATCGCAACCGGTGCCGAGTTCCGCCAGGAAGGCCCGCTCGGCAGTCAGCGCGGTGAACGCGCAGGGATCATTGATGTGCTGAAGCACGTCGATGGTCTGGTCGTCATCGGAGCGGCATTCAATGGCTATTGCCCCCTGACCGATCATTGGAAGCATCTGTTTTGGGCTGAGGATTTCTGCGATGTGTTCGGTGAGCTCGAGACGCTGTAGTGGTGCCATGGCCATGACGATTGCGTCGAAACCCTTTGACTTTTCCAGTCGGGTGCTGATGTTGCCCCGCAATTCGTGGAACACGATGTCGGGTCGGATTGATGCGAGGAGAGCTCGACGTCTCACCGATCCCGTGGCAATCGAGCCGCCGTTCGCGATGTTTGTCAGAGCCTTGCCGACGAGTACGTCGCGCACGTCGGCCCGCTCGGGAGCGGCGATGAGCATGAGTCCCGGAGTTGGCGAGGACGGTAAGTCCTTCGCGCAATGGACGGCGAAATCGGCGTGGCCCTCAAGGACAGCCGCCTGCACTTCTTTGACGAAGACGCCCTGTCCACCGATCTGGTGCAGTGGCGTTCCGAGGGCCTGGGTGCGGTCGCCCAAGGTATCGACGAAGATGATCGTGAATGGCAACTCGGGAAACACCCGTTGGAGAAGATGGCCGACGCGTGCGGTCTGCCATTTGGCGAGTGGGCTCGATCGGCTCGCAGCGCGCATCAGGCGAGCCTTGGCGTTTCGTCGAGGTGGAACAGCGCGTGCGCGCCATCGGCCATGCGGTTTCCACGCACCGTACCGGCGTGTTCTTTCAGCCGAACCGTTGGCGTGTGGAGCAGCTTGGCCACGAGTTGTCTGGTGAGCGCCTCGACCGCTTGGTGTTGCTCAGGAGACAAATCGGCGAGCCGCGACTCGAACCGGGCGCATTCATCGGCGCGCGTACGTTCGGCTTTCGAGTGCATGCTGGCAATCAGCGGAGCCACCAATCGGGCCGTTGCACAAGCGGTGTAACGGTCGCACTCCTGCGCGACGATGGCCTGAACGCCTTGGATCTCACTGCGACGCGAATCCAGTCCTCGTTCAACAAACTCCTGAATCGCCCCAAGATCGAGAAGGGTGACACCGGCAACACGTGACGCTGAGGGGTCGACGTCACGGGGCATAGCGGTGTCGACGATCAGGAGTTGGCGACCGTGGCGTGAAGCCATGACCAGTTCGACGTCGTTGCGTGTGAGGACGACAGAATCCGATGACGTGGCCGTGAGCAGCACGTCTACGGATTGCAACGCTGTCGGGAGCTCGTGTATCGGAACCGCCCGACCACCAACTTGTTGGGCGAGTTGAGCGGCCTTTTGAGGGGTGCGGTTCGCCACCAACACTTCGCCGACTCGCGCACGCTGGAGCGCGTGGACCATGCTGACGCCGATCTCGCCGGTCCCCAGGACTAGGACTGTCCGGCCGGAAAGGCTGCCTATTCGATTCGTTGCGAGTTCAACGGCGGCGTGCGAGACCGAGGCGGTGCCCCGAGAAATGCTGGTCTCGGCGCGAGCCCGTTTTCCGGTTTCGAGCGCGTGGCGGAACAGCGTTGACAGGTGTGGTCCGGTGACGCCGCCATGTGCGGCTGCTTTGAAGGCCATGCGGACCTGACCGAGGATCTCGGTTTCGCCCACCACGGCCGAATCGAGACCTGCGGTGACATTGAAGAGGTGGTGTACTGCGGTTTCGTTGTAGGCGGAAAAGAGGTGATCGGTGAATTCTTCGTGCCCGAGCCCGGAGAGCTCCATGAAGAACCGGTTGATGTCGGATATCGCACCGTGGAAGTTCCCGGAGACGGCGTACACCTCTGTGCGGTTGCATGTCGCAAGGATTGCTACTTCGGTCATGTGTGCGCTCGAAGCAAGGCGACGGAGCGCTTTCGGAATCTCTGCGGCCGAAAGGGTCATGCGCTCGAAGATGCCGAGCGGGGTGCCACGGTGTTTGAAGCCGGCGACGAGTACCGGAGTCGGGCAAGGCGGTTGCGGGCGGCGGGGCTGATGGACAGCCGGCGTGCAGTGGACCGCACCCCGGTAAAGCGAATCGTCACTGGTCGCAACGAAGGTCTGGCTCATGTTCGTGACGCCTCTCCGGTTGCTTTGGCAGCGAGCGTGCTGAGGACGTGGGTGAATGACTCCTGAAATCGCCGGACGCCGGCTTCTTCAAGAACGCGCCCGACGTCATCCATATCGATGCCAATCGCGGCGAGGTCTTCGAGCACTTTGGCGGCGTTTTCAACGTCGATGTCGATGGTTCTGGCCACGGTGCCATGGTCTTCGAAGTGGGCGACTACTCCTTCGGGAAGCGTGTTGATGGTCTCGGGACCGATCAGCGCGTCGACGTAGAGCGTGTCTCGGTAGGCGGGATTCTTCGTCGACGTTGACGCCCAGAGCGGACGTTGCCGCCTGGCCTTTGCGGCCACCAGCTCGTCCCATCGTTGGCCCGAGAACCGGGTGCTGAAAAGTTGGTAGGCAGCAGCTGCTTGGGCGACCGCGGCGCAGCCGCGCAACGCCAGGGCCTCGGCCGACCCGATCGCGTTTAGGCGCCGATCAACTTCAGCGTCGACCCGACTCACGAAGAACGACGCCACACTACGGACCGTGCTCAGCTCACCTCCGGCCCTGGCGAATTGTGCGAGGCCGGAAAGGTACGCATCAATGACCTCGCCGTAGCGGCGCAGGGAGAAGATCAGGGTGACGTTGATGTTCCGCCCTTCGGCTGTCAGGCGGTGAATCGCCGAGATACCTTGCGAAGTGGCCGGGATCTTCACGAAGAGGTTGGGTTGGTTGATCCGAGCGTGCAAGCTGCGCGCCGCCGCAATGGTGCCTTCTGTGTCAAAGGCCAGGTGGGGTGCCACCTCGATGGAGACGAACCCGTCGAGTCCATTGCTGTCGTTGAATGTTGGACGTAGTAGCGCAAGTGCGTCGCGTACGTCATCAACCACAAGTTCCCAGTAGGCGTCGCTGATTGATGTCCCAGTCGCAACAAGCCTCGTGAATTGTTCATCGTAGGCATCCGATGCTTCGATGGCATCGGCGAAGATCGTTGGGTTGGCGGTTACCCCGCGGATGCCGTTCTGGATGTACTCGGCGAGGGTGCCGTCATGAAGGTAGCTGCGAGGGAGGTTGTCGAGCCACGCACTTTGACCCTGCTCAGCAAACAGGCGATGCAACTTGGTCATGATCGAACCTTGCTTTCGGGGTTCACTCGGCGCGGAGTCGATTCGGCGAAGTGGAAGGCAGGTGCCTTCTTGCGATGTTCTTTGCGGACGAGTCCCAGGGCCATGGCGGGAAATAGCATCACCGAGAGCATTCCGGCAGCAATCAGTGCTGCTGCGTTGACTGGTTGTATTGCCTTTGTCGCTACGCCTATGGACGCTGCGGTCACAATGAAGGGGAGAGATGTTGCTTGGAGTAGCCCGGACACGAGGGCCGATCGATACCCGAGCTGTGGCGCGTACAGGGCGTTTGGAAGTGCATGTACGACCAGTAGTGCCAACACAAACAGCGGCACCCGTGCAATTGCCGCGGGATTCGCGACCAGCGCGTTGAGATCGAACCGTACTCCGCTTGCGATGAAGAAGACCGGAACGACGAAACCGAATCCGATGGCTTCGAGCTTGGTCCGGAAGTGTGGGTGGTTTGTCGAATCGTGATCGACGAGGCCCAGTACAGCTCCGGCCACGAACGCTCCAAGGATCGTCTCGAGTCCCACCGATGCCGCGAGGGCGACGAACCCGATCAACAGCGCGACGGCGAGACGGACCCGAATCTCTGCTGTTGTGTCCTGCAAGGAGGCCAGCAGTTTCTCGATTCGAGGATTGCCTCCAGTTCCGGCGAGAGCAAGGGAAATGACGGCGGCGAAGGCGAGGAAACCGGCGAAGGTCGCCAACCTTTCGGTCGTGCTGCCAGTGGAAGCCGAAAAGAAGACTGCTAGCAACACAACCCCGCCAAATTCCGCGGTCGATGCGCCCACAACAGTCAGTTGACCCATAGTTGAGGTGATCTCGCCAGCATCTTTGAGTACGGGGACGACGAGGCCCAAGGCGGTAGCCGAGAGGGCGACGGCGAGAAACGTTGGACTGCGTACCCACCCCACGACATGAAACGCGAACCCCATACCGAGTCCCAAGATGATTGTCAGGGCATAGCCCCGGAGCGCGAGGACGGCTGGACGACCAGTCAGTCGTCGTAGATCAATCTCAAGGCCGGCCAAGAAGAGCACGAACGCGAGTCCGACAAGCGAAAGGACCCCGACTGGTACATCATCTGTCCGTACCCAGCCGAGCCCTGCCGGGCCGATCACGATACCGGCCACGATTTCCACCACCACCGCCGGGAAACGCAACCAGCGGACTGTTGCCACGAGTATCGGTGCCATCACTGCGATGAGGGTGACGATGAACAGTCCGTTGAGCGAGGCGCCCGTCATGGCAGGGTCCGGTGGAGGGTACGAGACGACTGAGGGCTGAATCGCGTCTTCGGCGCCCCGAGGACCTCCAACCGGTGGGTTCTGCGTTGAAGGTCCAGGAGGCGACGCATCTCCAGCCGCTCCTAAACCTTGCTCAGTGCGCCCTGGGTGACTTCATCTTTGTGCGCTGCAAACGCGCCCAACACCTGGGCCTTTTCGGCTTCGGGGACCCCAATCGTGGTCAGCGACGCAGCGAGTACTGCAGCAACTTCGTCGAACTCGGCCGGCGAGATCCGAAGATGGCGATGAGCCTCCTCCAGACCGACGGTCGTACTTCCCGGCTTCGTTGCGGTGTACTGAAAGTCCCCACCGGACACGTTGCACAGCCAGAGCGTGCGCATGAACTTCAATCCCGGCAATCGACCGAGATTGTTTGTATGCCACTCCCGTAGTGCCGGATTGTTTGAGTTTCGACCTACGACCGGATTGTCGACGACAGCGTCGCTGAAATGGTTCACTACTGCGGCGATGGCGAATACGCCACCAAGCCTCTCGTACAAGCTTGCGTCAGACATTGGTCAGCACCTTTCTTGGAGATCCCTGTTCCGGCCGGTAGCCGGCTGCGTCACGAACCGATTGCTCGTGAGGACCCGTGAGGAGAGGTCTAACAGACGGAACGCCGTTACGCAACCATGTTTCGAAACATTGTCCCATTAAATTCGACGGCTCCGCCCGGGTGGAGGTTCGTCAATCGATCGAACGTTGCGAAACATCGTTCTGATACGCTATGGTCCCACAGGACAGTCCGAGAACCGGATGCCCATGAGACAGGTGTAGGCGATGCCACGCAAGAAGATGAGAACGGTTGCCCTTGAGCAACAGTTGCTCCGGTCCGCTCTCGAGATCGTTGAAGCTGGTGATCGAACGTTGACCGCGCGAACTGTTGCCCTCGCTGCAGGCACTTCGACCGGTGCGCTTTACGAGCTGTTCGGAGACAAAGCCGGTCTAATCAAAGCGATATTTCACGATGGCTTTCGACAGTGGGCCGAACTTCTCGAACAGGTCCCCACGACAAACAGCGCCCGCCACGACATGATTGCGATGCTCCAAACCACCCGGACATTTTCCAAGACAAACCCAATGCTTTTCGAGATCATGTTTGCGCGTCCATTCGTCGAGTTTCAACCCACGGCCGATGACTACGGAGTGGCCAAGGGCATCTACGCCGGCGTGACTAGGCGGGTTGGTCGCCTTCTCGCAGAAACTGGCAGCACCGGCGACCAAATCGACATCGCCAGAATTCTGATCTCGGTGAACCGCGGGTTGATCGCGGCCGAACTCGGCGGCATTCTCGGCGCCAGTCAAAAAAGCATCGACCGTCGATGGGATTTGGCAATGAACACCCTTCTTGATGGACTCACAACCGGCCTGCCGCCTAGCAAACAAGCGAAGAGGGCCACCAGATCTGTGTGACGCGATCACGGAGTTGCGTACGAAGAGAAGGGTCGGTGAACTTCAGGGTCGCGCCCAAGCCGACCCGCCGCAGGCGCTGATCTCGTCGCGACAATGAAGGCCGAGTCCACCCATGATGAGCGGCAAACAGACGCCCGGCTGGCTCCACCTCAACGCTGCCGACGTCAAGTCAGAACGCGAACTCGCGCCGTGGGTCAACCATGCATTCAGTCACCTCAACCAGACGACCGTCGGCTCCGGCGCGGCCGCTTCGCGCAGCGCTCGGCGGTGATCACGATCCGCTCAATAACGCGCACCCCTTCCCTCACCCAGGCCGCACGAGTTCGGCCCCTATGCGTGCTTACCGCTGCCGCTGCATCGCGCCGGCAGTCGTGCGGTATCGGCGCAGGCGCGGGTCACGCCCCCGACCGTCACGTCAGCGGACATCGGTTCGGCCCAAAAGCACCGTGCGCTCGCCATCGTTCGGATCGCGACGATGTGGCGACCGCGGTCGGCGGTGACGTTTCGTCAGGCGGCAGTTCGCTCGCGCACACACCTCTTCAGTTGGTCGCCGTGACGCGCCGAATGCCCCGTAGGCGAGGAGTCGTGAGCCCACACGTACAAGGCTCGCTGATCAGTGTTGCTCCATCACCTGCCGCCAACCTCAGCATTTGCGTGCCGCCATGACGACGCGCCTTTCCCGAGTCATCCATTCCGCAGAGGTGCGTTACGACAATTCGACCGAACTGTCCTGTCTGGACTGGTGCACCAGCGTGATCGACTACTTCGACCAGCACGTGACCTTGAGAGACATGGTAGTCCCCTCGCTCCTTTGAACAAGACACGGCAAACAGCGCAAATTCTGAGGAACCGTAGAGATTTGTCACGACTTGAACCCCTTGCGCCTGAGCCCTTTCGACAGTTTCGGCGTCAAATGTTCCACTGGATCCAATCCACCAGCGCACGTTGTTTCGAGCGAGGAGATTCGGGTTTCGGTCAAGCAGGTCAGCGAGCCCAACGCCCTTCCCTTGCGTCGACTTCGCGGGAAGAATCATCGTGTCAAAGGAAAACAGCTCGGTTTGCTCCAGCGTTGAAAAGACCTCTTCGGGATGATGGCTGCGGTCATAGACGACGGCGCCTAGTTGTCGTAGCGCAGCGTTGTACAGAGGACCAGTAACGTGCGCCTGGCTATATGCATTGAAGACAGTCGGCGCTTGAATTGGGGCCTGTCTTCCGAGCATGCGCGCCGTCGCAGCCACCAAGGCCACCCAATCTGTCTCGCTCCAGAAGTTGACCGTCGGTCGCCCGGAAGTACCACTTGTCCATCGGCACATCTTGAGTTCCGAGCGTGTGTCGCTCGGCAACAGAAGTGCCGGCGGCGTGGCTCTGAGCTCAGCCTTCGTGAAGATCGGAATGGTGGCGAGATCGGCCAGGCTTTCGAGCCTCTGTTCATCGACAGAGGCCTTCGAGAGACGCTCGTGCCAGAAGGGAACCGTCGCCCGCATATAGGAGATCTGTAGGCGGATCGCCTCCAAGAGCCACGCTTGGCGTATATCCGAATCGACACTGTCGAGCGTTGGATCTTCCAGCTGCATGGGTGCCTTCACGTTGCGGTTACTGAATCCTGGCGACGAAGGTATCCGCGACTTCAGCGCCCCGGCGAATTGCTGCCGTCTCACCAGGAGAGCGTGACAGCTTGGGGAGGTTTGGATTCGAGTGTCGTGAACTGGCATTGCACCGGCGTTCTCGGCTCTACCGTTTCCGGCCGCACTGTCGGACGCGACCCCGCCCGGATCGCGCGCGCAGCCATTCGTCGAGGCCCCCGAGGCGACCGCGGTGTGGTTGGTCCCGGACTCTTTGCCCTCCGCCCATTTGTCACGCCCTCGTACATCCTCCGAGAGCTTGCTCTCGTCCTTCCACGACACTGCCATCGTCTGCTTCTCGCACCCGATGACAACACCGGCGAGCACCACGCGAGACGACCTGACCCACTGCACCCCGGCCCGATTGCGTGCGACCTTAGGGCGCTGCCGAACGCCGGATACCGGGCTGGTTTGGAACCGTTCGTTGGGAGTGTTATCGAACGGTTGCGGTTTTGGTTGTTGCCGTGGCACAATTGTAGCCATGGCAACAGATTCGCTGCGGAACGTCAAAGATCGATTCTCGGAGTTCGTTGACCGCGTCGAGAGTGAGCACGAACGCATCGTCGTAACTCGCAATGGCCGTCCGGCCGCTGTACTCATCAGCCCTGACGATCTCGACAGCCTGGAGGAGACACTTGATCTTCTTAGCGATCAGGTCGCTATCCGAGAGTTGGTCGACGCACAAGCGGCTGTCGCGTCAGGCGATGTGGTCCGAGGCGTAGATGCCGTGCGCTCGCTGCGGCCGCCTTTGCCCAAATGAGCGATGAAGCCTACGAACTCGTCGTGGCTCGACCTGCAGCACGCGCAATCAGCGACGTGTTGCCTGAGAGTGTTGCAGCGGCGGTCTTGGACTTCCTCACCGGCGCCCTGATCGATAACCCTCATCGCGTCGGACGCGAACTCCGCCGAGAACTTGCTGGCATCTACAGCGCTCGGCGCGGCACGTACAGGATCCTCTACCGCATCGATGACGAAACCCGAACGGTGACCGTGCTGCGCATCGATCACAGGAGCGACGTCTATCGATCACTCTAGAAAAGGATCGATTGCCTTGCGCGCAGAGGTTCGCCGGGTATCGGGTGCAGGCTCGAAAAGGAGACGCCCCAGTCTGTCCTGTGTGCCGCACCTTGGTGCCTTCGGGTTCGCCGAAGGGACTCGCCATCGCGGAGCGGCTGTGTCAATCTGCCGGCGTGAACTTTCAGTCGATGCACACGAAGGCGCCAGCGCCTCGCCCTCATCAACCCGCAACAAACCTGCACCGACCCGAGATCTGGGATGGTTTGGCATGCAGGTCAATCGGCGTGAATCGACACGTGAAGTACTCGAAGGGCCGCCAGTCGAGGTACTCCCGCAACGCGTCACCCAGGTCGCCGTGCGCGCAATGACTCGATGCTCCAGGACCGAGACGGCCCTGCTCGTTCGGGGTGAAGACGACCGCAGTCTCCAACGAGTTCTCATGACCATTCCGAACGTCGGCCCGGCTGGACGCAGTATTGCCACACGACCGACGGAGGCGCGTTCACGATGAAGTGGGTGTGGACGTCGGCTTCGTCGACGGAAACCCTGACTCGCTGCGCATCGCGACGCCGCTCCGCGACATCAGCAAGGTCCTGGACGAACCCCGGGACCTCTCCGAAGGACTCGTAGGACTCGGCGTGAACAGGGAGCTTGAAACGCTTCGGTTCCCGAAAGCACTTCGCCGACATGAACGCGTAGGCCTTCGGCCCGCCCGATTCGATCACCGTGTTCTTCAACAACCGGTGCGCCAGGATCACCTCGGGCCCAGCCAGGTCGACTCGTCCGTCCTCATCGCGGTCGACCATGAACTCGCCGAAGTGGACGATGAACTTCAGGCCGAGACCACCGATTGCCTGACACGCATCGCAGGTGCACGTCGTCGACCTCGTCATGTCGAGGAGACGGCTGGTGAAGTCGAAGTA
>JANMZO010000438.1:0-3776 GCA_031383405.1 Acidimicrobiia bacterium | reverse complement strand
CGCGATGCACTCGCCGATGAGCTGAGCGCCTCACTGAGTCGTTTGCTGTCCACATATGATACAAGCACGACGAATTTGTATATTCTTCGCTTGTGCAAGAGCGTGGCGTCGGCTCGTGGTGGCCAGCTGACTGGTTCGTGGACACCCGAACAACGGCTTGCGCTTGGTCGCAAACTTGTGACGGTCTCTTCGTCAATCGAGATTGTGCCAATGCAGGTCTTAGCGATGCGGATGGCCGAAATTGCCGATGCGCAGCGTGTTTCGTCGTTAGGAGCTGAAGCAATCGCTGCTGCGGAGTACCAGCAAGGTCTGCTTGCCGTTTGGGTCGGCGATGATGGCCTAGGAATTCGTACCGCAGCTAAAGCGAACCGCGTCGCATATCGAACAATCAAACGCTAATCAGCTATCCGCAACTCACACGGACCCGGCGGTAGGGGGGCAGCCCGTAACGGCCGGAGTGCAGTGGCTTCTTGCCGACCGGGAGGGTATCAGGCGCCGTGATGCCTCCGCCCCATACCGGCACTTTACGTCCGGCGGTCAGGTGCGGAAGGACAGGGGAGCGGCTGCAGGCCTTTTGACGCCGCAGCGCCATTCGGCCTCGCGTCAAGCCTGTCGCAGCGTCGGCAGATCTACGATTCTAGGACCTCGTCGACGGACGCGACGTTGGCGTCACCCGGGCGGCTGGACGCCGTAGGTAGGGATGCGTTTGGGGTCGGTGATCCACGGGACGAGCAACGGCGCGAACCAGATGTAGACCGGGGTGGGCAGAACCGAAATGTCGCGTGCGAGCAGATACCCGTTCCAGCGCCGGAACACGGCCTCGATCTCGCCAATGGCATCGTGCAGCGCGCCGAAGGTCGGGAGCTTCTCGGGCGCTCAACTACTCACCCGAGCCGAACATGCTGCCGATGGAGCACAAGCCTTGATCTCGATGATAGCCAGCCAATAGCCAGCCAATAGCCAGCCCGTAGCCAGCCCGTCGACCGTTCATCGTTTCAGGTCTTGACCGTCATCCCACCGTCGGGATGGAGGAACGAACCCGTCATGCCCCGGGCGCCGTTGGATGCGAGGAAGACGTAGCTGGCCGCGTGGTCATCACCGGTGAGCGCCACGGCCAAGGGTGTGCGGTTGCGGAGATCATCGGCACGGTTCGGCGTGTCGTCCAGTCGCCTGTCACCGAAACCCAGTCCGCTCAGTCCACGTAGGTCGGTACCCATGGTTCCGCCCGGAGCGACACCGTTGACCCGGACATCGGGGGCGAGTTCGTGGGCGAGAGCGATGACGGCGCCGCGCAGGGCGAATTTGGTGGAGGCGTACAGGATTCCGGCACGGCCCGGCCAGAACCCCGATGTGGAGATGGTTAGGATTACCGATCCGTGCGAGCGACGGAGTTCCGGCAACGCCACTTTGACCGAGATGAGATGGCTCTTCACGTTGACCCTGAACGCCTCGTCGAACGAAGCGTCGAGTTCATCTTCGTTGAGGTTGTCGAGCCCGAGGTAGAAGTCGAACAGCCCCACACAGTTCACGAGCACATCGATACCCCCGAAGCCGGCAACGGTCGCGGTCACCGCGGCCTTCGTGTCAGCCCATGTGGTCGCATCGCCCGTAACGGTGACGACATCGTCGAATTCGGAGCGGAGTTCCGAGCACTTCAACGCATCGATCTCCATCACTGCTACGCGGGCCCCTTCGGCCCGGAATGCCCGCGTCACGGCCCGTCCAATTCCCGAACCGCCGCCGACGATGAGGGCCCGTTTTCCTTCAAGCTGTCCCGCCGTACGGGGCGCGACCAGGCGTTCCGATGGCACCACAGTCATAGGAACACAGCGAGGTTCTGGGTGCGCAAGACCGACTCGTCAACACTCACCGTTCGGCGGGCCAGGCGGAGGCCGTTGACGCTGGCGCGCAGCAAATCGGTGCGACCAGCGGACACGATCTCCGGGGCCCGGTCATCGCCCCGGCTGCGGAACAGAAGCACGGCCGACTCCACCGTGAACTCCGAGTCGCCCGGCCCTTCGAAGGTTCGGACGTTCGTAACGTAGTGGCGCAGCCTTGACGGTGGGTCTTCGGCCCACGCGTGACCGGTGGCGAAGCGGGCCACCCGTTTGCGTAGCGAGTACAGGTCTTCGTCGAAGTGGTCGATACCTTTGCGTGTCGGGGCAGCGCCCTTCGCCATCGTGACCGCGACGGGCATGACATAGCGGACGTCGTCTGTGAGCAGATTCAGCCACTCGTCGTACTGCAGGGAGTCGAACAGGTGGGCCTCTTCCACCAGGAACTGATGGGCCGCCTGGTGCGCTTGGCTTGAATAAGGCATGGGGACTGAGGTCACCGGTGGTCCTCCACGACACCGCAGGAAGCCTTCACCACGATGGGCGGTTCCTGTTCGATCGCATCGCACCACATCGAAAGCCAGTGCCTCTGGTTGTGCTCGCCGTAACCTTGATACGCGGTCCCCGGACCGGCGAACTTCTCGAAGACGGGATTGATCGGCTGGCCGGCGTGATCCATTCCCATCCGGGCGTTGAGCAGCAGGCGACGCGCCATGGACCCGCCAGCCGTCTTGGTGATCGACACCCAGTTCTCCACATCGTCCTGCTCGAACATGCCCGACGACCCGAAGCACATCAGATAGGCCTTGTAGGACCGCTGCTTGAACTCCTCAGGCGCATCTGCCGCCACGGCGAACCACGACAGCACCTCGGTCTCACCGGCCGACACCGGCTGCCACAGCCGCAGCGAAATGAACGGGGTCGTATCGCCCGTCTCGTCGACGACCGGCCAGTTGTGCACGAAGCTGAGGTTCGGGAACAGCGTGGCCGCCGACGGCATGAACCCGCTCTGGCCGATCAGTTGCTGCTGCCGGTCGCTCCAGATACCGGCCATGCGACCTGTCATTTCATCGGGATAGCCCACGTAGCGCAGCGAACTTTCGAAGTCGCCATCGGGTGGAAGTTTGTAGGTCGTGCCGGCACCGGGGCCGGCGAAGTACAGAACCCCTTCCTTGCGCTTGTTCGGCTTGGGTTCTCCGAACAGCCTGATGTCGACCACACTGCCGTGGGTGTACGGCGTGTGGTAGCTGTCACCGGAGAAGTTCTCGCAGCCGATCTTCCAGTTGCTGTTCACCCGCCACCGTTGCGGCCCGCGCAATTCGATGCCGGCGGCACTCTGTTGGGTGTAGAAATCCAGGTAGTACCCGAAGTCGCCCAGCCACTCGACGAACGGGGTTGCGTCGGGGTCGAGACTGGCGAACACCAGCCCGTTGCGGATCGCCAACGACGGCGCGGCCAACAGGCTGTTGCCGCTCTTCGAAAACCCGGTCTCACCTCCGTAAGCCTCCAGATGGAAGGGGAGTCCGATGAGGCGGCCGTCGTTGGCGTAGGTCCACGCGTGGTACGGGCATCGGAAATTCGAAGCGGTTCCCTGTTCAGCCCGGCACACCTGCATGCCACGGTGGACACACATGTTGAACATCGCCCGCACCGTACCGTCGTCGCCCCGGGCCACGATGAAACTGTCGGCCAGGATCCGCCGGACGACGAAATCTCCTGGGTGGGGAATCTCCGACTCGTGGGCGAGAAAGGTCCAGGATCGGGCGAAGAGTCGATCGCGTTCGAGAGCGAAGATCTCGTCGTCGTTGTACATGTGGGCCGGTAACAGCCCAGTACGCACGTTGGTGGTGATCTCCTTGACGTCGATCATCTTCTGAGCCTTTCGACAGGATGGCCGAGAGCACGGTACATGGTCGGGGGGCACAGGATGAGACATGACAG
>JANMZO010000429.1:0-13016 GCA_031383405.1 Acidimicrobiia bacterium | reverse complement strand
ACGAACTCCGGGTCGACATCACTCGCAATGATGTGATGTCCGAAGAACGCGAGGACCGCATCGGTCGGGCTCGAGGGCGACGGAAGATGAGTTGTTTCGAACGATGCGGGGGGAAACACCCCGTGTGCGGCGTCGTGCAAGAGTTTCAGCAAAGCGCCATCGCGCCCGGTTACCCGAAACGATGACGTGCTGTCGCCGCTCACAGTCGACCGGATGCGATCACCCGGGCGAGGAAGTCGCGGGTTTCGGGATGCGTCGGCTCATGGAAGATCACGTCAGGTCGATCCTGCTCCAGGATGGCGCCGTTCTTCAGAAAGCACACCGTATCGGCGATCTCCCGGGCGAACCCCATTTCGTGGGTGGCGATGACCATTGTCATTCCTCCCGCTCGTACCTCGCGGATGACGTTGAGGACCTCGCCGACCAGGACCGGATCCAATGCGGCCGTCACCTCGTCGAGCAACATGACCTCCGGCCGCATAGCAAGCGCGCGTACTATCGCGACGCGCTGCTGCTGCCCGCCTGACAACTGGTCGGGAAATGCCTCCGCCTTGTCGCCCAGGTTGAAACGCTCGAGCAGTTCGTACCCTGAACGTTCGGCATCGACCCGGGATTCGCCCAGGACTTTGCGGGGCGCGAGCGTGATGTTGCGCAACACCGACATGTGGGGAAACAGGTTGTAGCTCTGGAACACCATACCGATACGACGCCGGAACGGGTCGGGGTCGATACCGGGTTCGGAGATGTCGACGCCGTCGAGAAGGATGCAACCGTCGTCGATCGGCTCGAGCAGATTGACGCACCGCAACAGTGTGCTCTTCCCGGAACCGCTGGCCCCGATCAGACACACCACCCGGTGCTCTTCGACCGAAAGCGAAACGTCGCGAAGCACCACGCGGTCGCCGAACGCCTTGACGACGTGGCGAATGTCGAGCTTCGGCACTTCACCCATGGCAGAACCTCATCGGATAGCGGTCGCCCCGGTGCGGCGCCGTTGTGACGCAAGGAGATGGTCGGTGAGGATCGTGAGCGGAACCGAAACCAGAAGGAAGAACAGTGCGGCCGCCACCAGGGGGGTGAAGTTGAAGTCTTTCTGCACAAGGATGTTGGCGCGTCTCAGTGCTTCAACCGGCCCGATGATGCTGATGAGCGCCACGTCTTTCTGCAGGCTCACCAGATCATTCATGAGTGGTGGAACAACCCGGCGGACGGCCTGGGGGAGGATGATCGACGTCATGGTCTGCATTGAGGTCAGCCCGAGTGAACGGGCGGCCGCCCGCTGTGATTCGTGGATCCCTTCGATGCCGGCGCGAAACACTTCGGCGACGTATGCGGAGTAACAGAAAACGAGAGCGAAGCCACCCCACACGACCGCCTTCGTGTACCAGGCCCGGTGCTGGAACAAGCCAGGCACGCCGAAGCCGATCAGCGTGATCCACAGGATCACGGGCACGCCGCGGACGATGTTCGTGTAAAGAATCGCGACCAGGCGGAGCGGCATCAGCGCGGGCGACCGGATGTTGCGGGCCATCGCGATCAGCATCCCGACGATGATGATCAGCGGCGCACAGAGGGCGAAGATCTTCAGGTTCAGAAGAAACGGCCGCCACAGTTGCGGGATCGCCCGGGTGAGGGTGTCCCAATCGAAGAACGACCTGCGCACGCGCTTCCAACCCGGGGTGAGGGGAACGAGGAGCACGGTCGCGAGGATTGCGACGACGGTGCTGGCGGTTGCGATGAGCGAACTGCGTCGGCGCTGGGCCCGTTCGAAGGCAACGCGTCGACCCGACCGGGCCCCGGTGGTGACCCGGTCGGGTGTCTCAGACATATGCGGACATATGAATCACTGCGTTCTTCGAGCTGCTGACCCGCGAATCCTCAGCTGAGCGTGATCATCGGTGCAGCTGTGAACTCAGACATCCACTTGGTCTGGATGGTTGCGAGTTCGCCGCTGGTCGCGATGGCGGCCAACGCCTCGTTGACGCAGTCGGTCAGTGGATTGCCCTTCGAAAGCAGAAGACCGAACTGGTCGGTGCCACTGCCCTCGATCTGCCCGAACACCTTGGTGCCGGGAATCTCGACGTTGGTGATGTACAGCGCCGTAGGGAGGTCACTGACAATTGCGTCGATCTGCTTTGATTCGAGCGCCAACTTCGCCGCGGCGTTGTCGTTGAAGACCTGGGCAGCCGACGTCGGCTTGATGGTCCCCTCGACGTAGGTGACGCTCGTCGTGCCGGCGGCGACGCCGATCTTCAGCTTCCTCAGGTCGGCGACCGTCTTGGCTGACGCCCCGGGGCTGTCGGCCAGACCGAACACCGCCTGAGCGGCTGTGTAGTACCCGCCGGAGAAGTCGACGACCTGCTTGCGCTCCTCGGTAATCGTGTACTGCTGGAGATTGAAGTCGAAGTCTTTCGGGCCCGGTGCGATCGCTGCATCGAACGGCGTGCGGACCCAGCGGACCGTATCGCCCGAGAAACCGAGCTCCCGGGCCACGGCCATGGCTACGGCCGACTCCAGGCCCTGCCCGTCTTCCGGGGTCTTGTCGTTGATGACGTAGGGCGGGAAGGCGGGCTCGCCCGTGGCGATCGTGAGCTTGCCGGCGGAAATGGTTTTGCCCGCGGCGCAGTCGGCGGCGGCGGGAACGGCGGCCGCCTCCGAGGAATCGCCGGTGGCGGCAGAGTCGACTGCTGCCGCGGTATCGGTCGCTTCGGTGGCGGCTACCGATCCAGCGGCGGTGTCAGCCACCGTTTCCAAAGCTGCCGTTTCGGCGACGGTTGTGTCGGTCGATTTGTCGCTGGAGCACGAAACAAGCGTGAGGCCGATCAGCGAGGCGAGAGCGAATGAGGCAATTCGGTTGGTTGAAGTACGCACGGGACCCAGTGTACGGGGCCGGGCGGGGTCCGCCGATTTGGACGGCGATCAAGTCTCCCGGACCGGGTTGTTCCGGTGCTGGAGCGGCTTGTTGCCGGAGCGGGTTGTTCCGGTGCTGGAGCAGCTTGTTGCCGGAGCGGGTTGTTCCGGTGCTGGAGCGGCTTGTTGCTAATGTGGTGTCTCTTATTTATGTGGTGGTTGTGTTGAGGGTGACGCGGCCATGACGGGTTTGTCGGGGATGGATTCGGTTGTGGTGGTCCATTGGAACGGCTTGGGATTGGTGTTGCCTGCGTTCAGGTGGTGCTCGATCGCTGCGATGAGATTGGGTGCCGAGTGGAACACTCCGCGGGGGATTGTTTTGTCGGTGATCTCACGGAACCATCGCTCGACCAGGTTGAGCCATGAGCTTGAGGTCGGGGTGAAGTGAACGTGGAAGCGGGGGTGCTTGACCAGCCACGCCTCGACGTTGGGATGCTTGTGGGTGGCGTGGTTATCGACAATGAGATGGACCTTTAAACCCTTGGGTGTTTCCCGGTCGACGCGGCGCAGGAACTTTACGAACGTGTCGTTACGGTGGCGTGGCAGACACTGACCGGTAACCACCCCGGTGAGCACGTTCAACGCGGCGAACAGCGTGGTCGTGCCGTTGCGCTGGTAATCATGCGTCGTCGTGGCAGCGCGTCCCTTTTTCGTTGGCAGTGGGGGCTGCGTGCGACGCAGAGCCTCGATCTGGCTTTTCTCATCCATGCACAACACGATCGCCTTGTCCGGAGGATTCATGTAGAGCCCGACCACATCGACGAGTTTCTCCTCGAACCGTTTATCGTTTGACAACGTGAACGTTTTCACTCGATGCGCCGCCGTTCCCGACCTCGCCAAACACTCAAGTATCTCCCGCTGACCATCAGACATCACAACGCAGGACTCGGCGCACGCACCGCCACCCACTACACAACCACCATTTATTTACGAGACACTACACTCATCCGAAAATGACTGCGCCGCAGATCATCGCTGGCGCTGACATCGCCCGGAGCGATCGTTTTCACGCCCTGCGTCACGGCAGCGCCAGCGGCAACAGAAACTGATCCGAAAATGGCGGGTACCAATTTTCACGTCCTCGAGACGTCCGTGCCACCGGACAAAAAGACTGAGGTGTGAGTCCCTTTGTGAGTGGTGGTTTGGTTGGTGTTGGGGCGCGTGGGGTTCGGGGCGTGGTTGTTATGCGGCTTTGGGGGTGAGCTTCAACATGCACTTACAGGTGCCGGCCGGAAGGAAGCCTCGTCATGTAGAAACTGAGGTACGTGCTCGAGGCAACAAAACAGAGCGCCCGAGGCTCCCACGTCAAGCTAGGAACGGGCTCCGAGCGCCATAGTGACACCACGTCTACCCGGCCAACACCGGATTCTCATCCAAACACGAGCGGCCTGACAAGCCATCAGAGCTAGAGCGGTGTGTTGCCATGGCGCTTCGCCGTCAGCATCTCGCGCTTCGTCGACAGAAGGTCAAGGCTGCGGGCGACCAGACGACGTGTTTCACGCGGGGCCACGACCATGTCGACAAAACCCCGTTCGGCGGCGACGTAGGGGTTGAGATACGCCTCGGCGTAGTCGTTCTCCAGTTCCACCCGGCGTTCTTCGGTTTCGCGCCGGTACAGGATCTGGACCGCACCTTTTGCGCCCATCACGGCGAGCTCGGCCGTCGGCCACGCAATGCACACGTCGTTTCCCATGGACTTGCAGTCCATGACGATGTAAGCCCCGCCGTAGGCCTTTCGCAGCACGACGCATACGCGAGGCACCGTCGCCTCAGCGTAGGCATAGGCCATCTGCGCTCCATGACGGATCATGCCCCGCCACTCGAGGTCTTTCCCCGGAAAGTAACCGGGGGTGTCGACGAGGGTGACGATCGGGAGGTTGAACGTGTCGCACAGTGACACGAATGCGGCACCTTTTTGCGCAGCCGGGATATCGAGCGTTCCGGCCAGCGCAATCGGTTGGTTCGCGACGATACCGACCGCGCGTCCGCCGATCGACGCGAATGCGGTGACGAGGTTGGGTGCCCACCGGGCCCGCAGCTCCAAAAGACTGCCTTCGTCGACGATTCCCCGTGCGACCAACCGCACGTCGTAACTGCCCGTCGATGTGGCCGGAATCACTGCGTCGAGTTCCGGGACATCCGCCTCGGTCGAGGTGTCGAAGTCATCGGTGAACCGTGCAGTTTCTGCATCGACGTGATCAGGCAGGTAGCGAAGTGCTTCGACCGCCAAATCAAGTGCTTCGTCGATCGTCGACGCGCCGAACGTCGAAAGGCCGGTGTTGCGGGCGTGGGTGGCCGCACCACCGAGAACGGCGTTATCGACCCGGATACCGGTGAAGTCGGCAACCATGGCCGGCCCACTGACGAACGCATAGCTCTCGTCGGTCATGACGACGATGTCGGCCAAACCGAGCAGAAGCGCTACGCCCGAAACCGCTGGACCGTGGACGACCAGCACGATGGGGACGATGCCAGAGCAGTCGGAGATCGCTTTGGCCGCCTGGCCCCATCCGTGAAGCGCCGCGACCCCGCCCAGAATGTCGGCACCGGCTGAACCGATGATCCCGATCAGCGGCCGCCGGAGTTCTCGCGCCATCTCGGCCGTGGCGGCGATCGTCTCACCGTCGGCCTGGCTCAGCGCACCTCGGTGCTCTGTCGGGTTCACCGAGAAAATAGCGGCTTCGCGGCCGATCAGGCGACCGTCGAGATCTCCAATTCCGGCTCGGACAACACCTTTGTGACGGGCGCGAACAGGGGTACGAAAGGTGAGCTCCGGCCAGTGCGACACGTCGGACGATCGACGTTGGAAAGAGTCTGTAGCGGCCACGATGGCGCCACTCTAGTGCTCTGTCGGTGCGTCGGCGCGGTCGTGTAGTGACTGGGGCTGCGTGCCCGGGTCAGTTGGCCGAGAGGATCGGAGCGTTGCGCTCGGCGGCCGCCCGGGCCCGCTCCGACAACTTGGTGGCCAGACGCGAGAGGCGGTTGATCTGATTGATCAGTCGATCTCTGGCCTGCTCCGCCTCAGCGGAAAGGTCTTCGATCTTTTCGAGCGCCCAGTGGCGCAGGATAACCGGCTTCAGAATCTGTTCGACGTGCTGCTCAAGGCTGTAGATGCCGGCTGCGGCGATCGCGGCGGCATGCTTGGTGAAGCCGATGATCCCGGTGCCCGGCATCTCGAATTCCTTCACCTGACGCTCGATCGCGCACACGACCGATGAAGGATCGATCGCGATCGCTTCCGTAGTGATGTCGCGGTAGAAGAGGTAGTGGAAGTTCTCGTCGGCGGCCACGCGGGCCATGATGTCGTAACCGGCGGCGGCTCCGGGGTGATCTGAGCCACATTCGCTGAGCAGCTTGCCGGTGTTGCGGTGCGCGATACGCGTCGCAAGCTCCTGGAGCGCCACGTAGACGAACCCATCGGCCACCGTCGCCGGACGGGGGACCTGGCCACCCGACATCTGGGCCATCCGGGCATCTTCGAGCGCCCGGGCGTCGATCGCCCGGGTGACCGTCAGGTAGTCGCGGATTGCGATGGAGTGCCGGTTCTCCTCGGCTGTCCAGCGGTGCGACCAGGCCTTCCAGACGCCTTCGTTGGAGAACATGTGGTCGATGGTCTGGAAGTAATACGGGAGGTTGTCTTCGGTCAGGAGATTCACGAACAGCGCGCTGCGAACGGCGTCGGGCAGTGGGAACTCGTTGGGGTCCCAACGTTCTCCTGCTTCGAAATTCCGACCCAGCGACCAGGGCACGATCTCGTGGGAATACCATGGTTTCGACGCGGACAGGTGTCGTTCCATCAAGGACTCGGCGTTGGGGGCAAGTTCTCGGAGAAGCAGTGCGTCACTCACGATCTCCAGCCTACCTACTAGTCGGTAGGCTGCGGTGCACTCCCGGATTGCGGACGCAAGCCATCGCTTCAAGAGATGGCGGGTATTCAGACTAACTGCTTGACCGATGATTCGGTGGTGTTTAGTATCTTTTCCACGGGCTGATCTTCCCCCCAAGATCAGCCCGTAATCCTTTTCCCGGGTGCGTTTTCCCCGCAGGGAAAATGCCCCGGACCCGGTGACCATTGGCGCAGGATCGCCCGGCGGACAATGATCTCGTGATGTTCGCCATACATGCCTCGCACCGTCGCCTCGCTGCCACTCTTGCCGGTTTGACCGATGTGCAGGCCCGTCAGCCGAGCCTGTTGCCGGATTGGTCGGTCGGGCACGTCATGGCCCACATCGCCCTGAACGCCGAGGCCTTCGTCAATGTGGCCAACGACCTGGCGGCCGACCGTTTCGGGGAGATGTATCCCGGTGGTGTGCCCCGACGCAACGCGGATATCGAGCGCCTGTCATCCGCTTCGGCCGGAGAGCTACGCACCCGCATCGAATCCAGCTGCTCGACGTTTGAATCGATCTGGCCCACGCTGACCGACGGAATGCTGCAGGGTCAGTTCGGGCTGGAGCGGGACAATCCGGCCGGAATTGCGGTAGACGTTCCCCTGCGCCGCCTTCGCGAAGTCGAGGTTCACCACGCCGACGCCGGACTTCCTACGTTCACCTACGAAGACTGGTCCGATGCGTATGTCGACCGCGACCTGGCTGTGCAGTTGGCCGGGGCGGCCGACCGCCTCGGACGACCGATCGCCTTCGTCGACGAGTGCGGCGCAACCCACTTGTGCGGTGACGGCGCGATTGACCTCGAACCGATCGCCACCACCCGCCGGTCCCTGTTGGGATGGCTGTTCAACCGGGTGAATCCGGTGGAACTGCCTCCGATCACGGGTTGGCAACGCTGACGGACCGGGTTGGCAACGCTGACGGACCGGGTGGGTTGACGGCGGAGAGACAGCGCGAATGGGCGGTTCCCTCACCGTCTCCTACGATGCGGGCCATGGCCAACGTGTTGGATCTTTTTGCGCTCGACGGGCAGGTTGCCGTCATTACCGGAGGGGGTACCGGAATCGGTCGTGCCATGGCGCTCGGTCTGGCGGAGGCGGGAGCTGATGTGGTGTTGGCCGGCCGACGCACGGGCCCGCTCGAAGCTGTCGCCACTGAGGTGCGGGCCCGGGGTCGGAGAGCACTCGCAGTCCCGACCGACGTGACGGTGTTGACTGAGTTGGAGCAACTTGCGGCTCGGGCGGTGGATGAGTTCGGCAGCGTTACGGTATGGGTGAACAACGCGGGTGGCTTGCAGGGTGATCCAATGGGCAAGGTCGCCGATGTCACGCAAGAGGTTTGGCATTCGATTGTCGACCGCAACTTCACGTCGGTCTTCCTTGCCAGCAAGGTGGCTCAGACCGTGTTGGTCGATGGAGGCACGATCATCAACGTGTCGTCGATCGGCGGGCTGCGCGACGGCACACCCGGCCACAGCGCGTACTGCGCGTCGAAGGCAGCGGTGAACCATCTGACCCAGAGTCTCGCCCTCGAGTGTGCTCCACGGCGTATCAGAGTCAATGCGATAGCGCCCGGACCGGTCGCGACCGAGGACTACTACGAGTCATCAGGTTTTACCGACGCGCAGTTTGAGAAGATGGCGTCGAAGCAACCTCTCGGCCGACTCGGTTGCGACGATGACTTCAAAGCCGCAGCGGTGTTTCTCGCATCGTCGGCCTCATCGTGGATCACCGGTCAGATCATCGTGGTGAGCGGCGCACCGTAGGGGCGTGTAGATCTGCACCCTCCGCACCGTCCCCGCCCTCCGCTCACCCCAGCTCACGGATCACCTTCAGAAGGCGGTCGGGGTAGGACGTGTAGATGCCGTCCACACCGAGTTGCACGAGCCGTTTCATGTCGGTGGGATCGTTGACGACCCAGGTCAGGATGGCCACGCCGTGGGCGTGGGCGAAGGCCAGTGACTCCCGGTCGACGAGGATCCGGTTGCCGATCCGGTACGGAGGCTGATCGACCACGACGGCCGGCACGAAGTTTTTGGCCCCCGAGTCACGGGCCGCCCGGCTGGCATACACATCGACCATCGTCGCGCTCGTCTGAACATCCGGGCACTCTTTCCGGAAGGCGAGGACCTGGCCATCGTTGTTCCCGCCGACGAACGCATCGCTTTTGCGATTGTACTTTCGAAGCAGGTCACAGACCGGCTTGACCATGGCCAGGGACTCGTTCTTCAAGTCGAGAGAAAGCAGCGTATTGGGGAAGCGTTTCAGAATCTCCTCCAACATTGGTATGTGTACATTCTTGTTGCGGAGCGGGTGCGAACGTCCGGACGTGAACGACCAGCCGGCGTCGAGCTTCCGGAGCTCGGTCGCTGTCATCGAGGAGACCAGTGCGTTGTGGCCTGTCGTGCGCCTGGTGTTGCCGTCGTGGATGGCCACCACCACGTTGTCTCGGCTGAGTTGGAGATCGACGTCAACCACATCGGCGCCCATCGCGATCGTGCGTTCATAAGCGAGCAGAGTATTTTCCGGGAACAGCGCGTCGCCGCCGCCGTGCGGGATGACCAACGTGCGCCCGGTTCGAAAAGGATTTGTCGTCACACCTGAAGGCTTGGGCGCAGCGGACACCGTAGACAGTGTTTCGCGGAAAGGAGCGATGACCCCGACCATTGTCGCGATGGCAACGACGGACGCGGCGCATCGCCAGGCTCGCTTCAACGTTGTCGCCGGTCGTTCGTGCACGGTTGTTCACCACCCCTCGTTCGGTCTTATCACCGTACCGGGATCTGGACGGGGTGCGGTTCGGGTGGGGTCCGGGCGTTGCCCTTCAGCCTTCAGTGCACTCGATCCGGTTGCCGAACGGGTCCTCGGTGTAGAACCGTCGGACGCCGGGGTTGTCGTCGTCCCAACGCACCGGGAAACCGGCCCGGATCAAGCGGAGGGCGATGGCCTCGAGATGAAGGAACCGGAACGCCGGATGGGCTTTCCTGGCGGGCGTGAACGGTTCTTCGACACCCACGTCTACCCGTACCTGACCGCGTGCGAACCAGGCCCCACCACGAGCGGCGAGAACCGGTGGCTTGGGTATTTCGGGAAGGCTGAGAAGACCCTCATAGAAGGCCCGCGCCTCCGACTCCCGCCCTTTCGGCATGGCGACCTGAACGTGGTCGAGGGCCACCGGCACCGCGAGGTGAGACGCCGCCAATTCGGCCAGCTTCACGAGCTTGTGGCGGCCGAGTTCGTTAACCGGGATCCAGCGCGCTTCGTCTGTCGTACCGCCCGGCGCCTCCCGGCGAAGGTCGCCACCCACGATCGCCGCCGTGTGCACGAACCGCACCGACTGCCAGGCATGGTCACCGTACTGCCCGGCGGCGTAGGACTTCGTGTCGACAAACAGCAGCGGGCCGACCTCGACGATGTACCCGGATTCTTCCTCAACCTCGCGACGGGCCGCCTCAACCGGGTCTTCACCGAACTCCATGCCCCCGCCCGGCAGGGTCCATGAACCGGCCGCCCGGGTGCGGTCGTTGAGGAGCGAAAGGAGAACCGCGCCGTTCCGTACGCAAAGAACGTAGGAGGCGACGCGGATCCGGTAGTCGTTCACACGGTTTCCTGAGTGACGCAGCCTCGTGTAGTCACGCGGTTTCCTGAACCCCGTAGTCCGTGCACTTACTTCTTCTGCGCAGCGCGGATGAGGTTGAGTGCACCGCCGGCTTTGAACCACTCGATGTGCTCGGGGCTCATGGTCTGGAGGCAGGAGATCGTGTCGACTGAGCCGTCGGGCTGGTGCAGCTCAACGGTGACGGGCTTGTCGGGCGCGATGGCGGCCAGACCGACGACCGACACGCGGGTGTCTTTGCCGATCTTTTCCCAGTCGGCCGGATCGGCGAACGTCAGCGGGAGAACACCCTGCTTCTTGAGGTTCGTCTCGTGAATGCGGGCGAAGCTTCGGCATATGATCGCCGCGGCGCCCCGGTAGCGGGGCTCCATGGCGGCGTGTTCACGTGAGCTGCCCTCCCCGTAGTTCTGATCGCCGACCGCGACCCACGCCTGGCCCTTCTGGCTCCAGGCCCGGGCCGTGTCGGGGATCATCATTTCGGACTGCGTCAGCGTGTCCCACGCCATCCCGGGCGTCGAGGTGAACGCGTTGTTGACGCCGATGAACAGGTTGCCCGAAATGTTCTCCAGGTGACCGCGGTACTTGAGCCACGAACCGGCCATGGAGATGTGATCGGTGGTGCACTTGCCCTTCGCCTTCATGAGGACCGGGAGCTTGTCGAAGTCCCTGCCGTCCCACACGGAGAACGGCTCCAAAAGCTGGAGACGGTCCGACGTCGGGGAGACGACGACATTCACACCGCTACCGTCAGCCGGTGGTGACTCGAACATGGTGTCGCCCGACTCGAAGCCTTTGGCCGGAAGCTTGTCTCCATAGGGGTCGGCGAGCTTCACGGCCGTGCCGTCGGGAGCGGTGAGCGTGTCGGTGAGAGGGTTGAAGTCGAGCGTGCCGGCCAGGGCGTAGGCCATGACGGTCTCGGGGGAGGCGACGAACGCGTTGGTTGAGCCGTAGCCGTCGTTGCGCTTGGGGAAATTGCGGTTGTAGGAGTTGATGATGGAGTTCGGGGTGCCGTCTTCCATGTCGTCGCGCTTCCACTGACCGATGCACGGGCCGCAGGCATTCGCAAGGACGACCGCACCGATCGCTTCGAGGTCGGCCAGGAGGCCATCGCGTTCGATCGTGGCGCGGGTGCGCTCAGAACCGGGTGTGACCATCAGCGGCGTCTTCACCCTGAGGCCGGCGGCCGCGGCCTGACGGGCAATTGAGGCGGTGCGCTGGATATCTTCGTACGACGAGTTAGTACACGAACCAATAAGCGCGCTTGACAATTCGAGTGGCCAGCCCGCGGCCTTCGCGTTGGCAGCGATTTTTGACACCGGGTGCGCCAGGTCGGGCGTCATCGGGCCGTTGATGTGCGGTTCCAGCGTGTCGAGGTCGATCTCGATCACGCGGTCGAAGTAGTTGCCCGGATTGGCGATCACGTCATCGTCGCAGCGGAGGAGCTCTGCGTGCTTGTCGGCCAGGTCGGCGACGTCTTCACGGCCTGTTGCCTTCAGGTAGAGGGCGGTCTCGTGGTCGTAACCGAACAGGGATGTGGTGGCACCGATTTCGGCCCCCATATTGCAGATGGTGGCGCGGCCGGTGGCCGAGATGCCCGCGACGCCGGGACCGAAGTACTCAACGATGGCTCCGGTGCCGCCTTCGACGGTCAATACGTCGGCGACTTTCAGGATGATGTCTTTGGCGGCGGTCCAGCCGCTCATTCGGCCGGTCAGCTTGACTCCGATCAGCTTCGGATAACGAACCCCGAACGGCAGGCCGACCATCACGTCGACGGCGTCGGCGCCGCCGACACCGATGGCGATCATCCCGAGTCCGCCGGCGTTGGGCGTGTGGGAGTCGGTCCCGATCATCATGCCGCCGGGAAACGCGTACTGCTCGAGCACGACCTGGTGGATGATGCCCGACCCCGGCTTCCAGAAGCCGATGCCGTACTTGGCCGAGACGGTGCGGAGGAAGTCGTACACCTCGCGGTTGGTGTCGTTGGCGATCTCCAGGTCTTTGAGCGCTCCGACGCGGGCCTGGATCAGGTGGTCGCAGTGGACCGTCGACGGTACGGCGACCTGGGGGAGTCCGGCGGTCATGAACTGCAGCAGCGCCATCTGCGCAGTTGCATCCTGCATGGCGACGCGGTCGGGAAAGAAGTCACCGTAGGTCTTGCCGCGGTCATAGCCGTCGGTCTGGGCATTTTGCATGTGCCCGAAGAGAATCTTCTCCGCCAGGGTCATCGACCGGCCAAGCCGCTGACGGCCGATGGCGACATTCGCGCCGAGTTTGGCGTAGACCGTTTCGATCAGATCAAGTGGGGTGTTGGCAGCTACGGCCATGGTGACTCCTCGCGATGGGTTGTTGAATTGATACAAGTATAAGACATGTTGGTCTGAAAGGGAAGAGCCCGAGTTGACTCACGTGTATTGCGCGCCTGGGTGGGTTCGTTGACTCATTGAGAAATGCGCGTGTGGGGTGGTATCCCGGGCTGGATGTCTGGGTGCCGGTAGGCCCCGTTGATGGGATTGACGTTGAGTGAGCGCAGGGCAGTGACGAAGACGATCGCGACGCGGTATCGGCGTGCGGGCCGGTTGGGGAAGGGCGTGATTTTGG
>JANMZO010000428.1:0-2236 GCA_031383405.1 Acidimicrobiia bacterium | reverse complement strand
CCAAAATCACGCCCTTCCCCAACCGGCCCGCACGCCGATACCGCGTCGCGATCGTCTTCGTCACTGCCCTGCGCTCACTCAACGTCAATCCCATCAACGGGGCCTACCGGCACCCAGACATCCAGCCCGGGATACCACCCCCCCACGCGCATTTCTCAATGAGTCAACGAACCCACCCAGGCGCGCAATACACGTGAGTCAACTCGATTCCTTGACAGGAATAGTCTTATCTGTGAATACTGTTCGTGTGTGGGAAGTCTCAGGCACCGACCAGTTCGCCGCCTGGTACGACTCGCTCGACGCCAAGGACCAGTCGAAGGTCGATGAACGTGTCGAACTGCTCGCTCAGAGCGGCCCGGCACTCCGACGACCGGTCGTCGGCGAGATCACGACGTCGACCTACAAGAATATGAAGGAGCTTCGAGCGAAGGCGGGACGAGCACACCTTCGGGTGCTGTTCATCTTCGATCCGCACCGGGAGGCGATCCTGCTACTCGGTGGTGACAAGGCCGAGGACGGACAGTGGAACGACTGGTACGTCACGGCCGTGCCAGCCGCCGATGCGTTGTACGAGAGCTACCTGGACGAGACCGGCCAGACCGACGAGGAGAAGAACTGATGGGCACCAAGAAGTGGTCCGAGATCAAGAAGCTCAGCAAGGCAACCGACGCCGACCGTGCCGAGGCCCGCGCCGAGCTGGAGGAAGAGATCCGCAGCTACTCGCTGGCCGAGTTGCGCCGTCACCTATCGATCACACAAGAGGATCTGGCGGCGGCGCTCCACGTGAACCAGCCAGCGGTGTCGAAGCTCGAGCGAGCCGACGACATGTCACTGAGCCGTCTTCGCAACGCCGTCGAGGCACTGGGCGGCGAACTTGAAGTCGGCGTCCGCATCGACGGTGTGCTCTTCCCGCTTCAGCTTCTCGAACGAGAGTCGGCCTGATTTGCCACGGACGATCCAAGAAATCCTGGACCAACAAGACGAACTCGCCGACAAGTTCGAGAACTTCTACCGGACCGCGGCCAGGAGCGCCCGATCGAGGAGTATCTGGAGGCCCGTCGATTGAGAATCAGCAGAGCGAATTCGACAGCGACGGACGTTTCGTCCGCGACACCGTCCGCCGCTCGTGAGGGCCGAGTAGTGCGGTTTCGATGCTTGACGCCATGAGGTGATTTTGGTCATACTTATGACCATGTTCGAGACGCGATCCATTGCCGATGTAAAAGCCCACCTGTCAGAACTTGTTGCGCAGGTTGGCGCTCAGCATGACCGGGTCACCGTCACCGTCCACGGCCGACCTACTGCCGTTTTGGTGGCCGTTGAGGATCTCGAGAGCCTGGAAGAAACGATCGCTGTACTGTCCGACGCCAACGCGCTTCGTGCACTCGCGGATGCCGATGCGGAACTGGCCGCGGGCGGCGGCGAAAGCGAAGCGACGCTACGAGCGGCGATGGCTACCCGACGTCGATGAACGATGGACGCTACGAACTGACCGTTGCCCCGTCCGCTCGCCGTCAGCTGTCAGAAGTACTCCCCGAGGCAGTTTCCTTTGCTGCGTTCGAGTTCATCGTTGGGCCGCTCCTCGACAATCCCCATCGCGTCGGCAAACGTCTTCGTCCGCCGTTGGACGATCGCTACAGCGCTCGCCGAGGAACGTACCGGGCCCTCTACCGAATCGACGACGGGCGTCAACGTGTCACCGTGGTCGGGGTCTTTTCACGGGCCGACGCATATCGAGCACGCTGAGGGGCCAGGCATCGCGCAGGCGCATGCAATCGGGCCGCTATGCAGGGTGGCGCTCCCGAAGTTGGTATCTCAGTCGCTCCCGGAGCGACTGAGATACCAACTATCCGAGCCCTCAACGAGACCGGCACACTCCCGGCGAAGTAGAGCGCAGGGAGCGCCCGGGAAGCCGTGCGGAGCACGACCACGATGAGCGCGCCTCGGCCCAGCGCCCCGAGGCCCGCGGGAGCGCTGCGGCGATGCCGCCACGGTGCGCGAGTTGGAGTTCTGATCTCGGCTAACGGTTGACGGCGCGTCCGGTGGCGGCCATCAGGCGTTCGGTGTCTGTCGCCTCTGTCGGCGGCTGGGTCGCTGTACCATGCGAAGCCTTGTTCCCCTGGTCAGATTTCGATGACCCCTGGCGGGCTCTCGCGTGGGCGATGAAAATGGTGGTGTTGCCGTTGAACACCGCTTGCTCTTGGTGCTGTGAGTTCGAAGGTCAGATTGGTGTCGG
>JANMZO010000387.1:0-7829 GCA_031383405.1 Acidimicrobiia bacterium | reverse complement strand
GCCACGATCCCGGGCGAAACCCGCGGCCTGCGTGGTGGGGCCGACGATCATGATGTCTGGTGGCCGGCCATCGCGTGCCCGAAGCCCGTGATTGCGGCCATCGATGGCCCCGCCGTTGGTATGGGTGCTGAGTACACGTCGCATTGCGACGTTCGGATAGCGACACCGAACGCCCGTTTCGCGTGGAACTTCGCCCACCGCGGGTTGGTCCCCGACACGGGTGCCGGTTCGTGGCTGCTTCCGAGACTTGTGGGTCTGCAGAACGCGCTGCGGCTGTTGTACTCCGGCGACATGATGAGCGCCGATGAAGCCCTCCGTCTGGGCTACGTAAGCACTGTGGTGGCTCCGGAAGATCTCGCCGAAGCAGCGAAGGCGGAAGCGGAGCGGTTCCTTCAGGGCTCGCCGATGTCGCAGCGCCTCATTAAGCAACTCGTCTACGAGGGACTCGGTCGCGATCTCCCGGATCATATGAAGGCCCACACGACTGCGCTAGCGGCTTGCTTCAAGAGCAACGATCACCGCGAGGGTGTGGCTGCGTTCCTCGAGCGACGACCGGCCAACTTCACGGGCGATTGACACACCAGGTATGCGCACCTTCCTGTCTTCCTCGAATTCCGCGGCCGCTGCGAACCTGAACCCGGTCCGGTCGCCATCGACTCGACGTTTGGCCCGCCTTGGATTGGTCGGCGTCGTCGCCGCGGGCCTTTCCTTGGTCGCGCTGCCGGTCGGTGCCCATGTTGAAGCGACCCCCGCAGTCGTGAGACCCGGCGTCTCGACCACGATCACCTTCACCGTTCCGCACGGATGTCTGGCGTCTCCGACCGTGAAAGTCGCGGTCAAATTCCCGGCGTCCATCGCCAAAGTCGTCACGGTGGCACCCAACGGTTGGACCGGATCAGTATCGGGATCGGTTGCGACGTTTAGCGGTGGGCCACTTCCCGTGAAACAGAAGGCGGGCTTCGGCCTTACCTTCATCGCTCCGAAGACGGAAGGGACCTTGCAGTTTCCTACGGTTCAGACATGTGAAAAGGGCCAGAACGCTTGGGTTCAGCAAACTCTTGCCAACGGAGACGACCCCGATTACCCGGTGCCGACCATCCTCGTATCGTCAAAGACGACGAAGGCTACGAAGGCTGGCAAACGCAAGTAGCGATGCTCCTGTCGGTCCGCCGCGTGCCGCGACGCAATGTTGCCAGTCGGGCCCCGGTGCTCTGGTGTGGCCTGAGGAGGAAGTCCCATCGGCGCGTGGACGATCGTATGGTTCGCAAGGGGACCAACGGCACGAACCGCCAGAATGAATCTACGCGCGGGTGTTTTGGACGCTCTCTCAGCAGTTGTTCATGGAAAATCTGAGAGACTGAAAATGAAGGTTATGGATCGAGAGACTGTCATTCTATTTTTGGCGCTGCTCGCCGTCGCAACGCAAGTCGGCGTTCTGGTCGGGCTTGGGCTTTTGGTTTCTCCGAAGTGGCGGAACGTGTTCATTGAGACGATCGGACCCGTCGGCATCAACGGTGCAGCGACCGTCGCTACCGTCGCGATGGTCGGGAGTCTCTACCTATCGGAGGTTGCCCATTTTACCCCGTGCAAGCTCTGCTGGTATCAGCGCATTGGGATGTATCCGATTGCCATCCTGTTGCTGATTGCGGTGATTCGTCGAGATGCTTCACCGCGTTTCTCGATGCAGGTACTGGCCGGAATTGGCGCAATCATCTCGGTTTACCACATTCTCATTGAACGGTTTCCCCAGCTGGAATCGTCGAGCTGCGATCCCAACAATCCCTGCTCCCTCAAATGGGTCGACAAGTTCGGGTACGTCACGATTCCGGTGATGGCGTTCACAGGTTTCATTTCTATTTCGTTGTTGCTGGGTGCTCATCGTCAACACGAGAAACGTCTTTTTGCTTCTCCCGGAGGAGATTGATCATGGCCAAAAAATCTCGAGCGGCTTCATCGAAGAAACGACCCATGTTGCCAACTACGCGGGTCCCGTTGGGACGAGAGGTGGAGACCCGATCGGCGAACGTGAAGTCGCCATTGAAGATCGGGGTGGCCGTCCTCGCCATCGTTGGCCTGCTTGCGATCACCGCCGTGATCGCAACGTCGTCGAAAACCGGGAATCCAACGGTGACCGGTTCCGACCGGCCCGCAGCGGGTGGCGCGGCCTCGCTGACGATCGAAACGGCCGCGGTGAAAGTCACCGGCACCGCGTTGTCGACTTCGGTGGAAAACGGCCCTGACACCGGCATCGGGGCTACCGCACCTCGGCTTGACGGGCAGACGTTCGACTCGAGTGCCGTGTCGATCGCTCCCGGATCCAGTCCCATGGTGGTCGTGTTCGTTGCTCATTGGTGCCCGCACTGCCAGCGGGAGGTTCCCCTGCTGGCCAAGTGGGCGGTGGGGGGGACCAGCAACAATGTCGCCGTACGCGCCGTTTCAACATCCGTGTCGTCGAGTCGTCCGAACTACCCGCCGTCCGACTGGCTGTCGCGCGAAAACTTCACCATTCCGACCATGGTCGACAGTGATGCCTCCACAGCTGCTGAGGCGTATGGACTCAAGTCGTTTCCGTACTTCGTCGCTCTCGACGCGAAAGGCAAGGTCGTAAACCGGATATCGGGCGAAATAACCGAGGCGCAATTCGCACAGTTGCTCAATTCCGCCAAGGGTGGCACCGCGAATTAAAACCCCCGGCGGCGAAGCGCGTCAAGGTTGGGTAGTGGCGGGACCGTCGGAGACCGGCCGACGCGACCGGCCTATTCGACGCTCAGGGTCGCTACCCGTAACAGACCGAGCTGGTCGACGGCGGCAGTGCCGGAGCGGGCTTTGCCTCCGAACTCAATCTTGGCGGCCGGGTTGCTCTCCAGATTGGCCATCCACTGCGAATTGCTGCGAACGGTACTTACGTAGACCTTGGACCCGACCCGAAACGCTGCGACCGGCACCTCCCGATCCTGACCCGAACGACGGCCGGTGGTCGTGAGCAGGACGGCGCCGAAACCTATCGGGGGCGGAGCGAAGAAACCTGCCCGGACCGTCGGCTTCACTGCGCTGTTGAGCGCACGGAACGCCAGGGGGAGAAGGGCGTTGGGAGCGACGGTACGGGTCATGCCCAGTTCAACACCCTGGTCCCGTAGCCTGTTCCCAATTCGTAGGGTGGCGTGGGTCACGGAACCGACGTTCGCACCTGTGCGGGTCGCCCAGCGCAGATCGATGATTGTCGCAGACTCAGGGTGCACCCTGAAAGAAGTCGTCCGTCATCCGCCCGATGGCGAAATGGCGAAATGGCGAAATGGCGGAACGGTCGGAGCCCGGTTGGAGCGTGGATTGATGTTCGAGTCGCCATGGGCCAACATGGAGCATGTCTGCAACCCTCGACTGGTACGGCTGTTCAACGTTTCGTTTCCAGGTGGCCGGTCTCACCCTGTTTCTCGACGCGTATATCGATCGGACCCCGGAAGCGGAAGGGACGGGCCTTACGGCCGATGACATTGACTGCTGCGACTGGATCGTGGTCGGACATTCGCACTTCGACCACCTGTGGGGTGCGGAGCGGATCATGGCCAACACATCGGCCCGACTTATCGGAAGTTATGAGTCCATACGGGTTATGGAAGCGGCGGGTGTACCGGTCGATCGCATGATCTGTGTCGCGGGCGGAGAAACCGTTGATCTCGGTAACGATGTGAAGGTGTCGGTGTATCCGAGCCAGCACAGCTGCGTGTGGTCACACGAGCAGATGGGCCAGCCCGACGAGGTATGCATCGGCGAGTTGGGCCTTACCTGGCAGGAACGCAACGCCCGTATGATTGAGCTTGGCAACTACATGTCGTCGCTCGGCGACAACGCCGTGGCCCATCTGACGGTCGGCCGTGTCGGTCACAGCACTCGTGGCGACGGTGGGGCGTTGGTCTTCGTGTTCGACACGCCGGAGGGTTCGCTGCTATTTCAGGACACGTCGGGGCACTGGAGCGGTGTGTTCGGTCAGGTGAACGCCGACGTGGCCATCATCGCAGCGGCGGGGCGGGCCAACATCGACGGCGAACCCGTTCAAGGATCGCTCGCCGACTTCGTGGCAACCGAGGTCGCGATGGTGGACCCGAAACGCGTATTTCTCGCCCACCACGACAACTGGTTACCCGGGTTCTCGATTGTGACCGACACGTCGTCGATACGTTCAGCGATCGCCGAACGGGTCCCGACCGCCGAGCTGGTCGAGCCCGGGTATCTTGCCGGTACACCGGTGTTCGCCGGACTCACGGGTTGACAGACCGACGGGCGTTGGGAATTCACATGTTGAGGGGCGCTGAACTCATCGAACAGGGTCGGGCCATGGCTCCGAAGAACCGAGCCACCACCGCATTCCTTCGATTGCATGGCGCCGCATCCGAAGCCGAGTACAAACTCCGGTGCCGCGCACAACGCCGGACGATGTACCACATGCATGTGGGTCTCTCGACGTGGGCGCAGACCGAGCAGGCCCTGGTGGAAGTCAGCAACGCCATGGCGGCCGAGGGGTTCTTCATCGACCGCTTCGGCCTCGCTCTGGACCGGGCCATGGGCGTGTTGGAATCCGACCGCGATCTGACCGCAAAGGAGACGGGGCCTCGCCTCGGGCCCGGCGAGTGGTCCAGACTCGGTGAGGCCGCCCCCATCCAGCCCCACATGGGCGACTTCATGATCGGGTTTCCGTCGGGTTTCACCAACACGTTGAGGGCGTTGGAAGCGGGCGTGACGACCATAGGCAACATCGGCCAATTCACCGCGTTTGACCTGATCGGCGGCTCCGACGAGATTCTCGTTACCGAGGAGACCGTGCGGGCGCTCGGGGCGATAAGCGCGCTTCGTAATCAGGGTGTACTGGCCCACTCGAACCTCGATGATGGCTCCAGCACCCAGGCCCGCCATTTCGGGGGCTACGTGGGTTGGGCCGCGCTGGAGCTGTACGTCGTTGAGGAATTGACCGGAGCCCGGCTCGCGCACTGTTTCGGCAACACCATCGAGAACCCGGAGAGTCGGGCAATTGTCCACTTCGCGCTCGATGACATTCGGGGTCGCGACTCGATCGGGTCGATGATCTACGGCAATACCGCTGACTACCGTGTCAACTCGCGTGCCCGAAATACCGCAGTGCTAAGCGCACAGATTATGTGCGACATCGCGATGACGATCCGTCGACCGACCGGGCACGCCGTCAACCCCGTGCCCCTTTCCGAGGCCGAACGGATACCGAGCGCAGCGGAGATCGTCGAGGCCCATCTGCTGGCCCGCGAGTTGGAACGTGAGGTACGCAAGGCTCCCGACCTCTACCACTGGGAAAGGCTGGAGCACGCTGGCGCCCTGGTGGCCGAGTACGCCATGGAGTTCCGTAACCGGGCGCTCGCGATGTTCGCGGCGGATGGGATCGATACGACTGATGCCGCACACGTGCTGTTGGCGCTTCGCCGAACGACGATGCAGGATCTTGAACGCCGCCTCGATTTTTCCGCTCCGCCCGAAGTGGCACGTCTCGAAACCTGGAAGGCGAAACACGTTCGCGAATTGACCGATCGCTTGCGTCCGACATCGAAACCGCTCGATCGCATGCGGATCGTGTTGGCCGTGCTGGAGGTGCACGATCTCGTGCGCGACGCGCTGGCCGCAACGCTGCCGGCCGCCGGAGCCGAGGTCATCCTGCTCGGGTCGAATACGCCGATTGAGGGGCTCGTGCGCTCAGCGACCAACGAAGACGCCGACGCGATAGTGCTCGGCGTCTACAACGGCAACGCACTGGCTCTCGGGCAGCAACTTATGTCGGGCCTCTCGGCCACGGGCTGGGACGGTCGGGTGTTCATGGGCGGCCTCCTCAACCAGGACATCGGCGACGGCCTGCCGATCGACGCTCGTCCCGATCTCCGCGCCCTGGGGATCCAGTGCGTCGACCGGGCCGAGGATCTCGTTGCACTCCTCACCGCCAGCTGAAAGGGGGCCGGGTCGCCGGGCCGGGTCGCCGTGACCGGTCGCGGTTTGAAAACAAACCGACAACTGGTGTCGGTATGTGTTCAAACCGAGGTGGGGTGTCCGATCCTTGCAACAGGGATCGGGTTTCGGCTCTTTGGGACGACCGCGCCTGAAGGTCGCGTATCCTGGGCTCCTTGAACACCGATTTGCAACACGACACGTCCAGCGACCCCACGGCCGATGCGGTGTCCCCAAGAACCTTCTCCGATCTGGGCCTTCGCCCGGAAATCCTCAAGGCGCTCGCCTCGCTGGGTTATGAGGAACCCACGCCGATCCAGCGTGAAACGATCCCTCTCCTCCTCGAAGGCCGCGACCTGGTCGGTCAAGCGGCCACCGGCACCGGCAAAACGGCCGCCTTCGCGCTCCCGATCCTGCAGTTGATTGAGAAGTCGAAAGCGCGTCCCGAACCGCTTGCGCTTGTGCTTGTGCCGACCCGTGAACTAGCGGTCCAGGTCTCGGAAGCTATGTACAAGTACGGTCGCGATCTCGGTGCCAAGGTCGTTCCGGTGTACGGCGGCCAACCGATCGGCCGACAGCTGCAGGCGCTGTCCGGCGGGGTCCACGTCGTGGTGGCCACGCCCGGTCGGGCCCTCGATCACATCGCCCGCGGTACCCTTCCCCTCGACCGGGTGCGGATGGTGGTGCTTGACGAGGCCGACGAAATGCTCGACATGGGCTTCGCAGACGACATCGAGGAGATTCTCCAAGCGACGCCGAAGGAGCGCCAGACCGTCCTGTTCTCGGCGACGATGCCGCCAAGGATCAACGCGATCGCCAAACGCCACCTACGTGAGCCGCTCAAGATCCAGATCGGCCTCGGTGACTCCAAGCCCGGCAAGGCACTCACCCGGCAAACGGTCTATGTCGTGCAGCGGTCCCACAAGGCCGCAGCCCTCGGACGCATTCTCGACATCGAAGCCCCGACCGCCGCTCTCGTGTTCTGCCGCACGCGGACCGAGGTCGACCAACTGACCGAAACCATGAACGGACGCGGCTACCGGGCCGAGGCCCTTCACGGCGGCATGAGTCAGGACCAGCGCGACAAGGTCATGGGACGCGTACGGAACGGAAAGACCGAGTTACTCATCGCAACCGACGTGGCGGCGCGCGGCCTCGACATTGATCAGCTCACCCACGTCGTCAACTACGACGTTCCGTCGGCTCCCGAGTCCTACGTGCACCGCATTGGCCGCGTCGGGCGCGCCGGGCGGGAAGGTACGGCGATCACACTCGCCGAGCCCCGTGAGCAGCGCCTCCTTGGCAACATCGAGCGCCTGACGAAGCAAAAGATCGCCATCGAGAAGGTTCCGTCGGTCGCCGACCTCCGGGCCCGGCAGATCGAGATCACGATCACCACGTTGAGGGAAGCGCTCAACTCCGATGATCTGGAAAAATACGCCCGCGTTCTCGACGCGCTGAGCGGGGAGTTTGATCCTCGAAGCATTGCTCTTGCGGCGGTCAAGCTGACCCACGCAGCGACCGGCGCCACGGTCGATGAGCGGGAGATCCCCGACGCAGCCGACCGTTCGGACCGGTCCCGTCCGGGGAACCCCGCATCCTTCGCCAAGCCAGCGGCGTTCGGTAAGCCCGGTTACGAACGGGACCGGGGCGATCGACCGGAGCGGGGCGACCGGCCCGTTTTCGAAAAGGCCAAAGGCAAAGGTTTCGACCGTACAGACCGGAGCGACCGCGGTGGCCCTCGACCGGATCCGAGCGAGGTAGCCCCGATCTATATCGGGCTCGGCCGGGCCCAGGGAATCCGCGCCGGTGATCTCGTCGGAGCCATTGCCAACGAGTCAAACCTGAGTGGGCACGAGATCGGGCCGATC
>JANMZO010000367.1:0-11399 GCA_031383405.1 Acidimicrobiia bacterium | reverse complement strand
TTTGGCATCTGGGAGCGCCTGATCGCCCGAGAAGCCTTGCGGTCGACCTCCGACTCGCCCCACGACTCGACCCAGGGATGTCGACTCTTCCTCGACCGGCTCAACCAATTGTCGGCCGCCTTCAGCGCCGATCACGAGGTTCACCCGCGGACCCCTTCCGGCAACGCGAGCCTGTTGCTCGATCTGGTCGCCGGGGCACGATCAACCACCGCGCTACGCCCGGCACCGCCGGTGAACACTGTCCCGCCTATCGACCGCGAGGACGGCGCCTTCGACGGGGACGGGGACGGCGATGCGGCCGATGCAACCGGGTTCGAGGCGGTGACGGTGCTGTCAACGCGCGACCTGGCGGGTCGCAGTTTCGAGGTGCTGATTCTTCCGCAGATGGTTGAAGGAACCTGGCCCCGGGCCCTGACAGTCGTCGAAGGAGGGTGGGACGCCAAGGACTTCGGTGGGGAAATCGGGAGGGAAGGCGGTGCGCTCCATCTCCGGGACCACGAAAGCGTGGCGGCCCAACGCGCCCGGTTCGACGACGTCGTGCAACGGGCCAACCGGGCCGTCGTTGCGATCGCCGCCCCGGAGGCCGGCGTGCTGGTCAGCCGTTTCGTCGAAGGGTGGAGCGAGACGGCCATCGACGCGGTCCGGGCGGAGAGCGCCCCGATCGCAAGCCTGCGAATTCACGAAACGACGAACCACGTGGTGTGTTTTCCCGAGCCATCGTTGACATTGTCCGCGACCCGGCTCGACACGTTCGAGAACTGTCCACTCAATTTCGCGTATCAGTACGTCGCCGGGGTCAGGGGCCCGGGTGGGGTTCCCGCGAGCGTGGGCACAATCGTTCACGCCACACTCGAAGCATTTCTTCGTCCCTTCGCCCGCCTTCCACCCCTGGCGGCCGTGGATGCGCCGGCTCCGGTCCTGTCCGGAACGAATCCGTCACTGGTTCCGGTGAACGAGTCGCGTATGCGCCTGTTCGCGCTGCTCGACGAACACTGGGATCCGGGCGCGTTCCCCTACCGACCCCAGGAAGCGGACTACCGCAAGCGAGCCGAGTCATGGCTCGAATCGTGGCATGACCGGGAGCTGCCACGGCTACGCGAGGTACTAGCCGTTGAACACCGGTTTCGGGTGTCGGTCGGACCTCACAGCCTCACCGGATCAATCGATCGTCTGTCGATCGACGCCGACGGTCGGGTCGAAATAGTCGACTACAAGACAGGTTCCGCCCCGCCGGTGAAGGACCGCACCGAACCCGACAACCTTCAGCTGGCCACGTACCACCTGGCCGCGGTGACCGATCCTGCGCTCCAGCGGTTCGGGCCACCGGAGATCCTTCGCCTGCACTACCTCCAGGCCAACGCCGACGTGCAACAGCCGGTGCAGGATGACCACGGCGAGAGAACCAGAGCGCGCATACTTTCCCGTGCAGACGCGATCCTGGCCGAGAAATACTCCCCGTCCGTCGAGGCGGCGTGCGACTACTGCAGCTTCAAACGGCTGTGCCCTCTGCAGCCCGAAGGTCGCACGGTGGAGTCGCTGCCCGAACCGCGGCCGACACCCACCAGGACAGCCACCAGGACAGCCACCGGCTCAACGACGGCCCAATTCCCGCGAATCCTCTTCGACGCCACCGGCACACGCAGGGAACAGGCTCCCGCCGGGACCGACTCGGCCGGCGGTGCCGAAACCGAACCGGGCCCGGGACCGACGTCCGAGTCGTTCCAACCGCTGCCGGAACAGACCAGGGCCATCACCCATCACGGTTCCCCGCTCCTCATAGTGGCCGGGGCGGGCTCGGGAAAAACGACCGTCATCGCGAAGCGCATCGTGCATCTCGTACGCGACCGGGGATGGCGACCCGACCAGATTCTCGGTCTCACGTTTTCCAACAAGGCGGCCGGGCACCTACGGGCCCGCGTCGCGAAGGAGCTCGGGACGGGCAACGATGCAGCGATCATGACGTACCACGGCTTCGGAGCATCGATCATCCAACGCTACGGCGAGCGGATAGACCTTCCCCGAAACCCGGTTCTGCTTGACCGGGCCCGGGCCTGGCAGTTACTTCGAGAATCGCTCAACGATGTGAAGATCGACAACCGCAAAACCGGCAACATCCCCGGACTCATCACTGACGCGCTGGCTCTGGCGTCATCGTGCGCCGATCATGTCGTGTCCATCGCGGACGTGCTGGCTGACTGTCACCGGGGGATCCGTGACCCGTTCACGTACCCGTCGGCGACGAACGCGTTCCTCAAACGGGCTGACCTTTGCTCGATGGTCGAGGCGTATCAGCACGCCAAGCACATAGCGGGTTGCATCGACTTCGGCGACCAGATCCTCCTCGCCCTGCAGCTGGTCGAGGAACACCCCGATATCGCCGAGACCCTGCGCGCCTCCCAGCCGGTTGCGCTGCTCGATGAGTACCAGGACACCAATTACGCGCAGCGCCGTCTGATGCAGGTGCTCTACCGGGGGTCCGACGAACTCACGGCCGTCGGCGACGACATGCAGTCGATCTATGGATTTCGCGGTGCGCACATCCGCAATCTGCTTGAGTTCGAGAAGCACTTTCCGAACGCCACCGAGGTCAGGCTCGAAACCAACCACCGGTCGGGACCCGAGGTGGTCAGACTCGCCCGGCACATCCAGGCGCAGGTCGACAACGCCCGGCCGAAACAGCTTGAAGCGAGCGGACAGGTACCTGTTGCCGAGGTCGAGCGGTTCGTGGCCACCGACGACTTCGACGAAGCACAGAGGATCATGCTGCGGTGCATCGAGTTGAACCGCAGCGGACAACGGTGGGTTGACATGGCCATCCTGTGTCGCAAGCGCCGGCTGATTCCGACCATCTCGGAGGCGCTCATCGAGGCCGGAATTCCGGTTGAGGTGGTGGGCCTCGGCGGGTTGCTCAACCGACCCGAGATCGTCGATCTCGTAGCGTGGCTTGAGGTCATCGCCACGGCCGAACCGTCGAGAGGGAATTCTCCCATTGATAACCGCACATACGAACGTGCGGAGCCGGATGGGCCCGATGATCTGTCTCCGCCGGATTCGTCGGTCGCACTCCTTCGCATCCTCCGGGGCCAACCGTACCGACTCGGCATGCGCGATATCGCGGCCCTGGCCCGCGAGGCACGGGCCGACGCGGCCCGATTCCGGGAACGGGCCCGGCTCGCCGGCGAGCAGGTACACGACCGTCTGGATCTGCAACTCGCCATCGACGCGCTTGCCGAAGTCCCCGATCTGTCGACCGAGGCGTGGACGCGGCTGCACGCCTTCGACGCGGTCAGGCGCGAGTTCGCCGAGGCCAAGCGCCGTCTTCCGGTAGCCGACCTCATCGAGCGGGTCCTCGACCGCACCGGCGCCTGGCATCGGGTGAGCGCACGGGGTGCCGAAAACCTGGTCCGGTTCCTCGACCTGGCCACCCGGTTCGTCGCGCTTCCACTCGGCAAACGTGGAGCCACATTCGGCCAACGCTCGCTCCTGGAATTTCTCGAGTACCTGCAGCTCATCGCCGAGTCCGAAGATGACCTGCCCGAAGCTGTGGGTACGCAGGTCGACGCCGTCCAAATCATGACCATCCATCAGGCCAAGGGCCTGGAGTTTGAGACCGTTTTCGTGCCCGGTCTCGCCGGGCGGGCGAAGGCCCCAAGCAAGATCTTTCCCGACGGGCGGGCGGGTGAGAACGGTGTCACCCAGGGCGTGGCCCTCCCACCGTGGCTGAAGGGCGATGCCGATCCGTTGCCCCCACGCCTTCATCGAAAGGTCGATCTCGACGCGCCGAAAGCCGAAGCCGATCGTGAACGTGACCGTGAAGAGAAGCGGCTTTTTTATGTGGCGACAACGCGGGCCAAGACCCACCTCATCTTTTCCGCCGCCCACTGGTACGCCGGCGTCATGCAACCGCAGGGCATCGGCCCGTTCTACGACCTGTTGGGAGAGGCGCAGCCACCTGTGACCGAGACGAGCCGGTCCGGCCCAGGCTCCGCCGACCCCCAGATTGCGGAAATGCAACGACGCAATGCCCGCTACCTTGCTCAGGTGGCTTCATCCGATGATCACTCCTCGCCCACTGACGGCACGCCGAACGGTGTCCTCCCGAAGGCGACCAGCGGTCGCGGGAACAAAACCAGCGGCCGCCGAGGCTCGACCAAAGCTGCGACGGCCGACCAGGGAGCGTTGTTCGTCAGTGACGTCGGGAACGCAACTTCGAAAACCGCGGTTGACCCACTCCCGATTTCGATCGCGACGACGGCACTGTCGACGTACACGCGTTGCCCCCGCCGGTTCTATTGGACAACGGTTCGACCGCTGCCGCGCCGCTCTTCAGAAGCCGCGCGCATCGGTACCGAAGTGCACCGTTGGATTGAGCAGCAGGCCAACGGTCAGCTGACGCTCACCGACCTGAACGTGGGCTCAGAACCCACTGCGCCAACGCCCGGTCGACCAGAACCACCGACGTATGCCGGAGTCGACGACAACGACGTGCAACTCGTCGACATCGTCGACGAGTCGAGCGAGTCGAGCGAGTCGAGCGAGTCGAGCGACCGCCCCGTGGGGTCGCGACCGCTCTCCCGGGGGCCTCAGGCCCAACATGGATTCGCCCGGTCGCGATACGCCGGTCGCGCTCCGCGTCATGTCGAACTGCCGTTCACGATCGCAATAGCCGGACGCAGCATCGGGGGGCGTATCGACGCGATTTACACCAGCGAACAGGGCGCCGAGAACCAGTCCGAACCGAACCTGACCGGTGGGCAGGGGGTGCACATTGAGATCGTCGATTTCAAGACGGGTGTCTCCCCGACATCGGTGCCGGTCGCCGGGGGCCACACGCTCCGATTGCCCGACGACGACCCAACGACGATGCAACTCGATGTCTACGGGCTCGTCGCGCAACGTGTTCTCGGTTTCCAGCCGGAACGGATCACGGTGACGGCCTGCTATCTCGGTGGATCCGACGGACCGCAGTACCGGTCGCGAACCTGGTCGGCCATCGAGGCTGACCAGGCGCTTTCGCGGGTCAGCGCAGCGATCGAAGCGATTGTCAGTCGTCGCTTCGACCCCTCACCGGGACCGTGGTGCAGCCACTGCGATTTCGAGGCATTCTGCGAAGGTGCCCCGATCCGGGACCGGTAGTCGCACCAGCAATTCGGCCCTTGGTGCCACGGATCGGTAAAGATGGAACGATGCTTCCCGCCCAACCCGATGCGCCCTGGTGGCACCGCTCTTTTGTCCACACCGTCGACCCGGCCAACGAAAGTCTCGATCTCACGCGGGCCGCATATTTGTTAAGCGCGCATCGTAGCGTCCATGTCCGCAACATGGAAGATCTGGTAGCGCGCCAAGCGGCGTTGGCGGTGCTCGCCGAAGGCTGCGGCCACAGTTTCGAGTCATGGCAGCGTCGGCTGTTCGTCGAATACGGCCTGAGCGGCAACGGGATCGACTACCACGACGTCCGCAACTCGTTTCTCCCCGACGTCCTCGAACGGCGTGTCGGCATTCCCATCTCTCTTGCGGTGATCGGCCTCGATCTGGCCAACCGGATAGGGCTTCGCATGTGGGGCGTAAGTTTCCCCGGTCACTTCCTTCTGGCCACCGCCGACGCCGACCATCCGTTCGTGGACCCGTTCAACGGAGGGGCCAGCTTGACGCTCAGCGACTGTATCGATCTCCACGAGCGGATGTTCGGCAACCGCGACATCGACGCCAACTCATTTTCGCCAGCGCAACCCGAACACATTTTGATACGTATGCTTATGAATTTGAAGAGCAACTATGCCCGCAGCCGCGACCTCGAAGGACTCACGGCTGTGAGCCGTTTGCGCAGCGCGCTGCCTTCGTTGGCGTTCGACGAGGCCCGCGAACTGGTCCGCCTGCTTGACGCAACCGGCAACTGGAGCGAGGCCATGGGAACGCTCCGGCTCCTGCGCCTCCACTACCCGATGCACGATGACACGATCAACGAGGAGGAGACTCGGCTCTCGGCCCGGCTCAACTGACAACCGGTTTGCCGATTAGCGGTTTTACCGGTCAAGGCTGGCACTGCCACGGTCGCCACGAGCCGGCGGCGACGTAGTACCGGTACGCAGCCCGGGAATTGGCGTAGGCATCGAACGGGTCGCCGGATCCGAATCGTTGCCACTCGTTGCGGCCAATTTGGAAGTGGCCACGGTATTGGCCGTTGCGGGCGGAGGCCCTACCGCGCGACTCACACCACGCAACGTTGAGGGCCTCCCGATGAAGGGAGATCGGAAAGGTGGCCACAATGGCGGCCTCCATCGAAGGTGACGTCCCGAGCCCGGGATACGGTGAACGCACGTAACGCATCGACAGGTGACGACGGCCTCGTGACTTCGGCGACAGGGCATCGGCCCGATGACCGTCGACGATGACCATCGCTCCTGCGATGAGGAGCGCCAGCGAGGCCGACAGAAACCGGACGTGACGCGGGCGGAATGACGAAGAACCGGGGGCTCTGGACATCTGGACCACCTCTCTACAGAACGAGCCACGAGGGGAACCGGGGCCCGGGCGCGGAACTTCCACGCCTCAGCGACGACCGACCTGACGACATGCCACGGCTCCGCCGACGGATGCACGCGCAAAGCACACAAAGCGGGAGGGGACCGTGGCGCCAAGTTTGAACCCGGTTGAGCACACTTTTCGCCATCGAATGCGATGACCGGAGCGAGCGCGTCGAAACGTCGGGGGCGCTGGTAAGGAGATTTTACACTCTATGCAAGTGTGAAACGAAGATCAACACATTGGGCCGTGACACCTGCCACGCAAAGGTCCCGAGCACACCACGGTACAAAGTGCTAGCGCAGTGAGAGGCAATTGATCCGCGAGCTTATGACCCGAAGATATGCGCGCATTTCAGTGAATCAGCTGCACCGAGCCCCGGCCGGGCACCGCCCACCGAATAACTATGCGCGCGTGAGGCCACATACATGATGCGCGGCGGCGAGGCCCGAAAGTGCAGCTCCTTCGATCTTTGAGTCACCGAAGGCATCGCCTGCGAAGACCAGACTTGTCGCGGGTATCGGCACCGTCGCGAGCAAACGATGGGGATGGCCGACAATCGGGCGTGCGTACCGCCACTTCTTGAGTTCGACATGGATCACCGTCGCCGAACCGAGAAACCGTTGGGCCTGTGCGAGAAGATATGCGCGCGTATCGCTGTCGTCTTCGTCGTACAGCTCCATCGAAACACGATCATTGGCATGAAAGGTAAGCGCACCTACTTCACTGACTCCTTTGGCCTGATTGTCGCCAACGAACGAAAAGGTCGGATCGTCGGACGCGTCTAGCTGCAGGCCGCCCGGAGGCGGAACGTCGGATGCGCCATCGACGGAAACGAGCAGGGCGAGGCAAGGGGCGTAGGTAAGTGCGCGTAGAGAGTTCTCCTCGTCCTCCGGAATCGGCAACCATCCGTTCTCGCACAACGCCAGCGACTGCGGGACGGGTGGCGTTGCAATCACCACATCGCTCTCCCAGCGCATGCCGTCTTCCGTCGACACGGACAGCCGGCCCTCGTTACCGGCGATGGAGTGGAGCCTGGTGTCGCACCGCACGTCAATCGTGGATGCGAGGTGCTTGGCGATCGCGTTCATCCCACCCTCAGCCACGTAACGCGGAAATCCGTCTCCCCCAACTCGAAAGCCGCGGCACCACTCCCGCACCAGGCCCGCGGCGCGCCATTCGTCGACGAAACCGGCAAACTCAGCTGAACGGACGGTGAAGAACTGGGCCCCATGATCGAAGCGTGCCATTTGTCCGTTGGCGCCCGGCGCCCTCCTGGTGGCCAGACGACCGCCGACCGACCGGCCCTTATCGAGCACCACACACGAGAAGCCCCGTTTTTCGAGTTGTACCGCGGCCACCAGCCCGGTGAGCCCGGCTCCGACGACGATGACCGGCGCATGGGAGCTCGGAGGTGCGGCGTAGGACGACACGGGCGACGACTCGGGTTGGGCAAGCGACATGGTTGAGAGTCTGCTGCAATCCCCCGTGCTTCGAGCAACCGGTTCGGTTCGGAGGGGTTTCGTCAAACCTGTAGTTTCTTGAGGAATGACTATTGACTCGATCTTCATCCAGCGGTTCGCCGACACGGGGCCCGGGACCGCCGTGGCGGTGAAGGATCTGATCGACATAGCCGGAACCGTCACGACGGCGGGGTGTCTCGGTGTGCAGCGGCGAGGGCTGGTCGCCGAATTCGACGCGGCATGCATGGCCGGAATACGAGCGGCCGAGCGGGTAGGCGACGCTTGGATCGTCGGAAAGACGAACCTTCATGAACTCGCGTTCGGAGCCGAGGGGGTCAACGGGGTTTACGGCACGCCGGCCAACCCGTTCGACAGCGCCCGCATCCCGGGAGGATCGTCGAGCGGATCAGCCGTGGCATTGGCGCGAGGCCTCGCCGACGTGGCGCTCGGGTCCGACACGGGTGGATCGATCCGGATTCCGGCGGCATGCTGCGGCATCGTCGGTTTGAAGACAACGTGGGGGCGGGTGCCGCAGAAGGGCGTATGGCCCCTAGCACCTTTCCTCGACACGATCGGCCCGATGGGACGCACGGTGGCCAATGTGGTTCGAGGCATGGATCTCCTCGAGCCGGGCTTCGCGACCGCACTCGGCCACAGTTCCATCCCCCGTCAGATCGCCCGGGTGCGCCCCACCAACATTCCCGCCGACCATGCGGTCGACGCCGCGATCGACGCTGCGCTTCTCGATTCAGGAATGACGGTCGTCGACGTCGTTCTGCGCGGTTGGAACGCCGCCCATGAGGCGGGACTGCTTGTTCTGCTCGGCGAGGCGTGGCGGAGCGATGCGTGGCTTCTGGGTGGCGAAGACGACGGCGTGTCGCAATCCGGCCGCGCCCGGCTGCATTCCGGCGACGCGATCACCGACGACCAACTGGCCGCCGCGCGCCAGGTCCGCGAAGCCATGAAGGCTGATCTCGCGTCGTTCTTCAAGCAGTTCGATGCCATTGCACTTCCGACGATGCCACTGCTACCCCCGACGCTTGAGGAAGCGGCCTCAAGCCCGCTGACCGGCTTCACCCGCTTCGCAAACATGACCGGACTTCCCGCGCTTTCTCTTCCGGTTCCGGTCCCCCATCGCCTCCGCCAACGCGAAACCGCCAATCTTCCGGCCAGCATCCAACTCATCGGTGACTACGGCTCCGAGGCCAGGCTTCTCCAGCTCGGCGCCCTGATCGAGCATTCCGTCGCCGGGCACTGACCCCGGGAGATGATTCAGTCCTTCGGCGACAGCTGATCCCGCAACTCCCGCTTGAGAAACTTGCCGGCGGCGTTGCGCGGAAGCGGATCGCTGAGGAGATACACATGGCTCGGCACCTTGAAGGCGGCGAGTCGGGTGGCGACGTGAGCCCGCAACTCATCGGTCGTGAGCGACATGCCTTCGTTGAGATGGATGGCGACCCCGACCTCTTCGCCCAGACGCTCGTGCGGCACCCCGAAAACCGCCGCCTCGTGGACAGCCGGGTGCTCGTAGATCGCACCCTCAACCTCGGCGCAGTAGACGTTTTCACCGCCACGCAAGATCATGTCCTTCGCGCGATCCTCGACGTAGACGAAACCCTCGGCGTCGATCCGCCCGATGTCACCCGAACACAACCAGCCATCGAGGATCGTCTCGGCGGTTGCTTCGGGCCTACCCCAGTAGCCACGGATCAGCATCGGCCCTTTGAACCAGATTTCACCGCGCTCGCCCCGGGGAAGCGGCTTGCGTTCAGGGTCGCGGATCTCAAGCTCCATGGTTGGGACGGTGCGTCCGGTCGACGTCGGATGCGACACGAAGTCTTCCGCGGCATTCTGCGGTCCGTAGGCGTTCGTCTCGGTCATTCCGTAGCCGAGGTTGGGCGCACCCTTCGGAAAGCTCTGCGAAACCTTCTCGACGAGTTTGGCCGGGGCCGGCGCACCGCCACCGCCGATGCGCCGCAGCGACGACGTGTCGTACTTCGAGAAGTTCGGCGAGTTCACGAGGTCCCAACTCTGCGTGGGCACGCCTACAAAGTTCGTCACGCGCTCACGTTCGATCAGCTGCAGAGCCCGCTCGACTTCCCACTTGTACATGATGACGAGCTTCACGCCACCGGCCACACAGCTGAGCATTACGGCTACGCCGCCGGTCACATGAAAGAGCGGGACGATGAGAATGAATGCGGGGGGATCGTTGGTGTTCGCAGCAGCCATGTTGCGGACCTTGTCGAGTTCGGCCCGACAGCCGAACGCGAGAAGCGACTGAAGCACCGCCCGATGGGTCGACACCGCACCCTTCGGCCGTCCGGTGGTGCCGGACGTGTACAGAATCGTCGCGTCGTCGTCGGGACCGATCTCAACCGCCGGGAGCGCAGCACCCGGCTTCACCAGCTCAGACCAGTTGTCGACGCCGGCAGGTAGTGCAGACTCGGTACGGACCGCGAGAATCCGGGCTCCGTGCCGAACGCATGAGTCGTGCATTCGCTCGATGCGGGCCTGGTCCGCGATGACCACCTTGGAACCACTGTCGGCGACGGCGTAGTCGAACTCGTCGGCCGTCCAGAGCGCATTCATCGAAACCGAGATCGCACCAATCGACGTGATCGCAATGAAGGAGATGATCCACTCCGGATAGTTGCGCATGGCGATCGAGACCCGGTCACCCTTCGCCACCCCGTAGCGGTCGACCAACAGCGATCCGAGGGCATCGGCCAACTCGACCACCCGGCCGAAGGTGTAGGTCTCGTCTTCGTAGACGATGAAGGGCTGATCGGCGCGGGCCCGCATACTCGCGAACAGCTCGCGAAGACTCGGCGGACAGTTCTTGAATACGTTCATGGTGACCCCCAGAACGTCAGCCTCGATGATTTCGTAGGGACCCCCGACCGCAGTCACTTCCGCGATCGCTTCTTCGTACGTCTTCGCATTCATGCCGGAGGTTGTTGTTTCCACGGGTTCCTAGTCAAGTCGCATTTCGAGGGGCGGGTACAGGTCGAGCATCCTATCCACCGTCGGGTTCGCTGAGAGTCCGTTCCACCCGCCCGTACTTCCGTCGGCCAACGCAAGCGGACGTGGGGTTATCCAGAGGGCGGTTGGCCTATTCGAGCGTGGTCCGCCATCCCTCCAACACTTCGACGACCCGATCAAGACTGTACGCAACCTCCCCATGCGCGCGAATCGCGCCCACGACGAAAAGGTTGAGGCCGTCGGCGATCGCGCCGGCCTCCTTACGCCGCATGGTCCGCCAGTCGGTAGCGAGACCTACTATGCCCACATATCTTTCCGGCTCTCGTCGGCACAGTTCCGCGAAGATACCGATCTCACACGCCGTTCCATCATCGATCAACGGCCCGTCGAGCCATGCCACGACGGCGTTGGCCGCCCGGACGCCGGCCC
>JANMZO010000351.1:0-6075 GCA_031383405.1 Acidimicrobiia bacterium | reverse complement strand
AGTCGCCGCACGAGTGACCGAACTCCGCACCGGACACCAACTCGTCGCTTCCCTCGCCGACTACGCCACGCCACCGCACTCACCCAAACCGGCGTCGCCGGCAATTGGGGACGAAGCCCAATCACGCATCTCCCACTTTCGAATCAGCTGATCTGGCGACCTTCGCAATCGGTATGCCCGTCGATTACGCACGCGCCCTCAACGGACACGTCGAAATCCATGTCACCGTCAACGCCCACCATCTACATCGAACGACTATCTGTGTTCGGTGTACACCATCGGTACTGGGAGACCTGCTCCATGCTGGCCAGGTGATCCGCCCTGAGGACTCGTGGCCCGAACTGTTGGCAGTTGATGCCGAGAACGTCTCGCACAGCACCGTTCCCCCGCTAGCGTTGGAAACCGTGGCCGACGACTCCCTCTGTCTTTTGACAATCCATGCCCACCCCGATGACGAGTCGTCAAAAGGTGCCGGAAGCGTCGCCCGGTACCGCGACGAAGGTGTTCGTACCGTGCTCGTGTGCTGCACCGGTGGTGAGCTCGGGGATATTTCCAATCCGGCGATGGACCAGCCAGGAGTGCTGGAGAACCTGGCCGAGGTCCGTCGTGGCGAGTTGGCCGAAGCGACCAAAATCATCGGTTTCGATGAGGTCGTGATGCTTGATTACCGCGACTCCGGCATGCCCGGAAGCATTGGCAACGGTGACCTTCGCAGCTTTCACCAGGCGCCTCTCGACGAAGCGGTGGGCCGACTCGTCACGGTCATCCGTCGGGTCCGACCGCAGGTGATTGTCACCTATGCCGACAACCAACAGGGCTATCCGCATCCTGATCATCTGAAGGTGCACGACATCTCGATCCCCGCCTTCGACCGCGCGGGAGACGCGGCGTGGTACCCGTGGGCCGGACCGGCCTTCCAACCGTCAAAGCTTTACTATTCGACCTGGGCGAGGGCCCGCACGCTCGGCATGCATGAGGCGTACCTGGCCCTCGGGGAGGAGTCTCCGTACGACTCGAAATGGCTCGAACGTCCTTGGCAGGACCACCGGATTACGAGTCGGGTCGACGTCAACGACTATTACGACGTGCGGACCAACGCGCTGATCGCCCACGCGACCCAGATTGACCCGACCTCCAAGTGGTGGTTCGGTCTACCCCACGAGGTGCTGCGCACCGTCCACCCGTACGATGATTACATCCTCGCCCGTTCGACGCTCGATTCGCACCCGTCCGAAGACCGGCACAGTCCGCCGACCCATGAGTCCCCGGCCGGAATCCGTGAGGACGACCTCTTCGCGGGCCTCCGCTGAACGCCTGCCAAAACCCCGGTTCAATGCAATCGAAGGAATGACAACGATGGCAATCTATCTTTCCCAGGAGTGGCACGACCTGGCTCGCGAGCTTGCTCAGGGTTTTCCCGAACATGCCGGTGCATCGGCCCGGATGGTCTACAACGTGTCGGGAGCTCCGGGTGGTGACCTCACCTATTTTCAGGTGACGGAGAACGGTCGGGTGATTGAACAGGGTCTGGGCGTTTGCGAGCACGCCGATTTCACAGTGAGCCTGACATGGGCCGATGCTGTGTCCGTGCAAAGCGGTGAGCTCGATCCCAATGTCGCGTTCATGCAGGGTCGTATGAAAGTGGCGGGAAACATGGGCAAAGTCATGGCCCTTCTACCGATCACGATGAGCCCGGAGTACCGGAACCTGCAGATCCGACTACAGGCGGCAACTGAGTACCCGTAGCTTGCCGAGGGTCTCGTGCACTCCGCTCGGAGCGTGTAACGGGTCGGTACAACTGGGCTTGTCCGGAGGTTCGACTGATCTGAGTTGTCGATTTCGGACGTCGGATCGTCAACACAGGAATACGAATTCCGGTAGTGTTGTTCCTTGAAGGGGAGTATCCCGCAACTTCGTTGTCGTCAGCACGGCCTCAGCCCGGCGATGAAGGGCCGATCGCATCGGTCGGGAGAGACCTTCGGTACCGTCCAACGACCGAAGGAGATTCATCGTGAAATGCCCAAACTGCCCTGATTCCGGGCTTGTCATGACCGACCGATCGGGGATCGAGATCGATTACTGCCCGATTTGCCGCGGGGTATGGCTTGATCGTGGTGAGCTCGACAAAATCATTGAACGAGCAGGTACTCCGACCCAGGTCGCGGCGATACCAGTTCCGGCCCATGCGCCGCAGCCGACGAACAACGACCGGTCCCGGGGAAACGAACGGGGTTGGAAGCGAGACGACGACGATGATGATGACGACCGGCGGGGCGTGTCGTACGACGGTTACCGACCAAAGAAGAAGAAGTCATTGCTCGGAGACCTGTTCGACTTCTGATCAGGCCGGGAGTCACGTCATTGTCATCGCATTGCGCGGTGGCGTTCGAGGCGTTGGGGTCGCGGCTGAGTCGGTAAGCCTGTAGCGACCTTCTTACGTCTGACGCTGCAGATCCCGAAGAGCTCGAAAGCCGAGGACGCTCACGCCTGACCGCGCCAGCAGTTCCTTGGTCGCGTCATTGGTCAATTCGTGGTGCTGCTCGACCATTTCGGCCCAGTCGTCGGTGATGGCACGCAGTTCAGGAGTGTCGATAGCTGGGCCGAGCCGCACCTCGGTGACGCCGACTTCGAGATGGTCGATCGCCTCCGCCAGGGACGACACGCCTTTGCGGGACACCTCGACCATATGATCGGGAAACACGATGCCCTCTTCGTGGGCGAGCTTACGGAACCGGAATCCGGCATTGGCTTCTTCGATGCCGCCGGGAAGATGGGTCGGAAGCCTGAATTCCAGTGCTATGTCGAGGAGCGTGTCGAAGAACTCCGGTCGAAGCGACAGCGCGTCCCAGTGCGAGTTGAGGTGCGTGACGTCGAATCCCCATGACAGCGCCCTTTCGATCTGGGCCCGGCACTCGCGGCGGACCTCGTCAAGGTCGGCGTGATCCCACAGGTCGGGGAGCGTCTCGGGAAAGCCGCCGTTACCGTCGACCAGGGAGGGAGCGTGGGTGATTGGACCCCAGCGGTAGAAGCGGTGCTCGGCGTTGAGGGTCAACTGCACCCCGACGTCTTCGGCCCGGTAGCGCGTGCCGGCCTCGCGGGCCCAGGGACAGGGCACCATGAGCGAGGCGCTCGATGCGATTCCGGCCGCCAGTGCCTCATACACCCCCACGTTGGTGGCATGGCTCTGCCCGAGGTCGAGACACGTAACGATCGCGACCCGTGCCGTCGACGCCAGACCGAGGCGCTCCAGTAGCTCACTCACCCGTTCGACGATAGGCCAAAATCAACCCGGTGGAGGCACGGTGTCGGACACCGGACCGGTGGTGACGACCTGGTCGTCGATCTGGATGTCGATCTGGATGTCAATCTGCGAGGTCACCCATTTGTCGCCACCGGTACCTGGCTGTTGAGGGGAACGTGTGGCCCGTCGCACTGGGACCACAGTCCGATCCCGGCGGCTCGGGCCGCGATGCCTGCGGCGAGAAACTGGTCGGCATAGGCGACGTTCGGGGGAAATGTGAGTGGAACTGCCATTCCCACCCTGGCCATTTCGAGGTTCACGAACAGCCCGTCCTGCGCCCGGAAGACGTAGCCGAGGTAACGACCGTAGCGATCGCGCTGCTCCACGTCGGGCTCGATGCGCACCATCGTTCGTAAGGGGAGGAGCGATTCCAAGGCCGAAGCGGCCTTCTTCGCAAAGCACTCGATTGGGGTATTCGGGCGCTTCGACTCCGGGGTGTCGATCCCGATGAGCCGGATGCGCTCGCGTTTGCCCGAATCCTGCCATGTCACGTCAAGCGTGTCGCCGTCGACCATATGCACGACCACCGCGTTTGCCTTGAGCGGGCCCCGCCGGGTTGGCGGAGCAATAGCGTCCGGCGAGATCGCCACGAGGGTCGAAGAGGCCGCGACGGTCTCTGCGGTGGTTTCAAACGTCGGGACCGTCGCTCCCGTGCATCCACCGAGCCCAATGACAAGCGCCGTCAGGCAGCAACCGGCAAAGGCGAGCGACCGCCGGGGTAATCCGACCTTCTTACGAACGGAACGAACCGGCACCGGTCGAGCATGCCAGGCGGGGTCGGACCGGGCGAGGGGGAACCCACGCGTTGGGCAGTTCGCGCGAGTTGTCGCCGGCTGTCACAGCCGTTGGATGATCGTTCCCGTGCCGAGCCCCCCACCGCAGCACATCGTTATCAGCGCGGTTGTCTTGTCTGAACGTTCGAGCTCGTGAAGCGCTGAGGTGATCAGGCGGGCTCCGGTGGCCCCGACGGGGTGTCCGAGGGCGATCGCACCACCGTTGGGATTGACCTTTGCCATGTCGGGCTTCAGCTCGCGCTCCCAGGCCAGGACGACCGAAGCGAAGGCTTCGTTGATTTCAACCGTATCGAGATCGGCCATGGTCATTCCTGTTCGATCAAGCACGCGACGGGTGGCATCGATCGGGCCGGTCAACATGAGTACGGGATCAACGCCAACAAGGCAGTGACTCACGATGCGGGCTCGGGCTTTCAGGCCGAGGGCGGCCGCCCTTTCTGCGCTCATGAGCAGCACGGCAGACGCGCCGTCGGAGATCTGCGACGACGTTCCGGCCGTGTGCACACCACCTTCGATGACGGGCTTCAGTGAGCCGAGCTTTTCGAGCGATGTTTCCCGGATGCCCTCGTCGGCGCTGACAACGTACGTCTCGCCGGTGGGTTTGCCCTCGTCATTCAGGACCGGAGCGTTTATCGGGACGATTTCCCGTTCGAAACGACCCTCAGCCCGCGCCCGGGCGGCCCGGATCTGGCTCTCCAGGCCGAAGCTGTCGGTGTCGTGACGCGAGATCCCCCACTTCGTCGCCATCCGCTCCGCCCCCTCGAACTGCGAGGTCGGCTCGTACAGGGGGAAGTACGACTTGGGCAGCGGCCGTCCGGGTCCGGACTTCACGTTGGCCCCGAGGCCGATTCGGCTCATCGATTCGACCCCGCAGGCCAGCACGATGTCGCATGCGCCTGACGCGATCAATCCGGCCGCCAGGGATGTCGCCTGCTGCGATGATCCGCACTGGCTATCGACGGTCGTGGCCGCGACGCTCATCGGAAGACCGGCTGCCAACCATGCGGTCCGGGCAATGTTGAAGGCCTGCTCACCGATCTGCGTTACGTTGCCCCCAACGATCTGGTCGACGGTCTCCGGGGCGATGCCCGCCCGCTCGATGGCGGCACGCTGCACAGCTCCGAGCAGGTCGGCGGGGTGCATGGTCGACAGACCGCCGCCCCGACGGCCCAGCGGAGAACGGACAGCTTCAACGATCACAACGTCAGTCATGGGCGAAAACTAGCCCACAGCGTCGGACGTGAACCAACCTTTCCTTACCCGGGCTGAGCCGATCGATCCAGGTCTGATGCGACCAGTGGGGCATACTGCTCACTGTTCCGGAAATTGACTACTCTTAGTGGCTAATACTGGAAGAATGAAGCTACATTCACTGAGTGTTCTTTCAGCGCATGGACCGGGGTGTCGCAACCTCCCAGCCCAGGAGCCGCAAGCTGGGCACGACGTTCGTTGGGTGCGTCGTTGTCTTGGCTGCGGTAATCGGGGCGGGAGGGGTCGGCGAGACCTTTTCGACACTCCGGTCGGCGCGAAAGAACAACGATTTTCCGGTTGCATTGGCCTTGAAGACGGTCAAGTCGAGACCGAAGCCGGCGATGAAGTCGAACGTGAACATCGGTTCGGCAACGCAGATCATCGCCGAAGCCGCCGCTGTTCGCATCGACGCCGGGGTCAACACAGCTCGCGTCACCGACGCCATGAACTCCCTAAATGTCGACTGGCGCACAGTTGCATCCGGTTGGACCATCACGTTCAAAAAGGAACGGAGCGGATTTCTGGGGCTCACGTACGTTCGGGAACGCAAAGTCGAAATCTATGTGCGCAAAGATCGGACGGTAGAAGGGTTGGCCCACGACGTCGCCCACGAACTTGGACACGTCGCCGATGTGACTGCGGGAAATGACGACACTCGCGCCGCGTACCTTCAAGCTCGGGGCCTGGCTGCCACCACGCCATGGTGGACCTGCTCAGGGTGCACGGACC
>JANMZO010000356.1:0-9745 GCA_031383405.1 Acidimicrobiia bacterium | reverse complement strand
AACTTGGACAGTGCGACCGAAGTCGGAACCGGGTTCGGGTACGAAGGCTGCGACAGAATTCGGACGCAGCCGTTTTGCGTGATCGGACATGACGTCCAGCCGTCATCGGCATTGCTCACCAACCACGTACGGGCGACGCCGTGGTTCTGGTGCCCGGCGTCGAGCAGCGCAATGAGGACGTTTACGTCCAGTAACGCTCGCATTCAGTCGCCGATTTCCGCTCGCAAACGGTTGACGTCGTCGTTCGTTGCGTGTCTACCGTTCGGGGCGATCGGCTCGAACCCGAGAAATTCCTGCGTGGTCGATCCACCGTCGACCGCAAGCGTCTGCTGGAGCCCGATCCGCGCGAGCTCCGAGATGACGTCGCCGGCCGTACGTTTCTGCCGACGCGCCATCTCCTTGGCTGAGATCAAGACATCGTCGTCGAGGTCCAACGTGGTCCGCATGTCCGAACGCTAGCGCATCTGATGCGTGATGCGTGATGCATGATGCTCCGGGTCGAAGCGACGGTAATCGGGTGAAACACGGATCGTTCACACGGCAGACGCCCCCGAGTCACGATTACCGATTGATGAGCTCAGGCTCGCGTGGCTCGAAGGATCACGGCGAAGCAGACGCCCCCGAGTCACTAACGAGCCGCGATCGATGCAGTTCACGAGGGTTCCGGTCCTTCGATGTCCGGTCGCCCGGCGGCGGCTATTCCGAACGAAGGTCGGAGGCGATCCGCTCGGAGACGTCGGGAGCCAGTCCGAAGTACAGGCTCACCCGGTCGGCCATGTCTCCGTAGCGAAGGCGGATCTGCGTCGCGACCTGGTCAGGTTCGGCGACTACCGCGAACGCGCCGATCACGTCGTCGTCGATGATGTGGTTCATGTCAGCCCAACGACCCTGCTTCGACAGACTGTTGAGCTCGGTCTGAAGATCACCCCAGCCGTGCAACTCAAGGACAGGTCGATACGCGGGCGTCGATCCGTAGAACCCGATCTGACCCACGATCGCGTTCCTTGCCGCGAGCGTCTGCTCATCGGTGTCGCCGCTCACAACCATGGTGCTCACGCCGATCTGCAAGCCGGCGCGGGCGCGACCGCCGCGCTCCATGCCCGCCTCCAGTGCCGGCATCGTGACCTCCCGCAGATAACGCTCCGTCGAGAACGGGTGCGCGAGAAATCCGTCGCACGTTTCCCCGGCCACTTCCGTCATGCCCTTTCCGACCCCCGCGAGAAAAACTTTCGGCGGACCGTAGGGGTTGGGTCCCGGATCGAAAAACGGTGTCATCAGCGTGTGCTTGTAGTACTCGCCTCGAAAATCCAACTTCGTCTTGTTCTCCCACGCGGCCCAGATCGCCCGCGTCGCCAGAATAAACTCTCGCATCTGGCTCGCCGGCTTCCCGGACCATGACATGGAGAACCGCTTCTCGATGTGCGGCTTGATCTGGCTTCCGAGGCCGAGAATGAAACGGCCCTTCGAGGCGAACTGCAGGTCGTTGGCCGTGGCCGCCGTGACCATCGGGTTGCGGGCGAATGCGACGGCGATGCTCGTCATCAGCTCGATGCGTTCGGTGGCCTGCGCCGCAAGAAGCAGTGGGAAGAACGGATCGTGGGAGGTCTCCGCGGTGTAGATCGCGTCGTAACCCCTGGCCTCCAGCGACACGGCCTCGGAGGCCGCGGTGGACAGGTTGCCGGAGATCCCTGAGTCGATGCGCATGGTCGCAGGGTAGTTACGCGCCGCCACGAAGTTACAATCGGGCACGGCGCCTACGCGCCGGGAACGGGGCTCAGTGAAGTGGTTCGGGCTCGACCCGTTGGCCGTGGTCGTGATAGGGCCGACGCTCATGACGCCGGTATGGGTGCACTTTTAGACCCCGGCGGTCGAAAAGTGCACCCATACGCCAATCGGAGACCGGCTATCCCCAACGCAACGTGCTGAACTCCGAGGCACCCGATGCGGCAACAATCGGCGCGAGAGCATCTCGGCGTGAGTCGTAGAGCGCAGCACCGGTAAGGTCGGCGACACGGGTCATCATTTCGAAGTTCGCGATCACCGCAGCTGCGTCATGAACGACGGCCGTTCCCGCGACGTCGCGAAGCTGTTCCCTGGCGACACCGAGACCGACCCATGCCGGGTCGACAGCCGCTTCCGCCAGTGCGACGAGCTCGTGACCGAATGGGAGCCCACTATCGATTCCGCCGGCCACCGCCGCCGCATTTCCGGTCGACCCGGTTGTTGCGATGCTCGCCCGGAGCATCGACGCGTGGCTCACGGTTCAAAAGAAGCACTGGCGCAACGCGGCAACGCGTCCGGCCAGCAACTCCGCTTGCGCCCGGCTCAGGGTTCCGCGGGTCCAGGCCAGGTCACTCATCTGTTCGATCGACATGTACTGCGACGGGGCAAGGTGGTCCCAGAGCAGGTCGTACTCGATCTGCGAGATGCTGAGGGCCTCGACGACCGGCGCCCGGGTTCCCTGCGTGGTGACCGGAACCCAGTTGCGCGGCGAGCGCTCGGCTGCGGTCGAAACACGGGCCGGCGTCGAGCAGTTCTCGGCTGGCGCGATCACCGGAAAGGAGGGTGGCTCGGCGCCCACGGTTCGGGCGAACGAGCACACGGCGACGACGCTCGTGATGATTCCGCAGAGTTCCACATACGCCTGCTCGTCGACAACGGTCTGTACGAATTGCCGGTACCAACTCTCGGTAATGGTGTGCGCATGGACTGTCATCCGGTACAACGCATCGACGAGAGTGGCTGGCAGGATGTCGGCCCCGGTGGACCAGCGCAACATGTCTTGCGACGCGGGCGACCACGGTGGTGATGGCTCACGATCATTGAACGCGTCTCGGACGATACCTGCCATGGCTCTCCGCTCCGCGGCCGACCACCATTCGCCGACCACTGACACGTGATCCCACACGCGTCGATGGGCGCGGTCAAGGTCAGCGCGAACTCCAATCGCTGATGGATACATCGTTTCCGTCATGAGACCCTCTCTGATGGTCGAAGAACTACAAAGCCGATTTCCGCCAATCCAACGCATAAACGGTCTGGTCGCCGGGGATCCCCTTCAACTGGACGATGCGGGGAGGCCCGAAAAGGAGATCGCCGGTGGCACTGGCAATCTCGAACACGATGGACGAAACCAGTATCTCGCCGCCCACCGCGAGGTTCGCTACACGGGCGGCGATGATCACGTGGCGCCCAAACAGATCTCCGTCGGGATCGGCTACTGCCTCGCCGGTGTGCAGACCGATTCTGATGTGAAGGTCCCGCCCATCACCGCTCCGAAGTTTTCCGTCGATGGATTGCTGCGCCCCGATGGCGAAATGCGCCGCGGTGCGGGCGCTCTTGAACGTGAGCATGAACCCATCACCCTGGGATTTTATTTCGCTCCCTCCGTGCCGCTTGAGCTCGCTGCGCAGGATTGCGTTGTGCTCACCGAGGAGTTCGTACCAGGCCTGGTCGCCCAACGACGTGGCAAATTCGGTCGAAGATTCGATGTCGGAAAACAGAATGGTCGTCGTCGTCCCGATCGTCGCCGGCCGATTCGGCCGCCACTGATCCCGAGTCGCAGAATTGGCGAGTCGATCGATCGATGTGCGGCGGAGGTCTTCCTGCTCACCACCGTCGGGCAAGCCGATCGCGGTGGAGCGCTCGTCGTAGGCCCCCGCGCGCCGTTCCGCCAGTTCCACGGTCGTGCCACCAAGTTGTATGCGCGCATTTGATCTGAGTTCGACCGGGGAGGTCAGGCGCTGTCCTCCGAAGAAGGTGCCGTTCGTAGAGCCGAGATCGGTGACGATGACCCGACCATCCATACACGAAAGTTCAACATGGCGACGCGACACCTGAACGTCGGCCAGAAGCAGCCCGTCGCAGTCGCGGCCAAGCTCAAGACGGTCATGCACTTCGAGATAGAGCGGTTCGCGACCGGGTTGGCGGACAATTACCACTGGTACGTTCAACGGATGACCTCGACCTCTCCGGGTGCCCATGAATCGACTATCAGCCAACGGTCGTTTCGGTATCGCCGCACGCCGAAGACCACGGTCGTCTTCGTGGTCGCGCCGACCTTCGTCACCGTACCGTTCGCTTCTACCGCTACCACCAAACCACCCTGCCCACCGGCACGCACCACGTAGAGGCGCGCTTCGGAGAACTCATAGTGTGAGGGGGGTTCGTTTGCGGCGACTGCCGACCGAAGTTCGGCCAGCCGGGAACCGTGGTCCACCGCGACGAGCAGCTCGGCGTTTCGAGCGCGAACCGCCTCCTCCTCGACCGCAAGACCGAGCATGAGCGCGTCAGAGAACGCGGCACGTTGCCCTTCGTCGGCGAGCTGCGGGTCAACCTCGGATACGAGCGAGCCGACCGTCGTTACCCGTGGACCATCGTCGACGGCGATTCCGGGTGCGGCCGAACGGGGGTCGGGCAAGACAACGGACTCCACCGCGGCGAATGCGGTCCGGGCCGGCGCTCCCAGCTGGGCGACCGTGAGCGCTAGGACCCCCGCGACCGCAGGCAGAGAAATACCAACTGCGAAACCACCGACGTCGCCCGACGCGAACCTGCGCGGGTGGGGCAACCGCCGAACCAGGTCAGCCCCGAACGCGGCACCCAGAGCCCGCAGCACGCAGACGATCGTGAGCGCGCCGAACAGGGAAATCTTGGTGGCGAATTCCGTCCTGGCCGGAGCGAGGAGCATCAGACTGAGGGCCCCGACCGACGAGCCGAATGCCAGTCTCCGGAGTGCGCCACGCGGTGCCGTCTTCGGATCGGTGAGCATGAAGAACGTGAAGATGAGTATCTCCGGTGACGTCAGGAGGAGCCTCGTGAAGTCGGCGTCGCAAACCGGTCGGGTCGACCAGTTCGTGGTGATGCAGTGACCCGAAGATGCAAGAACGGCGCTCCCGGCCCCGAGTGTGACCCAGAATGCGACAGCCATGCCGAGGAGCGCAAGCCGGTGCGTGATCAGCACGCCTCCCAACGTTATCGCCACGTACGCGATGACCATGGGCGTGCCGAAGTGTGTCCACCACAGGTCGAGCGGCTCGACTCGTGTTGAACCAAGGGCCAGAAACACGATGAGCAGGCCGACGTTGCTCGGGTTGAAGATCTGCCGGTCGCGAAGACGCAAGAGATACTTGGTCGCCAACGACAGCACCGCGGTGCCCGCGTACAGATACCATCCCCGCCACGACCAGTGATCCCATGCGCGCATACCATCTATGCGAAGAATCAGACCGACACCGCTGCCGGTGAGAATCGCGCTCGCCGGCCACGAGACCCGTTGACGACGACGCGCCGTGACGAGAACCTCCAGCACCGCGCACGCACCGATTGCCGAAACGATCTGGGGCACCGACACACGGAACCCGAAGGCGACCTGGCCGAGTACATGGATCGTCAAGACCACGAACGACGACTGCAGACGGGCGTCGCGAATCGAGGGCAGATCAACCGGATACCGAGCGCGGCCGATCCGCAACGATCGGGGAGCCATGCCGGCTGGCGCGGTCAGATCCATCGGCTCTGCACTCAGTCAGGGATCCGAAGATCGAACTCGCAACGCCAACACGGACTCGGATCGTTGGTGCCATCGGCAAATGGCGACGTGTTGTCGGCGATGATTTGTTCACCCATCTCGCCGATCGCTCCGACGTACTCACCGGTGCCCCCCACGATGGCGCGCCAGCACGTCTGTGAGCGGTCGATCGTTCCTTCCAGTCCGGTGGTGTGGATCGAGTTCCTCGGGAAAAGGTTCTCGATTGTTATCTTCCCGAAGCAATATGCGGTGTCGGCATAGGTGTGCGGCTGACCCCGGGAGGCATCGACGATCGCCGAGCCCCGGCAGAACCACCGTCCGATCGAGCCCTCCTCGCGGGGGATGAACCCGTCGCCCTTGATCGTGCCCTCAGGGTAGATCCACCCTTCGACGATGAAGGGTGCGCGGAAGTCGGCATCATTCGCCGGATTGGATTTGGCCCCTTCCCGGTACAGTTCGCCCAGGCAGGCCACCTCCACGACGAGCTTCTTTCTATGGAACCCGTTGCCGGCGCTGGCACGAGATGCGAATCCGCCGACAACTCCGGCGCCGAGGGCAACCGACCCGACGGCCAGTCCACCAATGAGGCCACGTCGGTTGACTTTTTGCCCGGAGTCGGCGCCTACGCCGGAGGATGTCGGGTCGTCGCTTGTCATGGCTTTTCTCCCTGAGGTGATTTGTTGTCGATGTAGCGAGAACAGGTCGGCCGATAATCAGACCTGGGGCCGTACTGGTCCCACTCGGCCTGCGTGAAGTTGCGTCCGGCCGCCCGGCATACAAGATCAGGCCATCGGTCGATGTCGATGTTCCAGCGCACGACCCGACCATTACGACCGGTGATGAGCCAACGCAGACCCGGAGAGGAACCGGCTGTGTACTCGGGGTCGGACGGGAACGGGGCCCCGATCTGCAGCCCGGTCGTCGGATCCCAGAGGCGAACCTGGCCGTCGGCCGCTGTCGCCATCCAGCGACCGTCCGGAGTGAAACAGGGGCAGTAGTCGTAACCCGAGGTGGCGGTGTTTCCAACGAACTGGATACCCGTGGGCTGAAAGGTCCGGGCATCTCGCAACGTGACCGTGCCGTTTGCTCCTAGCGTGGCGACGTGTTTGCCATCCGGACTGAACGTCGCCTGCAGGAAGTCGGTTCCGGCCTGGGTGATGGTCGTCGCCTTCCCGGAACGCAGGTCCCAGATGACGGCGCGACCGTTGTTTGTCGTCGCCATCAGTCGTTGGCCCGACGGATCGAAATCCATGTTTCTCGGCAAGTCGCTAACGGGCAATCCTTGAAATTCCAAGAACTCGTGAAGCACCGATCCGTCGGCCATCGATCGAACCTGCACGCGGCCGTCTATTCCACCCCACGCGGCCGTGCGTCCATCGCTCGACATTTTGAAGGCGATCATCCAGTTCTCGGCCGACCAGTCGGCGAATCGGAGCTGCACACCACCGGTTTCGGCGTTGACGATTGCCGCACCGACAGTGTCGTCGAGTATTCCGAAGGTCTTTGAATCGGTGGTTGGCTGAAACAGCCTTGGTTGGATACCGGGGAATTTGACCTCGACCGCCTTTCCCGACTCAAGACGCCAGACTTCCGCCCGGCCGGTCGCGATCTCCGCCCGGGTCACCGTGCTCCCGTCCGAAGTGATGAACAGGTCACCCGGTCCCATAGGGAACGAGTCGGAGATGAGACCGTCGCCGACCGTGCTGAGAAGACTCACACCGTCGATGCCCGAGATAGCCAACCGACCCAGCGTCGTGTTCACGGCGATGTCCACCGCACCCTGAACGTGCGGGGAGATGGACTGAGGCCCTTTCGGGTCGTCGACATTCAACAGCAGCACAGTGCTGTACTGCCTCTCGACGGCGACGAATCGATCGACCACGGTCACGTGTTTCTCCGACTCAAAAGCAGCCGCGGTCGTGGAGGAGATCGGCAGATCCGACGTGCCGATCACCGCCCCGTCATCGACCCCGATTTTCCATACCTTGGCCTGATCGGCGGTGACAATCTCCCACCGACCGTCGTGCTCGGAAGTGTCCATCGCCCGGGGGATCACCGCGATGGACCGGCCGGCGGTTTCCCTCACGAGGGATCGCTCGGTAAGCATGGCTCCGGATCCGATGTTCCATGTCCGGACGTAACCGAAGCCACCCGTGACAACGACGTCGCGCCCGGGACGAAACGCGACGGCCGAGACACCGCGCACGGCGCTGAGTGCGATATGGGGGATGGCCTCGGCAATCGCACCTTCGAGTTTGAGGTCAGCAGCCGTGCGTTCCGGATGCGCAACCAGACGGGCGATTTCGCGCCAACCGGATGTCTCCATGATCGCCAGCACCCCATCGCCGGTTCCGATTGCCAGCCTGGCCGAGTCGGGTGAGAAACGCAGCGCCTGGATGAGTGCGTTCGCCTGCAACTCGTGCGGTTTCGCCGGGTTGTTGACAAGATCGACCACGACCACACGTTTCTGTTGGGCGATGGCGAGGCGCTTCCCGTCCGTGGACGCGTCAAGCAGGATCGCACCCTCGACCGGAATGGAGCGTTCGATGGTGCCGTCGTCCCGGAACACGTCGACCGCTCCCGTCCTCGCAGCGGCGAATCGGTGTGCGTCGATCCATTCGATGGCGCCGTAGCTCACACCACCGTTGAAGTAGCCGAGGAGGTCGCCACTCCCGACAAGTGCCTGCTGCACTGCGCCCAGTGACTCGGGTCCGGGGTCGCGGCGGTACGCCTCGGCTGCGAGCAGTAGGCCGATTCTCGGGTTGGTGGTCGCAAGCTGAGCGGCCTCCGAACGGATGCGGCCGGTATCGGCCGCGAATGCTGCGTCGCGAGCTGCCTGAGCCTTCGTGTTCGCCCGTTCGCGCTGCTGCACGGCGAGGCCCGAGGCGAGCACCGCGATTACGGCCACAAGGCCCACAGCGGCCAGCGACCGTCGTAACCTGCGGTTCTGGCGCTCACGGTTTCTGACCCGTTCCTGCTCGGCTCCCTGCTCAGCTTTTCGCAACATCGTGGAGGCGTGGAGCAGCTCGCGCTCCACATCGTTCAGGGCGACAGGGTGCGCGTCGGCCCACGCCTCGGTCGCCTCCAGCCGACCACCGCGGAGCAGCTCCCCTTCGTCGCGACCACCGGTAACCCATTCGGAGGCGACCTCGGTGAGGTGGCGATGGACCCGGAGACCATCACGGTCCTCGTCGAGCCACCCGCGTAACCTTGGCCACTCCCGGATGAGTGCCTCATGCGCGACCTCCACCGTCGACTCCCGGGTGACCTGGTCATGGTCGAACGAAAGAAGCCGTGCGTTGCCGAACGCGTCGATGAATGCGGCCGTCGCCGCTTCGTCGCCAAGCTCGCTTCGACGCACCCGACGGCGCGTGTCTTCGGTCCCCTCGCCCAATGACACAAGTCGCGTCATGACCCGCTGAGCGACCTCCTGTTCCGAAGCGGACAGATCACCGTACAGGCCCTCGGCGCGGCGACCGAGCACCCCGGTGATGCCACCAAGCTTCTCGTAGGCCTCGATCGTAAGCACACCTATGACATTGTCTTCGAACAGCTCGGTCATCGCATACTGCAGGAGCGGAAGCGCACCGGGTTGATCGACGAAGTCAGCGATGATGCGGGCGACGAGACCCGGTTCAAACGATGCGCCGGACCGATCGGCGGGCTCGACGATGGCCCGCTCCAACTCATCCGCGCTGAGAGGCGATACCGCGATTGTTCCGCTCTCGACCAGCGGGGCGAGCCCGGCATAGCGGAGGGGTCGGTCGTAGAAGTCGGCGCGTAGCGTCAGCACAACCCGCAGTCGGGAGCGGGGGTCGGAGACGGCGGTTACCAGTCCGTCGATGAACGACCGGCGAATGGAGTCGTCGGAGCACAATGTGAAGAGCTCTTCGAACTGATCAACGACAAGAAGAAGATCGTCGTCGTCGGTGGGCAGAACCTGCCTGACGGCCCGGTTGATGCCGCGCGGTTCTGAAGCCATCAACTCGGCGAGCGGGCCAATGGCCCCCGTCGCCAACCGGCCGAGCGCCGCTTCGAGCTCTTCGAAGGGATGCGTGCCCGGAATCATCGACGTGACGAACCACTGCGACGAGCCGGCAACGGCGCCTTGACGGATGGCCGGGAGGAGACCGGCCCGGACCACCGACGACTTTCCCGAACCGGAGGGGCCGACCACGGTCATCAGCCGTCCGAGCGGTCCCGGCTGTCGAAGTC
>JANMZO010000302.1:0-2842 GCA_031383405.1 Acidimicrobiia bacterium | reverse complement strand
CGGTCCTCTCGTTTCAGGTGGGCAAGTACGGTTGTCCGATGGACGCCGAACCGTCGGGCGAGTCCGTCGACGGTGACCCCGTCGTGACGTGCGGCCAAAAGTGCCGTGATCTCAGCGAAGGTCAATCGGCGCTGTACCGGGAGTTCCCGGGCTGGCGGACGCCGGGTCTTGGACCGGGCGAGGATGGGTCGCAACAGCGAGAACACCACGATCAGGGACTCGCGGGGTTCGAAAGCCGTCCCGGCAGGTCCACGGTGTTGGATGGCGGCGGGCCCGGCCTCCACTGCGTTTCGGCACCCGCCGCTGGCGGCCGTTCACTCGGTCTCAGAGCTGCACTCACTCGCTACGCTCGCTCTTTCCGCTTTCGCCGACGGCCGGGTTCCAACGTTGTCCCTCAACGCCCACGGTCGCTGTTGAAAATCCAACGGTCCCCGTCGTGGAGTTACGGTTCGATTTCAATGTCGACGACCTCGACTACATCATCGGCGCGGAGAATCACGTAGGCAATAAAGTACGAACCAAGAAGACCCTTTCCGATGTAGGCACGAACGTTGTGCCCGGGTGCGATGCTGTGGTGCATCCCTCTGTGTCCTCGGCGAGCCGGTCTCGGATCGTAGGCAAATCAAACGCAAGAAAATCTGTGACAGACGGCTGCCCATTTCCGGGGCGTTCAGATGGCAGCTGGTCGTCGAGGATGGCGAAGAACAGTTCGGTGAAGCGAACGATCCGACGTTTCACGAGGTGAGGCGAAGTCGCTCTTCAATAGCGGCTGCTCGTGCGATCACTCGATGGCGAAGTTCTTCCGGGAGATCTTCGAGCGAACGGAGTTCCCCATTTCGCACCGCCGAGGCACGCTCCTCGGGCGACATGAGATCCATCTCTTCTGGGGTGATCACTGTCGATTGTCCATTCGCCGATTGTATCGAAGCCCTGTGACAGAAAGCCGACGGCCGGGTTCCAACGTTGTCTTGCTAGGGCCACGAGCGAGGGTTCTGAGCGATTCACAATCGCTCAGGAGCACACCACAGGAGTACATCTTCCGAGCGGATCGGAAACGGTACTCCCGCGCCGTTCGGTGGGGGTTGATATGTCGGCGATCCCTCTGCCGCCGGGTCTGTTGAGTGTCACGATGGTCGGCTGCTTGCCTGTTGCCGGGCGAGCAAGGTGTGTCGTCATCGCGTGGTTGTGGAAGCGGGCCGCTCTTCGTACTGTCAGGTGATCCACGGGGCGGCCTCAGACGAATAGATTCGGAACCACACCGCGAGGACGCGAAAAGGAGACCTTCCATGATCGGTATCTACATCGTCACCACCAACATGACCGTCGAACAGCACGCCACGGGCCGCGAGCGCCTAAGGCAAGCCGGTGCCCCCGAAGCGGAGATGAAACTCCACACATGCTTCGGTGAGGACGGCAAGCTTCAGGTGTTCGACATCTGGGAGACGCAGGAAGCCTTCGATGTGTTCCTCACCTACCTTGGGCCCGTGATGCAAGGTCTCGGTATCGAACTCGCTCAGCCACCGGTTATCATGCCGATCGTTGACCTCGTGCAGAACTAGCTCGACACCGTCGCAAACACGGAACGGGTTTGACGGACGACTCCACCAAATTGAGAACCCGCCTGTCAAGCATGGCTTTCTGCTCAACGCCCGGCGAGGATCGCAGAGGTTCGAACGCCGCGCTCTAGGGCAGTGGATCTGATGGCGTCGGGGCCCTCGACCGGGGCCTCGCTTCGGCACCGCCGCGGCGGCCTCTTCGGGTCCGAGGCCGCCTGCCGACGCAAGCCCTTCTGTCGGTACTCACCCACCGTCCGGGTTCGAACGTCGTCCCTCAACGCCCACTCGCTGTTGTCGATTTCACAACACTCCGGCACGTTTGCACTGTTCAGGGCAGGATTTGAAAGACGACACGAAGGGTATCGACAGGTCGTGGCCAGGCCATCACCGATAACCGGCGTTCCGGGGCACGCTCGCCGGTCGCTGGATTGAGCAGTATGGGGCACTGATTGGGGGGCCGAAGTTCGACGCGGTCTTGGCGTCGAAACATCGAGCGGCGATACCGGGTGAGAACTCCACGACGTCACAATTGCGCTCGATACAGAGATAGAGCGCCAGCGAGAGCATGTCATCGGGGATCGTGCGCCCAGCGCAATCGGACGCCGAATATCTTGCTGGTGAACGACGAGCGGTCGCCACGTCACACTCGACTGACGGCGACGGTCGGATCGCGGGAGCCTCGATGCGGTCATGGTACGGTTTGCGATAGCCAGCACTTCGGGGAGGGCGCCATGGCCGGTGTGTCGACGGACGACTCGGCCCGCGCAGGTGGCGAGTTCGACAGTCGCGGTGCACCGCCTCGGGCGGATGGGTCGACGGGTGTGGGGTTGCCCGGGCAGGTAAACCCGATAGTCGGCCGTGGCGCGGAGCTGGAGGCGCTGAACACGTTCGTCGACTCCCTCGACCACGGCCCGGCGATGTTGGTGCTCGAGGGCGAGCCGGGCCTCGGCAAGACGACGCTCTGGCGGGAGGGTCTCCAGGCCGCTGAACGGCGCTCGTTCCAGGTCCTCGAGTGTCGACCGGTTCAGGCGGAGGCACAGCTGGCGTTCACCGCGCTCTCGGATCTGCTCACTGACGTGCCTGAGGTCGTTTTCGACGAGCTCCCAGTGCCCCAGCGGCGGGCGTTGGAGGTGGCATTGCTCCGGGCGGAGCCGGAGGATGACGAGCACTTTCCGCGCGCGGTCGCCCTGGGGTTCCTCGGCGTGCTCGTCGCGCTCGCTCGCTCCGGCCCGCTCGTCGTCGGGATCGACGATGTCCAGTGGCTGGACCAGGCGTCGCAACGTTTG
>JANMZO010000289.1:0-11960 GCA_031383405.1 Acidimicrobiia bacterium | reverse complement strand
CGAGCGGTATCCTGCTGAGCTTGTAGTTCACTGTCATCGATTCGGCTCCCGTGGGTGTTCGAGTCGAGACTTGGGGAGATCCTCCGTCGAATAGAGAAAAGGAAACCCCCGATAGCGGACCCTCGATCGGAAGTAATTGCGGTTGAACTTGATCATTTACGGTCAACTTGGCCTAACAACTTGACCGAGGATTTCACCTGGAGTCTCGGTCCCATTCCTCAACGACTCCCGGACTTCAAAGTCCGACGCTTTGCTCCGAGAACGAAGCAAGAACCTTGGGCGTACGTCACCGTTGGTGCTTGGGAAGCAACGGACGAAAGCCAGAGTGGACTCGAATTTTTCTACTATCCCCGTCGGACTCCGCCCTCCATATCGAACTTCTGGCAATGGTGACTAATTTTCATGCCGACCCAGATCACAGACTTTCGGTCGGTGGAACTGTAGATATTGGTCGTCCATGGACGGAAGGTTCTGTCGCCGATCATTTGCTGGTATCCCTGCCGTACCCCTTCGGCCCCGATTTCGAACTCTGCGTGGCAAATGGGTGCCGAATCCGGTATTTGTCGTTGGTTCCCATTACCCGTGTGGTTCCGGCCAATGTCCTCGGCTCGCTGTAGACCGCGAAATGAGTGCCGCAGCTCGACCTGTTGATTCAAAGCGGACTTCAACGTTTCGACCCATGCGTTGCAACTGATCTCCAGCGACCAAAGCGCCGACGAAAGCGGAATCGACTCGTACCTTCGCGCCGTGGCGAGGTCATCCGGGTCGTGGCCCGAGATCTCGCGGTCGTTGGATCGAAACGTTCCCTGAAGCCCGCTCGGCCAAAATTCGAGGGTTGTCGGCAATGTGGCACACGTACCCTGAAATACTCCAGGAGGTGGAGGTAAGCCGCTCGTCGCGGGTGCATTGCACGGTGATGGTCGGTCCCGGAGTGGCATTTGCTCGATGAAAGCTAGGGCCAATGGAGCGGTGATCGACCAATCGAAGCCACAGTCTCGGCATGGGTCGCCGAATAGCTGCGCACCCCACAACTCCATACAGCAATCGCTACAGCTAACTCTTCGTCGGGCGCCGCAGAACCGTGATGAGGCGTCCGGGCAGGGCCGAGTGGGCCACAGCTACACGTCGATCACTTGGAGCTTCCGATGCGCAGCATCGGCGAGTAATTCAATATCGCGGCGATCGGACGTCACAATTGCAGCGTGGCGACGAATCGCCGACTCCACAACAATCGCGTCGATAGGTCCAACCGGGTCCGACGTTCGTTGGCGTAGTACCCCGGCGCGCTTCGCTGCCGTTTCGTTGAGCGGTTCGACTTCGCAGCCATCAAGAAGTTGAGCGACCTTCGAATTTCGCCCCTCATGCCAGGCCTCGACGAGGCAGCCCGCTGGAACGATAGGGCGAACTTGTCGCTGAAGCGCTCGCGCGTGAATGGCCCAGAAACGGCGGTCGTTACGTTCAGCAGCAATTAATGCCCCGGTGTCGTACACCAATTCGAGGGGCCCCAGTCTGGGCATCAGCGGCGTGCAACGCCAGCTCGGTCTAGCACGGCGTCTGCCGCTGCGAGTTCTTCTGTAGTGAGCTGCCCGTTCTGGCGTTCCCAAGAACGAACGGAACGAAGCCCTCGACGTGTGGCGAGCCAGAGATCCGCTGCGTCCGCCAAAGCCGCAGAAAAAGTTTGCCCTTCCGCTTCGGCTTCTCGCTCCAGTTCGGCAAAAAGCTCAGACGGCATCGATACCGATCTCTTTACAACATTCGACATGAGGGGATGGTACGACTGTAGTACGACCGATGTCAACCCAACTACTCGGGTCACCGAACCGCCGTCGAACAAGCACCCGATAACACCCGATGGTTCAGACAGTGAACCCGCACGAGTTTCGGCGCGATGCAGCGGCTTGGCTACTCTGTAACGCTCGACGACTCGCGTCCAACAGGGGTTCAGCCGTGTAGCGCCCGATCCGGTGTGTTGCAGCGGCGGTGTGTTGCAGCGGCGGTGTCGTGGAGGGTGGTCAACCGCGAGCGAGGTGCGAGGTGTGCGACGGGTCAAAACTTCGCACCCCGCTAACGTTCAAAACGTTTCTTCACATATTGAGCTTCCGAGCGGCACGCGCCGATCCCCGGTCGCGGGTCGCGTCCGGGGATCGGCGCCTTGGGAACCGTGTCAGAGACCCGGCCGTTCAGCTGCCGTTTGGTCGTGGAAGGTTGTCGATCCTGACAACGGTGCCGGTGAGCGTGACCACGAACGCCGTGTCGCCGACGATCTCCAGCGAGGTCGGCCGGTCGAGCTGACCGACAACGGGTGTGAACGTCCCATCACCGTTGACGCGCAGCAGCGAGCCCTTGTTGGGCGAGGCGGGAAGTCCGGCGTTCTCGGGCAGGTCCGGCCAGTTCCATTCGCCCTGCGAGAGCGCGTAGAGCTGGTGCCCGCGTCCGAACTCTGCGTCGACCATGAGTGGCGCACCTGACGCGACCGTCGTGACGACCGGCGCGTGCGCTCCGAACGCGACGACCTTGCCCGTCGATGGGTGATGCGGGACGGGTCCCGCTTCTGCCAGGTAGATGGTCTCGCCGGAGGTGTCGAGGCCGGTCGGCACGGTGTTGGCGAAGGCGATCAGCTCGCTGATCCCGCCGTCGCGTCCTACCCGGAGCACCCGGTTGTGATGGCCGTCTGTTACGAGGAATCCATCGCGGAACGGTTGCAGCGCGTACTGGACCCCGCCGGGAATGAAGAAGGCGGTCGCCGGTGGATGGGCGGTGGACCATGCGCCGATGTCGGCGATCACCGTCACGGATCCTTCCCGGTTGATGCGGTAGAGGCCGGCCACGGTAGTGGGCTGCCCGAAGAAGGGGCCGACGATGCTCACCAGGGCGTACGCAGTATTGCCGAGGAAGGCCACGTCCATCGCGCCGCCGATGCCGATGACTTGCTGCGGAAGACCGGATGCGAACGTCGTAACGCCTCCGCTCGTCGGGTCCATGCGCAGGATCGCACCGGCGTTGCCATCCGTGAGGTACAGCGCGCCGTCAGGTCCAATCGTGCTGCCCGAACCGAGACCGGAACCGAAGGCGAACACGGCGGTCACCGCCGGAGCCGCACTCGGCTTCTTGCCATGGGCCGGAGTCGTCGTGCCCGCGACGAGCGTGCCTGCTGCCAGAAGGAGGACAAGCGGCCGAGTCGCCCGACACAATCTCGTCCTGGCGGAGAATCGGGGCGGCGCCGTGCCGCCGGAGCCGGAGGTGCCACGAGAGTCATGCATTTTCATCTGCTTCTCCTACCGTCGTTTGCGTGCACTGCCGATTTGGCATGCGTGCTCAGTGTGTGGGCGCACCGCACACGTATGACGCACAGACCGCTCACAGAAGGGGCGACCTGCCGAGTGATGACGGAGACAGCCGCGAATTCCGGTGCGCAGTTGCGATGAGACCACCGGCGTGCGAGGGTTTGGCCTGTGCACGGCAGATCTCGATCTATCGCCGACCCGGTGTCCGCACCCGGAGCGCGGCGCGGGAGGTGCCACGGGCCGTGAGGATCAGAGCGCTCCGATCGCTCGAAGTCACCGACGAGAGCGGACGCATGGTCGCGCTCTCCGACACGCAGCGGCGGCTGCTGGCGTACCTCGTGATCCGCCGCGGCCAGGTCGTCTCGATCCGGCATCTCGCTGATGCACTCGACACCTCCGTACGGGCCGTCCACATGACCGTGTCGCGCCTGCGCGATGTCGCCGGGCGAAGCGCGGTAGCGACCGTCGGTCGGGGCTACACGCTAGGCCCCGCCGACCTCGACCTCCCGCGCTTCGAGGCGCTGATGCTCGAAGCGCAGCGCGCCGATGCATCGCAACGGGTGTCCCTGCTCGGTGATGCGCTGGACCTTTTCTCCGGGGCGCCGTTCGGTGACCTCGGCGCTGAGCACTGGGCGCATGCCGAGTGTGTCCGGCTCCGAGAGATGCGAGCATCCGCGCTCGAAGATCGCGCCGATGCGTTGTTGCTTCTGAGGCGCTTCGACGAAGCTGGCGCTGCGCTGATCGCCCACATCGACGAGTTTCCGTTCCGTGACCGGCCACGCTCGCTGCTGATGCGCGCGCTGGCGGGCCAAGGCCGGCTCACGGAGGCGCTTCGGGTGTACCACGAGTACCGAGCGCTGCTCGCCGAGGAGGTTGGCACCAAGCCGTCGGCCGAACTCCGAACGCTCGAGGCAGGCCTTGCCAGCGGCCGGCACGAGGAGGCCGCGCTCGCGATTGTCGCCTCGCCCGTGGTGCATCTCCCCGAAACCGTCGCCACGACGCCTCTGGTGCGGTTCGTCGGACGCGACGATGAATTGGAGACGCTCTCCCACGCATGGGCCGTGGCGCGTCAGGGTCGACGGCGCGTGTCGCTGCTCGGGGGTGAACCCGGCACCGGAAAGACCCGCCTAGCGATCGAGGCGGCCCGGAGGTGCGCCGGCGCCGGAGCGACCGTCATCTTCGGTGCGTGCGACTCTGAGCTGGCCATGCCGTACCGGCCCTGGGGGGAGATCCTGGAGGCACTCATACGCTCGTTCCCCGCGTCCGAGCTCGCCCACATCACCGACGAGCTCGACTCCCTGTCGGTGCTCATGCCAACCGTCGAGGCAGTCAACCGGGCCAGTCACCGTGGGGAAGCGACGGACCCCGACGCAGACCGCTACCGGCTGTTGCTGGCCGTCGATCGCGTCATCTCCCACGCGACGAAGAACCGGGCCCTCGTCGTCGTCATCGACGATCTCCAGTGGGCGGATGCGCACACGCTGGCGCTCCTGCGCCACCTGTCAAGGTCTGTGGCCCCCGCCAGACTGCTGGTGATCGCGACCTTCCGCGACACCGGCGACGACATGATCGAGCCTCTGACGAAGTGCCTGGCCGACCTTCATCGGAGCGAAGGCACGCAACGGCTCAGGGTCTCGGGACTGGGCGAGGACCACGTCGTGGAGCTGATCACATCGATCGTCGGGCACCCGCTGGACGGTGCCCTCACGACGATGGCCCGGTCGCTGGCCGACCGGAGCGCCGGCAACCCCTTCTACGTCGGTGAGCTGTGGCGTCACTTCCAGTCGATCGGGGCGGTCACTGCGGACGAGGGACGGTGGTCCGTACGGTTCAGCCCGCGGCCGGCAGACGTTCCCGACACGGTGCGCGAAGTCGTTGCCGCGCGGCTCCTGCGCTTAAGCACGTCCGCCCGATCCGTCGCCGAGCTGCTTGCGGTCCACGGTTTGAGCGCGGACCTTCGGGTTCTACGCGCCGCGCATCTGCCCGGACCACAAGATCTCCTGGAGGGTCTCGATGAGCTCGTTCGGGTACACCTGCTCGTCGCCGTGGACGAGGATCCGCTTCCCAACTACCGATTCGCGCATGCGATCGTGCGCGACACCATCCTGCGCAACATCGGTCCTGCCCAGAGGGCGTGGTTGCATCAGCGGATCGGCATCGCCATCGAGGTTGTATTCGCCGCCGATCCCCGCCCCGTCCTCTCCGATCTCGCCCGGCACTTCGCGGCGTGCGCATCGATCGGCGATCCGAGCGTGGCCGTGCACTACGCACGCCTGGCCGCCAATAGGGCCATGGAAGCCCACGCCCACGAGGAAGCGATGGCACTTCTCGATACTGTTGCGGCGCTTGCACCGCCGGGTTCTCCCGAGTCCGTCGATGTGCTGATCGACCGCACGCAAGTCTCGACACGTGCGGGACTGGATCCCCATGCGATCGACGCGCTTTCCGCGGCGCTTCGTCACGCGCTCGATCTCGGGCTCGTCGACCAGGCCGCCCGAGCGGTCTTGGAGCTCCAGATCGCCCGGCAGCTGCAAGGCCTTCCAGCGTCGAACTCCGTCGACATGATCAACCAGGTGCTGAGCCTGCCCGGGTTCACCGACACGCGCCTTCGACTTCGAGTGCGAGCAGCAGCAGTCCACGCGCTGCACTGCAGCGGCCGCTCCGAGGAGGCCGATGCGCTGGCAGAAGTGCTGATGTCGGAAGGTCGAGCCATCGACGATCCCCAGTTCTTCCTCAGCTTCTTGCGTGAGGTCTCTAGCAACTCCACGAACACCCGGCCCGAGGTGCTTCTGCGCACGTGCCAGGAGATGTGCGATCTCGCCGAGTCGGTCGATGACCTCTGGACCTACTGCTGGGGTGCCGGCAACGTGGTCCGAGGTCTGCTCATGCTCGGGAGGGTCAGCGATGCTGCCGCCGTCCTGGAACGCCATCGCAAGGCCGCCGAGCGGGGCCGCTACGACATCTTCCGCTACCAGGCCGTGGTTTTCGACGCCGTGTTCGGGATCATCGACGGCCGTTTCGAGGATGCAGAGCGGTTCGCGACATCCGCCGCCGAGCTGTTCCCGCAACGGACCGAGTTCGACAGCGGCCTGTACGGGCTGCAGATGTACGTAGTGCGCCGTGGGCAGCGGCGACTGGGCGAGGTAGCGTCGATCCTCCAGCTCGCCGCGAGGTCGGACGGGTTGCTCTGGCGACCGGGCCTCGCCGCCCTGTACGCGCAGCTCGGCCGACTCGAAGAAGCCGAACGGGAGTACGCAGTACTCGCCGCCGACGGTTTCGCGACCGTGCCCCGCGACGCCATCTGGCCGGCATGCCTCGCCTTCCTCTCCGAGGTCTGTGCCTTCATCGGTGACCGCGAGCATGCGGCGCTGCTCTACGAGGAGCTGGAGCCGTTCACGGGTCTCACGATCATGGTCGCCTACACGGTGTGCCTCGGGCCGGCCGACACACTCCTCGGCGCACTGGCTGCGCTCCTCGGGGAGACTGACCGTGCTGCGACGCACTTCCGATCGGCGGTCGGGATCGCGCAGCTCGCCGGTTCGACTGTCTGGCTGGCCGAGGCCCAGCGTGCCCAGGCGCTCGCGTTGGGAGCCGAGGCGGGCCGGGTAGCCGATGACGAGCGGCGGTGACCCGCCCCGCTCAGGCGGCGAAAGTGGGGCCAAACTGCTCCACGGCCACTATGACGTCGGCCGGGATCCCGAGACGCGTGGCCGCTTCCCGTATCGCTTCGGCACTGGGCGCTTCGTAGAGGCAGTAGGTCTTCTTCTTGTCCGCGGACAGGAACGAGTACAGCCAGCGGACGCCGGCATCATCGTTCACCAGCTTCACACCGGCATAGTCGAGCTCAGCGGGGTCAAGCTGCTCCGCGAAGTTCCGTTCGATCACGAATTGGGCCATGGTCAGGCTCCTTTGTCAACGCTTCGGCGCACGGAAGTGTGGCTTGGCCGACAATGTACCGCCTCTGGGTCGACGTCGTTCGGGCGACGGGACGCACCGGATCCCCGATGTCGACCAATGGCACATCGTTTGACCGAACCCCGCAACAGAAACTCGGAATCGGTCTGCAACCGGGTTGAGAACTTGCCGACGATCGCAATGCTGCTGCGCCCTATCAGGCGGCTGTCGTCGGCGGCCCGGGACCGCTCGTAAGGGCCGTTATGGGGCGGGCTCATTCCGCGGTGTGATGAACTGACGGTGTGAAGGTCATTGCTCATCGCGGTGGGTGCGCGGAGGCGCCTGAGAACACGCTTGCAGCGTTCGCGTTGGCCGTCGAGTTAGGTGCTGATGGCATCGAATTCGATGTACAGCAAACGCTTGATGGAGAACTTGTTGTTCTTCATGACTCGACTCTGGACCGCACAACGAACGGACACGGGGTCCTATCGGACGCACGTTGGCAGGAGATCTGTGAGTTGGATGCCGGATCGTGGTTCTCGCCCGCGTTCAAGGACCAGCGAATTTCACGGTTGTCGGACGTGTTTGGGTTGGTCGGGTCCGAGTTCGAATTGGAGCTCAAGGGATATGGCGGTTCGTACCTTGAGGCCGTGCTGGCGCTGACCGACACGACAGGCGCGTACGAACGAATCGAATTCACTTCCTCCAACCATCTTCCCCTCGTGAAGCTCAAGTCCGTTCGTCCTCAAGCTCGAATCGGTCTGTTCAACGGACGGCCCGATCCCGACGTGTCCGCACGAATGTTCGAACGTCAAGTCGTCGGCACGGCCGAGACTTCCGGCGTAGATGTCGTCCACGTGTACGCAGGAGCTGTAACCGCTCGAATAGTTGACCGATTGCACGAGCTTGGGCTCGAGGTGCATGCCAACGACGCTGACAATCCGGATCTGGTTCGTCGAGCGATCGACTCCGGTGCCGACCGGTTGACAACGAGCAATGTCCGCATGGCAGTCGAGGTCAGCAACTCTGTTGGGTGACTAAAGGCGTGCGCTGAGCCTGCGTCGCATCAATCGACGGTCGCCCGCTCGTAACCGGCGTGCGGCAGGCGATGGAGGGCGCACACAATCGGGCCGAAGCCGTGCGGGTCTGGTTGTCGTCGGGGCCGCAGTACCGAGCGTTGTTATGGCGTGCCCAATCGGCTTGACGTCTGTGGTCCCCCACACTCACGGGAAATAGACTTGAAGGATGGACAAACCCTCACCCGAGGTGGAACGGGACATGGCTTCCGAGATGACAGTCGGCGACGTTGCTGAATTCCTCAATTTGATGGAAGAGAACGGAATCGATGTTGTCGTCGATGGAGGTTGGGGAGTCGACGCCTTGCTTGGCTACCAATCGAGACGGCACCTCGATCTCGACATCGCGATTGAGCATCGCCATGTTCCAGCGCTCCGGAAAGCCCTTGAACAAGACGGTTATGTCGAAGTTTCCGGCCATGGAACGCACACTTACAATTTCGTAATGGGTGACAAGATGGGCCATCTCATCGATGTCCACTCCTACGAGTTTGACGATACCGGTCAACTTCGTTTCGGTATTGCGTACCCTTTCGACTCTCTGCAGGGGACCGGAAGGATTTTTGATAAAACGGTCCGTTGCATTACGCCCGAACGAATGGTCGAGTTCCACACGGCCTATGTCGGCGATGACGACGACTATCGAGACGTCCTCGCACTCTGCCAGAAGTTTGATCTTCCGATCCCTGAACAGTACGCAGACTGGTCACCATCCCAGTAAGGTGCCAGGCCATTTTGCTGGACACCTACGCACACCTCGCTCACCCCAAACCGGGGAGCACACGCCCTACTCCAGCGTTATACGGGTGATCGCGCCTAGCGTTCCACCGTGGGAGAGGTGTGAGGTACGCGACGGGTCGGAACTCCCGCGACAACTTTGCCGACGATCGCCGTGCCTTCAGGCGTCGTGACGCCGGGCACCGAGGCCGCTCGTATGGGCCGTTCCCCGGCGGTGCGTCGACGGCGGTCAGCGGGTTACGGCGCGCGGGATATGTGTGGTCGGCGATCGATTGAGGCGGGAGCGCCGGCGGGTGCGGGGCCGGTGTCGCTCATGCGGGTTTGTTGAACATGTAGCGGGCGATCTTCCAGCCGGTGTCGGTGTGGCGGAACAGGAAGATCTCTCGGTTGGATTCGGTTGTCTGGTCGCCGGTGGCGAGCACGGTTTGGGTGCCGTTGCTGCGGGTGAGCGCGTATGCGGCGTGGTCGCTGGTGATCTCGAGTTCGTCGATTGTGAAGGTGACGTCGAGACGGATCGCGTCGGAGATCTGTCGGTAGGCGCCTTGCATGTCTGCGCCTGTGGCGGTGGGCAGGCCGTCGTGCTCGATGCTCCCGGCCCACCCGACGCGCTCCACGTCCGCGAACTCCCCGTTCCGACACCGCAGGCGGGTGAGGTGCTGATCAAGATCGAGGCGTTCGGCCTGAACCGCTCCGAACTCCACACCCGCCTCGGTCTCGCTGACGGCGTCACGTTCCCTCGCGTCCTCGGCATCGAAGCCACCGGCACAGTCGCCACGTGCCCGGCAGGCGAGTACACGGTCGGTCGGCAGGTCGCTGCCTTGATGGGCGGCATGGGCCGCACCTACGACGGCGGGTACGCCGAATACACCTGTGTTCCTGTCCGGCAGGTTGTGCCGTTCACGAGCAGCCTCGACTGGGCGACGCTCGGAGCGGTGCCCGAGATGCTCCAGACATCGCACGGCTCGCTCACGATCGGACTCGACGCCCGACCCGGTCAGTCGATCCTGATACGTGGTGGCACGTCGTCAATCGGGATGGCCACCGCAGTGCTCGCCAAACGGCTCGGCATGACCGTGCTGTCCACCACCCGCAATGCCGACCGGGCCGACGCCCTCCGCCAGGTGGGTGTCGACCACGTCCTCGTCGACGACGGCAACATCGCCGACCAAGCCCGGCACATCTTCCCTGACGGCGTCGACGCCGCACTCGAACTGGTCGGTACGCCGACCCTGCCGGACACGCTGCGAGCGACCCGGGTCCACGGGGTCGTGTGTTTCACCGGGATGCTCTCCAACGAGTGGACCGTGCGTGACTTCTACCCGATCGAGTACCTACCTCGCGGGGTCCGCCTCACCGCGTATGGCGGAGACGCCACCGACCTCCCCGCCCAGGTCCTCCAGAACTTCCTCGACGCCGTCGCAACCGGCGACGCCATCGTGCCGGTCCATCGCACCTACCGCCTCGACGACATCGCAGCGGCGCACGCCGACATGGAAGCCGGGCGCGCCACCGGCAAACTCGTCGTCCTGCCCTGACACCAACGCGCTCGGTAATCGCAGGCCGAGACACGCCAGCAAGCACTGCTTTGCCGGCGTTATACGGGTGATGTCGGGCCGAGTAGCGCTCCGAGCGTTCGATAGTGGTAGAGGTGCGAAGTGTGCGACTGGTCGGAACTCCCGCGACAACTTTGCCGACGATCACGGGCCGTCGGGCTTTCGTCGCGACGGGCGTCGTGACCGCTCGTAAGGGCCGAAGTAGTGCGGTTTCGATGCTTGACGCCATGAGGTGAGTTTGGTCATACTTATGACCATGTTTGAGACTCGATCCTTGGCCGATGTAAAGGCACACCTGTCAGAACTTGTTGCGCAGGTCGGCGCTCAACACGACCGGGTCACCGTCACCGTCCACGGACGGCCTACTGCCGTTTTGGTGGCCGTTGACGATCTCGAGGGTCTTGAAGAAACGATCGCTGTTCTGTCAGATGCCGAAGCGCTTCGCGCACTCGCAGATGCCGATGCCGAACTCGCGGCGGGCGGTGGAGAAAGTGAAGCGACGCTGCGAGCGGCGATGGCTGCCCGGCGTCGATGAGCAATGGACGTTACGAGCTGATCGTTGCCCCGTCTGCTCGCCGACAGCTGTCAGAAGAACTCCCGGAGGCAGTCGCGTTCGCCGCATTCGAATTCATCGTTGGACCGCTCCTCGACAACCCAAATCGCGTGGGCAAGCGCCTTCGTCCGCCGTTAACGATCGTCACAGCGCTCGCCGAGGAACGTACCGGGTCCTCTATCGAATCGACGAGGAACGTCAACGCGTCACCGTTGTCGGAGTCTTCTCGCGGGCCGACGCGTATCGAGCACGCTGACGCGCCAAACATCCACCTCAGGCTGCCGCTGGAATTGGGCTTTTTCGGACGCTGAAGGGTCACGGGAACTCGATGACGAGATTTTCGGAACGCCAGAGCACGCCATCGACGAACTCGCCAACGACTCGGCCGCCCTCCCGCTCGTAGAAGCGGACAGCCTGATCGTTGCCCCGGACGACTGCGAGCTTGATCCTCGACCATCCTGTTGCCTCTAAAAACAACGTCAACCGGTGGAGAAGCGTTCGCCCGATCCCGCGTCCCTGCGATGAGGGATCAACGTAGAGGTGAACGATTTCTCCTGCACCTGTCATGGCTTCGTGGCTCCCCGGTCCGGCATGACCGAACCCGACGAGTCGCCCGTCGTGCTCGGCAACGACGGTCTGCCACTGGGCTGGATCGCGTTGTAGAAGTTCCTCCCAGTGCCTTCGACGTTTCGACTCGTCCAACGCCTCGTACACCGACGCGGGTGCAAGCAATCGATAGGTATCCCGCCACACAAGAACGTGCAGCCGAGCGAGCGCGTCGAGGTCATCCGACCGTGCGCTTCGGATAGTCAAATCGTCGCCAACTTCTGCGCCGGTCGTCGTCATCGTCAGGCGAACCTTG
>JANMZO010000287.1:0-16182 GCA_031383405.1 Acidimicrobiia bacterium | reverse complement strand
CTACATTTCGCACTTCATACACGTTCCGGGGTATGTCTACGCATACGCGTTCGGGCAACTTCTGGCCCTTTCCGTCTACCGGCGCTACGTCGAAGCCGGACCGTCGTTCGTGCCCAGCTACGTCGAACTGCTGAAGGCCGGGGGCTCGCGCTCGCCGGAAGGCCGCGCGGCGATGGTGGGATGCGACCTGACAGATCCGAGCTTTTGGGCCGCGGGTCTTGACCTGGTTGATCAGACGCTCGTTGCAGCAGAAGAAGCTGCGGCGATCGTCCGGTCCCTGTAGGAACCGCCCGGTGCAACGGGTCAACCCGTTACCCGGGCCACGCAGTCGATCTCGATCAACGCACCTCCGAGGAGGCTGGCCACGCCCACACACGTTCGCGCCGGGAGCTTCGGCCCGTCGAAGAACGTGCGATACACGGCGTTCATCCGGTCGAACTGGTCGAGGTCGACCATGAACACCCCGACCCGCATCACATCAGAAAACGTCGCCCCTGCCACGGCAAGCACGCGACCGATCCGGGCCATGACCGCTGCGGTCTCGGTCTCAATCGTTGATGGACCGGTCCAGTCGGCATCGTCGGCCGCAAGCTGCCCGGCAACAAAAAGCAGATCGCCATGGCGAACCGCCTGACTGAACGGAAAGTCGGCCTCGCCGGAAAAACTGATGTGCAGCATCGCCCGACCCTACCGCTACGACGACCACTCCCGTGCCCGCTTGGAAATGGTCATGAGTTGTTACGCCCGGCCGATGTTGGTGGAATGATTTCTGCGTCCATCCACGTCGAGGAGGAGTTGCGCGTAGACGCGTTGCGGCGTCTTCAACTACTCGACACGGCCGCGGAGGAGCGGTTCGACCGGATCACCCGGCTCCTCTCGACCGCGCTGGCCGTACCGGTTTCCCTGGTAAGTCTGGTTGATTCGGACCGTCAGTGGTTCAAGTCGCGCGTAGGGCTCGATGCGGCCGAGACCAGCCGGGATATCGCGTTCTGTGCACATGCCATCAATGAACCGGCCGGGAAGCCGTTTGTCGTGGAAGACGCGCTCCTCGATGCCCGGTTCGTGGACAACCCGCTTGTGGCCGGCGACCCCAACGTACGGTTCTATGCAGGCCAGGTCCTGCGCGACGCCGCAGGTCTCCCGATGGGTACGCTCTGTGCCATCGACCGCCGCCCCCGCCGGTTGACTGACACCGAGAGTAAGGTTCTCGTTGATTTGGCGGCGATCGTGGAATCGGAATTGCGCCGCCTTGATGACCGGAAGCTGCTCAACGAGCTTGACGCGGTCTCCGAACGCAACAACCTGATTCTCAACACGCTCGCCGAAGGCCTGGTGTTCCAAGATGCCGATGGACGGATCATCACCTGGAACCCGTCCGCCGAGCGGCTCCTCGGTCTGTCCAGTGACGAAATGAGTGGGCGGAGATCGATCGATCCGCGTTGGGGTTCGGTTCACGAAGACGGGACTCCGTGGCCGGGCGAAACCCACCCGGCGATGGAAGCCCTGTCAACCGGAAAATCGGTACGTCAACAGGTGATGGGGGTCGATCACCCCGGACGCGGGCGGGTGTGGCTCCGGGTCAACGCCGAGCCGGTTCTCGATGCGTCCGGTCGGGCTGTCTCGGTGCTTGCCGCCTTTTCCGACATCACCCTTGAACACAGTCTGGCTGTCGAGCAGCGAAGGTTCAGCTACCTCTTCCGCCATGCCACGGACGTGATCTCGGTGGTGGATCGGAACGGGCACGGTTTGTATCGAAGCCCGTCTTTCGAACGGGTGCTCGGGTACCCCATGAGTTGGCGTGACCCGCAAGGCGTTTGGGGAACGGTCCATCCCGACGATCTCGACGAAGCGCTGGAGTACTTCGAGCGCGTGGTCGCGGGGGTTCATGTGCTGGAACCGATCGTGTGCCGCTTCCGCACCGCCGCTGGTGAGTGGAAGGCGTTGGAGTCCGTGGCGGTGAACCTTCTCGACGAACCCGAAGTCGGCGGCGTGGTACTGACGTCGCGCGACGTAACCGAACGGTTGCGTATCGCCGACGAAATCGCCCACTCGGCAACCCACGACGAACTCACCAACCTCCCGAATCGCCGCAGGCTCGCCGCCCGGATAACGGAGGCGATCGTGCGTAGCCACCGGGAAGGTCGACTTGTCGGGCTCTGCTTCGTTGACCTCGACCGGTTCAAACACGTGAACGACTCCTATGGTCACGCGGCCGGTGACAACCTGCTCGTCGCTGTCGCTCAGAGCATCCGCAGTGTCGGCCGTCCGGGTGACCATGCGGCACGGGTTGGCGGCGACGAATTCGTCGTCGTGCTCGATTCCATCGGCGACGCCGACGAGGCCCTCGCTCTGGCCTCGCGGCTGCGTGACGCAATCATTTCCCAGGTGGTCGAAGGTTTACCGCAATCGGCGGTCGACGCGTGTATCGGTGTGGCCGTCAGTCGGCCCGACGACACCCACTCGACGCTCCTGCAGCGGGCTGACCGTGCCCTGTACGCAGCGAAGGCCCGTCGGGGTGGCGTGGAGCTCGCGCCCGTGTAGGGCCGGCCTGTGACCCGTCGGAGACGTCGGGAACCTCCGCCGAATACTCCGGTCATGGGCTTCGATCGTTCATCGTCAGCTCAGGAACGATCGGGCAGCAGCTTGTGTCGCGTCGCGGTGAAGCCTATCGCCGCGGTGATCAACGCGGCGAACGCCCCCACGTTGATGCTCGCTTGCGCTCCCCAACGGTCCGCGACCCATCCGACCAGGGGTGCGCCGAAGGGGGTCGTGCCGGCAAACACGAGGCCGTAGAGCGCCATCACCCGGCCCCGTTTGCTCGGGTCGGAATGCAGCTGAAGCGTGGCGTTGGCGCTCAACATGAACGTGATGTACGACGCGCCTGTAACAAACAGACCCAGGCCGGTCAACGGTTCAAACGTGGTCGCCGCGGTGATTGCGAGCGCTAAGCCGAACACCGCGGCCGCCGCCGAAATGCGGTATCCGTCGGGCCGCTTCCGTCCGGCCGCCATGAGAGCTCCTGACAGGGCCCCGACGCCGAGGATCACCTGAAACGTCGCGACCTTGCTCTCCCCGCCGTGGAACACGTTCTTCGCCAGCAGTGGGATGAACACCTGAAAGTTCAACGCGAGCGTGCCCGTGATGAACACCAGCAGGATCACCGTGGCCAGGACCGGGGTATCGCGTACGTGCCGGAGTCCGTCACGGATCTGCCCCTTCGCCCGCACGGCGCGGGCCATTGGATGGAGCTCGACGGCGCGAACCATGACGAGCCCGATGAGAATCGCAAGAAACGACGCAGCGTTCAACCCGAAACACCACGAATATCCAACGGTCGAGACGAGCAGCCCGCCGATGGCCTGTCCGATGACGCGTCCGCTGTTGAACAGCGCGCTGTTCAGGCCAACCGCGTTCGGAAGGCCTTCGCTTCCGACGAGCTCGGTAAGAAATGCCTGGCGGGTCGGCATCTCCATTGCGTTGCCGCAACCCATCAGGAATGCGATCCCACAGAGGGTTACAACCGTGGCATGACCCGAAAGTACGAGAACCGTCTGGACCGTCGAGACGATCACGAAAAAGATCTGTATACGTATTAACATCGAGCGCTTGTCGGACCGGTCCGCGATGGTTCCCGCCCACAACGTGAACAATAGAATCGGAAGAAACGTGGCGGCACTCAGGTAGCCGAGTTCACGTCCCTGCCCATCGAGTCGGTACAGAATGAATGTGCTTTGGGCAATGGACGACATCCACGTTCCGCACATTGACAGCAACTGTCCGACAAAGAACAACCGGTAGTTGCGGACCCGTAGCGAACGAAACGTTTCGCCTCTCGTCGCCGGTGTCACACGGACGACCCGAACTGCGCACCCGATTCTTCCAGCCCTTGACTTTCCGATGGATGAATCGGTGCCGATGTTTCCGGCGCTCCACGGTTCAACCCGTACCCGCGCTCGATCCTGACGGCCATCCGCCCGACTTTATCCCCGACCCGACCCCCGACCCTAAGCCGGCCCGGTTCAATTCGGGTTACGGGCTTCAGTTGTCACGAAGCGACTCTTTCCAGGTTCGGAAGCGGTCGTGGCTCCGTGCGTCTGGTCCGATTCCGGTGCCATGACCCTGAGGGTCGAGGGTAAACGTGAACTGCCGGGTGAGATCGGCGGCGTCGAGGGCCATGTATCGAGCGTTGTCGTCGACGGCCGGCCCGGCCCGCCACAGCAGCCAGCGCCCTATGCGTCGTTTGTACACGACGAGATCGTGCCCGAGGTCGCGGCCGAGCGAGCACAGCTCTTCAGGGGCTTCCAACCAAAGCGACGCGGGGAGCCGTCGATCACGCTGCGGAAGCGGGGGGAGGTCGTCGGTATGGAACGGATCCTCGACGAGTGGGCGAACGGCATCGCCCCGGGGAATGTCGGTCACCCCCGCACGCTACTGCGCCGTTCGCGCAGGACGCGTCGTTGGATGCCAGTTGATCCACCGCCCGTGTGGGTGCACCGTGGCAATCCAGCGGGATTCCGGGGCCCGGTTCGTCGGCGCAAGGTCGTGAACGACGACCGGGTTGCCAAGCATGGTGGGCCCGACCCCGGTCGGACCATCGGGGGTCGCCCAGGCTGTTCTTACGTCGTCGGGCCACGGCAGACCCGGGCAGTAGTAAGGGTGCTCGACGCATATCCAGCTGACCGGTCGACGAGATGCCGCCCGCTTGAGTTCCTCAACGAAGGCCGCTCGACGCGGTTCCGGGAGGTAGGTCAGGACCCAGGTTGTGAGAACGACCGCGTGCTCGCCGTCAGGAATGGATTCAATAAGTGTGCGTACTATATCGACGGCATCGCCCCTGATGATGTCAATCGGAAGGGAGGGAGCGAGGGCGAGGGCGTTGGAGAGTCGGGTGAAGCGCTCATGCTCGTCGGGCCAGATGAGCGAACGCAACCAGCGGGCCTGTGCTTCGTCCGCCGGATCGAGCGGGTTGAGATCTCCGCCCGTTCGGGATCCGATGACCGTGTCGTTCATCGCACGAAACGGCAGCGACTCGAGCGAACGCGACGTGTCAGAAACTATGTGTACGGAAGAATCCGTTGGCCCGACCGATAACACGTCTGTTTCGGAGTTTCGGTAGCTGACGCGATACGCGTCGAGGCGAAGATTCAACGCCGCACTGCATCCAATCTCGACGAGGCCCAGTGGCTTGTTCGTCTCCTGGTGAATCAGCCCGAGCGCAGGTTTGAGGATGGCACTGCGACCGACTTCATTGGTTTGGGTGGCTCCGTTGGCGATTAGGCCGGTCAGTTCCTCCCGGCGTTCCCGGAGGAAGTGATCGACCGTACCGGGTAGTTCCGGATCCGTCGGAGCGCGCTCTCCGCCGACGGTGGCGAACCACCCGGCGAGTCGGTGCGCGGGGTCACGAAGCACGGAGGCATGGAGTGCAGCGAGCACCAGGTTCGGTCGGCGTTGCATTGGTCTGGCCATTTCGCACATGGCATGGACGATTGGGTGGACACCGAGCAGCGGGCACAGCTCCACATAGAGTGGGCTCGAGGCCACCTCGGCGCGGAAGTGTCGGAAATAGGTCGCAATCGGAATGTCTTCAAGGTTCACTGTCACTGGCTCAGTCTGGGTTCCGAACTGAGCCGAGTCAACGTTGTTCCCGATCGGTCCAAACGAGCATGCTCGGGGGAGTCGTTTTCTCCGAACCGAACGTCGGATACGGGAATTTGGCGAGGCCGGGGTCCTCTGCCGGAGGGATGTCGCAACGCCAGCTTGGCCCGCGCTCACCGGAATTGCCCCAGTGATGCAGAGGCGGGGCGTCTCGCGTCACCTGGCCGTTGGGGCTCAGCGGATGTCGTGCGCCAGCCTCGAGAACGCGGTCAGCTCCGACCGTGACGCGACACCGAGCTTGGCTAGGAGGGAGGAGACGTGGCTCTCGACGGTCCGAACGGACAGGTACAGCTTGTCCGCGATGGCGCCGTTGGACTGCCCTTCGTCCACGAGCCCGAGTATCTCGGCTTCGCGGGCGGTCACCCCGAAGGCGATGAGGTGCGGCGGAACGAGGTCCTTCCGCCGACGTCGTCGTGGCACCGTGGCGCCGGCTTCGCGGAGCAGACCACGTACGCGGTCGATGGCGAGATTGCCGTCGTGGGCTTCGTACAGATCGAGCGCCTCACGGAGCCAGCGGTCCCGGGACGGACCGCCAAGGGTCTCGGCAGCGAGCACGCGTAGCAGCGCGAGGCCGAAGGGCATCCGTCCGGCGGCCGAGCTGATGGCGCTATCGACGGCCGCCTCGTCGCCAGCGAGCACCGCTTCGGCGACGGCGAGTGTCATCGTGTTTGCGTACCAGCGCCCGGCGCCAGGAAGCTGCCGAGTCACTTCGAGGGCGTCCGTCGCCTCCTTGTCCCGCCTGGCGGCGCGGAGCGCAAGCACGAGCAGGTAGGGGGAGTCCGAGGGGATGCTCCCGGGCTCGGCCAGCTGCACGTCGGTCACCCGTTGGAGCTCGACGACCGCCTCGTCGTAGCGACCGAGATGGAGGTAGTGGGCGCCGGCAATCCCACTCGTGTGTACGACAGCATCGCCGACGTCGCCGCCGAGTTGGCGGGCGTCGGCGAGCATCGCCTCGAAGGCTGGATCGCCGAGGATGTGCGCCGCGCCGAGTTGCGCCATGAGCGCGAACGGCAGCAGATCAAGGCGGTGGCGACGGCATCGTTCGGCCGCTTCGTCGGCGAGGCGCGCTCCTGATCGGGGATCGCCTTGGATGGAGAGCGCGATCGACAGGTTCAGCTCGCCCCACGCCTGCTCGACGAGCGCGCCCGCGGCCCGTGCCACCTCGACGGCCTCATACATCCGCCGCGGCGGCCGGCCTTGGAACAACTCGAGCTCCGCCAAGGATACGAGGCCCCTTATGCGCTCGGCGGTGAGGCCGGCCCGGGCCGCGACCTCCTGTTGCCGGCCCCACGCGGCGGCGGCGTCGTCGCGCCGGCCCATCAAGTCGAGGGCGCGCGCCTCTAGGTCGAAAGCCGCGCACGCGCTGACGGCGTCGTCGCCGGCCGCGTCGATCGCACGTCTTGCGCACTCCAAAGCGGTCGTCGTGTCGCCGCTCGCGACGGCGAGGCGGCCGACGGTGACGTCGAAGAACGGCGAATGACCGCGTTCGACGTCGCTGGCGACGTGAGCCAATTGGCGTGCAGTGTCGAGGAGTCGCCCGTCGAGCGCACAGCGCGCCATGCGCATCCAGCGGTCCGGCGAGTAACCGCTCCGGGCGGTAGTGGCGTGGTCGAGCGCGAGCGCGTCTGTCCACCGGCCCTGCGCGGCGAGGACGGCAGCGAGCGCGTCGGATGCGGCATCAACGACATCTCGGGATCGGGCCAGAGCGCAGGCGCGCTCGGCAAGTGACTCGGCCCGTAGCAGTGCATGCGCTCGCCGACTGATGTTTGCGGCCTCGATGAGCGCGCCGGCGGCCCGATCTTGCTCGCCGATGGCCGCGAGATGGTCCGCCACCCCCTCGAGGGTGGCGGAGTCATCTCCCGCGGCTGTCGATGCCAGGGCAGCAGCGGCGCGGGCGTGCATGCCACGCCGGACGTCGGACAGCGCTTGGTCTCTGACCGCGTCAGCGACCACCGCGTGACGGAACTCGACGTGACCCCCGAGCGTCTCCAGGAGGCCGGCATCGACGGCAGCGGCCAGCGCGGCCCGCACCGTCGCACGTGACTGCATCGATACCGTGGCAAGAAGGTCGCCATTGCCAGGGCCGACGATCGCGCCCGCTGTCACGACGTTTCGCTCGGCTTCGGTCAAGCGATCGAGCCGGGACGCCACGAGTACCGAGACGGTGCGGGGCACCACGTTGGCACCGCCGCGCCAAAGCGCACCGCGTTCGTCGAGCACGAGGGACCCGGCTCGGAGATGCGCGTCGAGGATCTCCTCGACGAACAAGGGGATGCCGTCTGCGCGGGCGAGCACCTCGTCCACGAACGCCTCGGGCAGACGGGTGCCGAGCAACGCGGCGAGCAGGTCCCCAACGTCCGCCCCGGCCAGCGGCTCAACCGGCCAGATCTCGGCCAGGCCCTGGTGGGCGAGGGTCTCCAGGAGGTAATCGGCCAACGCGGCCTCGCCGACGCGCGACGCGCCGATGACAGCGACACGTTCTAGGCCGGCGCTCACGACGTAGCGGAGGGCTTCGAGGCTCTCAGGGTCGGCGGCGTGGACGTCGTCGACGACAAGCACCACGCCACGACCTGCGGAGGCGACCTGGCGCACGAGGTCGACGAGGCCCTCCAACGCGAGGAGTCGAACCTGGCTGTCGGTCAAGACGATCGTTGGCCCCGCCACCGGCCACTCAGGCAGGACCAACTGCAAGCCCCGGTCGTACACCGAGGGTGACGGCTTCGTGCCGGGCTGGGTCCGCAGCCACGAGCGCAGCGCTTCGGCAATGACGCCAAAGCTCATCGAGGCGCCGATGCTGGCCCGGCCGACGAGGACGGCGAGACCGCGCCGTCGGGCGTCGAGCATCGCCTCGTTCAACAGGCGCGTCTTGCCGATCCCACCTTCGCCGGTGAGAAACAAGCAGTCCGCGGTGCCCACGGCGGCGGCCTGTACGACGCGCCGAAGCCGCTCGAGGTCAGCCTGGCGCCCCACCACCACAGAGGACCGGCGAACGCCCCCTTCCACGTCGCCAGTCTAACCGTTCGCTATCTCCGTGGCGTCCACGGATGTCGATAGGGCCGGATTGGCGCACGATCATCGACACCAGCCCGCACCAGGAGCCTCGCATGACCGTCACCGGGACCGAGATCGACCCCCAAACGCTCGAAGCCGCCGCCGGCAAGGTCCTGTCCATCTACGCCGGCTCGATGCTCAACTACATGATCGACATCGGCCACCGCACGGGGCTGCTCGCCACCGCCTGCCAGGGGCCGGGAACGTCGGAGGAACTGGCCGCCCGGGCTGGGCTGACCGAGCGCTACGTGCGCGAGTGGCTGGCGGCCATGGTCACCGGCGGCGTGTTCGACTACGACCCCGCCACAACGACGTACACGCTACCCGCGGCGGCCGCGGCCGTCCTGACGGGCGGCCCGCTGCCGTTGGCGGTCATGGCCGGGTTGCAGACCCACCTCGCGAAGCACGTCGGCGCCGTCGCCCGAGCGTTCCGTGAGGGCGGTGGCGTGCCGTACTCGGCCTACCGGCCCGAGCTCACCGACCTCATGGACCAAATCGGACGAACGTGGTACGACACCGCGCTCCTCGACGCCTACCTGCCGCTGGTTGGCGGTCTCGCCGCGCAGCTCGAGGCGGGCGCCTCCGCGGCCGATATCGCCTGCGGGACCGGCCACGCTCTCGTCGTGCTGGCCCGGCGCTTCCCGGCGTCGACGTTCGCCGGATTTGACCTCGACGAGGGCGCGATCGCCCGGGCCCGCGGCCGAGGCCTCCGGTGCCGGCCTCACAAACGTACGGTTCGAGGTCACCGACGTCGCCCGGCTCGACCTCATCGACGCCTTCGAAGCGGTGTTCGTGTTCGACGCCATCCACGACCAGGTCGATCCCGCCGGCGTTCTCGGCTGCATCAACACCGCCCTCAAACTCGATGGCGTGTTCATGATGAAGGAGCCCCGCGCCGGTGACGCGCTGGAGGACAACGTCAGCAATCCGTTCGCACCGATCCTCTACTCGATGAGCACGCTGCACTGCCTGACCGTGTCGCTCGCCCACGGCGGTGCGGGCATCGGCACCGCCTTCGGCGAGCAACTCGCCCGCAAGCTCTTGGCCGATGCCGGTTTCGCCAACGTCATCGTCGAGGCGGCGCCCGGCGATCCGACCGACAGCGTCTACATCACACGCAAGGCCGGCGAGGCACGATGACCGCCACATCCGTCACAAAACAGCAAGAGGAGAAGCCCATGTCGATCCAAGAGGTCATGGTCGCCGTCAGCCGGTTGCAGGCCGCGGTTGACGCGTTGGCCGCCGTCGGCGCCCGCGCCGCGGTCGCCGAACCTGACGGAATTCCGCACGAAGTTGCAGGAGTTGTCGACGACGTCCTGACCGCCGCCGGCATTCCCGACCTCTGCGACCTGCCGCCACCCCAGCGGGCGATGGTGGCCGCCTTCGTGCGATCGGCGTTCGCCCAAGCCGCCAACCTGCTCACCGAGCCGACCCGACCCGCCGGCTGGTCGTACACCGACCCCGCGGTCCTCGAAGGGCAGGGCCGCGCCTCGATGCTGATGCCGACCATGCTGGCCCAGACCGGCGAGTTCGGTGACGTGACGTCGCTCCTCGACGTCGGCACCGGGGTCGGCTGGCTCGCCGTCGCCGCGGCACAGGTCTGGCCGAACAGCACGATCGTCGGCATCGACACCTGGGAGCCCTCGCTGGAGCGTGCCCGTGCCAACGTCGCCGACGCCGGCCTCGCCGATCGCATCGAACTCCGAAACCAGAGCGTCACGAACCTTGCCGACCGCGACCGGTTCGACCTGACCTGGGTGCCGAGCTTCTTCCTGGCCCGTGGCATCGCTGCCACCGCGTTCGAACGGATTCACGCCGGGACTCGGTCAGGCGGTCAGATCGCGGTCGCTCGGTACGACCCACCCCCCGACCCGCTGGCAAACGCGACCCTTCGCCTGCGAACGATCCGCGATGGCGGCTCGTGGCTCGAGACCGGCGAGATCGTCGAGCTGTTGCATGCAGCCGGCTGGACCGACGCGCGCGCCCTACCCAAGACCGCCCCGGTGCCGTTCACCTTCATCGCCGGCCGCAAAGCCTGAAAGGAACCAGAGACCATGAACGAGTTCCATCGACAAGCCACCGCCCACCTCGACGCATCACCGGCGACCATCTTCGGCGTCACCGGCATCCCGACGTGGAACGCGGCGATCGAGGACATCATCGAGAGCCCGAATGCGAAGACGGGTTCACACCAGGACGCGTCGCCGGCGTCGACGGCAGGAGTGGACGCCTCATGTCGGCCGTTGGCCACGGCGTCAAGGACGGCCCAGAGTCGGCAGCCGACCGAAGGAGCAGGTCGATGAGCAAAGCAGAGAGCGCCCTCAAATGGGAATTGCGTGAGACCGGCCCGACCGATGCCCGGTACAGCGTGCTGCTCCTACCCGGCGGGATGTGCTCCGCAGTGTTCTACGACGAGCTGGCTGCCGAGCCTGCGCTGGCCGACGTGCGGCTCGTCGCCGCGACCCTCCCGGGCCACGCGGGCACGGATGCGCCCCGGGATCTGTCGACGAAGAACGTCGGAACGCTCGCGGCAAGACTCGCGGCCGAAAGGGGATGTGACGCTGTCCTCGGGTTCAGCATGGGCTCGACAATTGCGCTCGAGATGGCCACGACGGCCGGTTTCACCGGACCGTTGATCCTGACCGGAGCGAGTTTCTCAACGAAGGCGGAGGCAACATTCTTGGAGGTGTTCGATGCGCTCGGACGCGTCACAGGCCCGCTTCCATTCGCGTTGATGCGTTCGATGATGGGTCCGCTGCTCAAGCAGAGCAAGCTCCCGGCAAAACGACGCGCCGAACTGCTGGTCGAGTTCAAACGCAACCGACCGAGCATGATGCGCAAACTCATTCGGGCCTACCTGCGTGACCTTCGACGTGAGCCGCTGATCGGCGTCCGACTCCGCGACGTCGACGCGCCCATCTGGATCGTGCACGCCGAAAAAGGCGACGGCCGGCTCACCGACGCCGAACGCCAGTCCCTGCAGTACTGTCCGAACGTAACCGTCGTCACGATCCCCGGACAGAGCTTCCTCCTACCCAACGAGCATTCCGCGCAACTCGCCGAGCTCATCATGAAGGCACTCGCAACGGTTTGAGCGGCCCGCCTCGAACGCCCGACCACGAGGCCGAACGCTCAGCAGTGGACCGTGGATCTCGCGTCGTAGCTCGGGGTCGGCGAGGTACTCCGCTGCGAAGATCGTTCGCACGGCACGTCCGAGTTCTTCGAGGGCCTGGTAAGTCGGTGTTTCGGTCCGCCACGCGTGAAGCGCCGAAGGATCGTCTCGGCATCGGTGGTGCCGAGCCGGAGGGCGGTGGCGTAGCGGATCATTTGGTCGATCCCGCACCGACCACACCTGACGCCAAGCACGCCTCCGTTGGATCGCCCCGTCCTGGTGGCGAACACGCCACCGCCGAAACGCTCGTCGCTCGGCCCATCAACCCACCGCCGACCTAACAAACCCTTGGTTCGCATCACGGCCGATTCACACGAACGTCCACAAGACCAGGAGTTAATTTAGTAAGCGCGCGTGTGATGTTGGGAGGTGACGGCGCAGTGGTTGTTACAGAGCGCCACAACTACACGTCAGAGATCCGTACCCGAATTCTCATAGACGTTTCGGGGCTACCTGACGAGGCCGATGTTCGCAGGTGCGGATGGAGAAAGTAGCGGGGCGTTGAGGGAAGAATCGAAATCCAGCGTGAGTGCTGAGCTGGCGGTTTTGATGACGCTGGCTGCGATCACCGCTGAGCTGAGGCTGGTATCCACCCCCGAGGGGCCGGTGAGCGAGACCGCACCGGACTTGGCATAGATCGTCCCCGAAAACGACACCTTTGCCATGACGACCGACGCTGGAGCAGGAGTCCAGCGAACACGATGAATCGGTCCCGAATGTCGCGACGCTGACCATGCGGGCACTCTGCTGCGTGGAGTAACGCATGGACTGGTTCCGGTACATCAGGTAGCCAAAGTCCACGATTCCGAAAAGGAGCACCACGAGCAACGGCGGAATTGAACTCCACGGCAGCAGCACCCCCTTCCGCAGGGTACTCACGACGAAGGGGCAGAAACGGGCTCGGCAGCCTGATTCGGGAGCCACGACGACCCTTACTCACAAGGGCGACTACCGGCATTCACCGGCGAAGGGTAGAGCCGGCCCAGCCGAATTGAGTTCATCGACTCATTCTCACGGAAAGCGTTCAATGGAAGACTTTTACCCAACCGGTGAACGTCAGTTCATTTCCGAATCACTTTCGAACCAAACGCCGTCGTCCTTTCAACGACTTTGACACGGTTGAACTGACCCTATTGACGATGCCCGCCAGTTCGATCAACAAGCAATCAACTGAAAACCGTTCTAAACGACGCACTCCGAAGGAAAACTCATGCAACATCGCTGTTTCCAACGCTCAAAGACGATTCTCACGTGCCTTGCCGCTTTGAGTGTTCTCGTGACGGTCGCGGTGGTAGCCGAATCCGGTGTCGCGGCAGCGTCCGTTGTGGTTCCGACGGCTACCAGGTCGAAGTCAGCCGACGACACCGCGGAGGTGAAGCTTGATGTCCCATCGGGCACCCGCACTGGTGACGTGCTGGTTGCTTCGATCGCGTACGGAGTTAAAAAGCGTGACCAGACGCTGGTTCTCAGCGCGCCAGCCGATTGGACGCTCGCAACGCAAATCGTACGTGGCGGCACTGATGGCCTAGCCGTGTACACCCGCGTTGCGGAACCCGGTGTGAGGAACGCAACCTGGAAGCTGTCCTCCAAAGGGGCGGTTGTTGCCTTCATGGGTGCGTTCTCCGGCGTTGACCCGGCCAGGCCCGTCGAGTCCACGCAGACCGTCACGGTCGGCGCCAGTGCTTCGGTGACCGTTCCCTCGTTGACCACGACCGCCTCCGGTGGGGCTGTCGTTGCGATGTACTCGGCATACCGGGAAAAGGGCGGGCTCAAGGCGTGGTCAGCGCCTGCCACCACGACGGAAATAGGAGACGATCAGTCGGGAAACAAGAAGCTTTCCGCCAGCATGCATGTCGGTTCGCGCCCAGTGCCCGGACCGACCGGGGATCTCACCGCTCTTGGAGCCGTCCAACCCGACGTCGCCTTCGGTTTGGCGATCATCCTGCGCGCGGCCGGGGCGGCCACCCCGAGCGCACCGGTCATCACCAACGTCGGTGCCGTAGTCGGCACCGACCGGGCGACGGTCACCTGGACCACCGACACGCCGGCCGACTCACAGGTCGAGTACGGAACCTCCACGAACTACGGACTGACCACCACACTCGATCCGGCCCAGGTCCCGTCGCACACGGTCCTACTGAGCGGACTCGCGGCCGACACCGTTTATCACTACCGGGTTCGCAGCTCCAACGCGACCGGCGTCGCAACGAGCCAGGATCAGACATTCCGTGCGGGCGGCTTGCCGACGGGTCCAACACGATTAATCGTCGACACCGACATCTTCAGCGATGCCGATGACGCCACCGCGCTAGCGACGGCATTCGGTCTGCAGAGACTCGGCGAGGCTCAGGTTATCGCCGTAGGCGTGAACACCCGCACGAGTCGTCCCGCCGTCTCCACCGACTCCTGGCGCTGTGCCGCCGCCGTCATGCAGTGGTACGGTGCGGGTAGCGTGCCGTTGGGTACATCGCTGCCGAACAACGGCACTGACGTCAACACCCCCGATTTTGTGCGACCCTGCGCCCTGCTCGCGTCAGCCGCAACGCCGACCCCGGACACGGCGGTCAACGTGTACCGGCGTGCCCTGGCCGCCCAGCCCGACGGCAGCGTCGTGTTCGTGACGACCGGATACCTCTCGAACCTGTCGGCACTTCTCGACTCGGCGGCGGACGCAAACAGCCCCCTCTCCGGTCGAGCGCTCATTGCCCAGAAGGTGAGCAAGCTTGTCGCAATGGGCGGCGGGTACCCCAACCGGTCGGGAGAGAACAACCTACGAGGGGCCTGGACCGCAGCCCAGAACGTCGCCGCGAACTGGACATCGCCCATCGTGTGGGCCGGCTATGAGGTTGGCGACCCCGTACACACCGGCCAGACGATAAGTACCGTCCACCCCGTGAACTCCCCGGTGCGGGTCGCCTACGAGGCGTTCGTGCGACCCGGTAACTGGATCTACTCCTACGACCTCGTTGCGGTGTATCACGCCGTCCGCCCGAACGATCCGCTGCTCACGCTGTCCGGCCCGGGCCGGAACAGCGTCGACGCGTATGGCGGAAACGCCTTCACGCCGAATGCTCAAGGCAACCAGCGTTACCTGCTCCTGGCCAACCCTGATGCACTCGCCGCATCGATCGAAGCCCTGCTGCAGGTGATCCCGGCGGCGAGCGCCGACACCACCCCGCCATTGCTCTCGGCGGTCCAGGCGGGCCCGCCGACCGCCACTGGGGCAACCGTCACCTGGACGACCGACGAACCGTCCACGTCGCAGATCAGCTACGGAACCACGAGTGGCTACGGGGCCGAGACGACACCTGCATTGGCGCTGGTGACGTCGCACTCACAGACACTCACCGGGCTATTGCCCGGGACGATCTACCACTACCGGGTTCGTAGCGCCGACGCGACCGGAAATGTCGCGTCTTCTGCCGATGTCACCTTCACGACTTCGGCCCTCAACGGCGGAGCCAACCAACTTGTCCTGTTCGACGACGCACTCGCCAACGCTGACGACTGGGGCTGGGCCCCGCACAACTACGCCAGCACCTCCCCGGTGCAATCGGGAACGCGAGCAGTAGCCGTCATCGCGGACCCGTGGACCGGCCTGCAACTCCACCTTCAGAAACCCTTCATCACCACTCCAGGCTCGATGCTCGAGTTCTGGATCAACGGCGAGAACGGCGGTCAGCAGCAGCTCATCGTTGACCTGTCCGCAAACGGCGTCCGCAAAGCGTCGGTGCCGATCGGCACGCTCCTGCCGAACCAGTGGCGCAAGGTGCAGATCGATCTGTCCTCGTTCGGCTCGATCGACGTGGTGGTCTTTTTCAACAACTCGGGGAACGCCGGGGGCCGCTACAGCCTCGACGGGATCCGGATGACGTCATGACGATGCGCTGATCAGCACGGCGGCGGCCACGTGAGGGGCAGATGATGTTCGGTGGCCCCGCCGGCAAGCAAGCGATCGTCAGCGAATATGGGTGTTGGTTCAGGTCCAGCTGCCGTCGGCCCAGGAGGTTCCGGACCAGGAGGAGCCGGACCACGAGGAGCCGGACCACGAGGAGCCGGTCCAGGAGGAGCCGGTCCAGGAAGGGGACTATCGGAATCTCGGTGTAACAGGTACTGGGTTGTGGTTATTTGTTGTCGGGGAAGATGCGGCCTTCGAACATTAGCGTGAAGGCGTTGACAGCGGGCTTCCAGCGCATGGCCCACCGCCGGCGTCCTGGCCCGCTGGGATCGAGCGCTCGAATGGCGCTTCGCTGACGGGCGCAAGATCGACGGTCTCGTCGCTCAGGTCGGACTGTTCTCGGGTC
>JANMZO010000286.1:0-2027 GCA_031383405.1 Acidimicrobiia bacterium | reverse complement strand
ATCATGTGGTCCGTTCCAGGTGGGGCGGCACCAGACCGGTGTTGGCCTGATGCCGCCGTGCGGGTGATGGCTCAGGCGGCCTCCCCTTCGCTGTCGACCGATTCGGGTGTGGTGGTCGTGGCCTTTGGGGCCCGGAGAAAGGTGATCCTCGTTGCGATCACGTCAAGTGTGTAGACCGTTTCGCCGGCGTCGTTGGTGTACTTGCCGGAGCTGATGCGGCCTTCGACGGCGACCTGGTGGCCCTTGTCGGTGTACTCGGCGACATTGTCTGCAAGTTTCGAGAAGCACGTCACCGGCACATAATCGGGCGTGCCATTCGCCCCGTCCACCGCCAGGGTGAAGTTGACTCGGGTCTTGTCGGTCGAGGTGATCGTGAGTCTCGGTGCCTTCGTCAAGCGCCCGATTAGATGGATCGAATTCATGTTCGTTGCTGCCTTTCGGTTCCTGCGGTGCCGGGGTGGCGTCCGCTGGTGAACCCGGGTAGGCGTGAACGAAGTGATGCACAACGGTCGACTGCAAGGGCGGGGAATCCCGTGCCGTCCGGCAAGCGCAGCGTCACCGCAGGTGTGGCGTGAAGTCATGGGGTGCCCTTGCAGGCATAGACCGGCGGGTCACGCAGTATCGGGAGGCCGAAGCGGAGCGCAGGCCGCGTCACCAATCAGCGAACGCAACCCCGAGCGCCCGGATCGGTGGCGACCCCGGCTCGCCTCGCTTTTACTCATGGCGCGATAATCCAAGGTCCGCACATCGGTTCGCGGTCGCTTCGACAACAGAGGGTGGGGCGGCTATCTGTACGGAAGACTTCCTGCGGGTCTCCGAAGCGGGTGTTGGGAAGCTCTATCGATCTAAAGCTCGACCCGCGAAAAGTGCGGGTAAATACGGTAAAACTTTTTGAACACTTCAAAGGGATCGGCCCCCATGTCTGACGTCGGAAGTTCGAAACCGAGCCGGGTCTTGGCGTCTTCGTTCGACTCCATCGTCAGTCTTTCCAACGTCGACAGCGCTGGCAGGTCGAGGCGATGCGGCGCATCGGGTGTGGTGAAAAACTCCCAGCCCTGCACCAGCTCCTGGATGCTTGAGTCGTCCCTTGGGGCAACTACTAACGCAGCGGTGACCATGGCCTGGCCGTCTGCGTAGTGCGTAGCGAGCGCCCATACGATTCGGCGATCGGGGAGGCTCAGCACCTGGGTATCGACCGCCAGCTTCAGAGCGCGTAAGAGGCTCAGCCCATATGTCTTGAATGTCATCCCCTCCGCAGCGAGTCCGCTTGGAAAGTACTCGCCTATCCGCTCCTTGAATCGTGCCAGCCGCCACTCTTGGATCGTTGGCTTGACATCGCGATCCTCCGAGGCGTCGCCATCCATCTCAACAGAAAGGTCTTTTGCGTCGGGTGTGCCGAGTGACGTCGGGTTCGCGTTGAGCGTTATGCGCAGAACGCTTCCGATCGGGACACTGCCAATGGTGCGAACAAAGCGCTCGATTTGCGTCGTGATGCCCTTGGGTTCGGTGTAGTCGAACCAAATGATCGCTGGCGTATCGATTTCCGTTTCGTCAAGGTAGCTTTCCAAGGTCATATGGACACAGTCAATCGATGAAATCGGTCGATTGAAGACCTGGCGCTTATGTACCTGTGCTTCGGTCTCTATGCATGTCATTTTTAGGATACCGAGGCGCGCGTGTACTAATCGAAAGTCCTCAAGGAACGGTCCGCCGAGCCCAACGTAGTGATAGGCCTCCACAGCGAGGCTCGGCGCCAGTCTCGTCAACAGGGAAAGGAATAGCTCGCGGTCGACAGCCTTGTTCGGCCGCAACCTGTAGGGAAGTGACGAGGCGGAACTCATCGGTCGGCGGCGACAGTCTTGACCTTAGCCAGCGCCAGATCAAACGCCTTCTCACCCACATCGCCTGGCTTTGCGTTTTCGTCGTCGAGAAGCGCCCTTCCAACGAGGCGAATGTCTTCGGCGGGTCTCGAAAAAGTGACCCTTCGAGCGGACGGACTGTTAGTCGATGGTTGGGGGAGAACCTTG
>JANMZO010000253.1:0-5005 GCA_031383405.1 Acidimicrobiia bacterium | reverse complement strand
TGGTCTCCACCGTCTTCGCGGTGTTTCAAATGGTGAATATCGCACCATCGTGGCGGGTGGCTGCATCCGTGGTAGCGGCAGTGCCGGTCGCGGACGAGCACGGCCCTCCGGTTTCGTATCGGAATGCCGCTTATCGGGGTGCCAACATCGAACGGAACACCTTTCCCCGACACGAACACGGCCGTGAACGTCGCGTCGCAACACATCGCGTCACGAACCCACCGTGGGAGCACCGTTCCAGAGGCCGTGGTCGTGTTCCCGTTCTCGGCGTTCACGATGACGGTGACGTTCGGCCGGGAACCATGCACATCAGACAGGTCCTCGCGGCCGAGAACCTCCTTCGCGATGTCACACAGCGCGTCGTGTCGTTTCTGTACGATCGTTCGGTCATCATCAGGTAACGGTTTCGACGGCATTACCGCGGTCAGGGCCGCAGAGAGCGTTTCACCGGCTAACGGTTCAAGGATCCCGTCGAGTTTCCATGATCCGTCGGGTAATACCGTGAGCGTGACCCGACGCCGAGCGGCGTGCTGGTCAGGCCGTGTCGGATCGGAAAGTTCATCGTCACACAGAGATATCCACCGGCGAACGATCGTTTTGAACTCTGACGCACTCAACGTCTCAGCCGCTTCGAGCAGGACCTGTTCGTCTCGAACCGCCAGGGGCCGTCGTTCGTCGGTGACCGCGGCGGCCAACGTTTTGATGTGGGTGTATCCGATCCGGTTGTGGTGGAACGATTCACCGAACGAGGCCAACACATCCAGCAGGACGGCATGTTCTTTACGGGCATGACCTTCGCTTCGTAACGCGTGGGTGTTCGCCGCGAGCCACGCCGGTCCGTTCGCGTAGCCTTCGAAAAGGTACTCACCGGACTCCCGGAACCGGTTGTACGCGAACGTGGTTCCGAGATCGACCCGGTCCAGGAGTGCACGGAGTTCCTTGACCGTGGAACCCGTCACGGCCCCGGTTGTGAGCCCGGTCAGCACGCGATCCACCGCAGCCCGAGCCACGGCTATCTGATCGGTGAGACACGTATCCACCCACACACCCTACCACACAGAAACGTACATATGTTCGTATCGGCGAAGTGACGTTCGACACACACGACGACCCGGGTTACCAGACAAGGACAAGACCAACACCACCACCCAAAACACCACCACCCAAAACACCACCAACCAAAACGCGAACACCCAAAACACGAGCACCCAGACCTCAGCCCACCCGGTCCGCACCCCACCACCAGGTCGTGCCGAGCCGGGCCTACGACAGCCAGCCACCGTCGACGATGAACTCCGAGCCCGTTGAATACGAGCTCTCGTCCGATGCCAGGTACAGCACGAGCTGTGCGACTTCGACCGCTTCGGCAGAACGACCAACCGGTATGCGCGCATTTAGGTTCTCCCGAACGTGCGGGCCGACGGCATCGAACGTCTGCAGCATCGCCGTGTCGATGATCCCGGGATGCACCGAGTTGACGCGTATGCCGAACGGCGCGAGTTCGCGGGCTGCGGACTTGGTCATGCCGCGAACGGCCCACTTGGTCGCGCCGTAACCGATGAAGCCGGCCGATCCCCCCATGCCGGCGATCGACGAGATGTTCACGATCGACCCGCTCCGCTGTTCGACCATCACCCGGGCGGCGGCCTGCATTCCGAGAAACACGCCGGTCTGGTTGATCGCGACCACCCGCTCGTAGTCGGCCTTCGTTGTCGTCAGTACTCCTCCGGCGGGGAAGATGCCGGCGTTGTTTACGAGAACATCCAGTCGCCCGAAGCGCTCCACCACCGAGGCGACGACGACCGCCCACTCGTCCTCCGAGGTCACGTCCTGGTGCATGTACACGCACGTTTCCCCGAGATTCGCCGCGGTCTTCGCGCCGGCGTCGTCGAGCACGTCGGTGATGACAACCGTCGCTCCTTCACGGACGAACAGTCCGGCTTCGGCTGCGCCCTGGCCGCGTGCACCTCCGCTGATGAGGGCGACCTTTCCGTCGAGCCTTCCAGCGGCCCGCAACAACTCACTCATCGTGATCCTTCCTTGGGTAGTCCGAATGCTTTTCGAATTTCCGTGGCGGCCTCATCGCCGGCGCGCTTCGCGATCGGGAACAGGGTTTCGTGCCCGAAGAACTCGTGGGTCACACCTTCATAGCGGGTGACGCTACAGCGCACGCCGGCGGCCCGCAGTTTGTGGGCGTACGCCTCACCTTCGTCGCGCAGCGGGTCCCAGTAGGCCGTAACGACATGCGCAGGGCAAACACCGTGAAGGTCGGCCGCGTGGATCGGCGACAGCCGCGGGTCGAGCACACGTTCCGGCGTGAGCTCAGGAACGTAGTTGGCAATGAACCAGTCCATCGTGGCTTTCGTAAGCAGAAATCCTTCACCGTTCGACACCCTCGACGGGTACTCCTCACCGACCACGGTCACCGGGTAGATCAGCACCTGCAGCGTGAGCTTCGGACCGCCGTTGTCGCGCGCCCACAGCGCCGCTGCGGCCGCGAGGTTGCCGCCCGCACTACCGCCGCCGACCGCCATCAGCGACGCATCACCCCCGAACTCCGACGCATGGTCGGCGACCCAGCGAAGTGCCGCCACCGAGTCGTCGAACGCGGCAGGAAACACGTGCTCCGGAGCCAGTCGGTAGTCGACACTCACGACGATGACGTTCGACCGGTCGGCCAGTTGGCGACACTGCGCATCGCTGGTCTGCAGGCTGCCGATCGTCCACCCCCCGCCGTGAAACCACACGAGGACCGGGGCCGGTGTCACCGCTCCGGTCGGCGTGTAGATGCGAATGGCCACCGGGCCGGCCGGGCCCGCGAACGAAGAGTCGACCACATCCATGTCCGGGCTCGGACCCGCCAGGGCCGACAGCGCTTCGTAACCGGCGCGCACCGCTTCGATCCCCTGCTCGGCCGCGGGAGGTTTCGGATCCGCCGCCATCGCGTCGAGAAAGTCCCGCACCGCAGGATCAACAACGTGCGCACTGGTCATGCCAACCTCCGAAGAACGCATCCGTAGGTACTGATGCCGTCGGCACGCTACCCACTCAGCGCACAATGAGCTAGTCGGCTCCTTGGCCGGGCCGGTTTCGTGGCCTATCCTTACGTCCCGTGCCGACTTCTGATTCCCCGCCGAGCGGGCGACCACGCCGCCGGATTTTGGCCGTCGGTATGATTGTCTCGCTGCTCGGAGCGGGATTCGTTGTGCTCCGGTCGGACCCGTCCGGGGCGCAGAGCGTGCGGACCGTGCAGATCGACGGTGACGCCGTGCTGCTCGGGCGCGCGATGGATCCCCGTTTCGACCGGGTGCTTCGGGCCGTCAATCAATTTGCCTACGTGGTCGTGAACCCGGCCAACGGCCCGGAGGCGGTCGACGGTCTCGACCTCGACGCCGACGGCTATGCCGGACCGAACCCCAACGTTGAAGACTTCGTGCTCCGGGCCAAGCGTCTCGGAGCCGGGTCGGGCACCAAAGTCCTTGGCTATCTTCCGAAGTCGCGGGGCGACGGCGCCGCGGTCGATTACCGGGCCCGCGTCGGCACCGATGGTGTGTTTCTCGCCGGGTACACCTGCCCCGAAGCGACATCGGCCATTTCGACCATCTCGGGCGCCTGGCCGGGGGCCGTCATTGTCATCGGCACCAGCGGTTGCACCGGCGGAGCAGCTGCGGTCAACATGGCCGACCCGGCCCAGTACGTTCTCGCCGACCCGTCCGCGTCGAACGTCCCCTCGGGTTCGCTCGACCCCTTTGCCGGGTACCCGGTCGCCCCCGCCCCCAAGTTGGGCGTCCCGGCGTACTTCGCCGACCTCGCAGCCTGGGATCGCCTACTGGCCGGTATCGCCGATATCGGCGTGATCACGATCGAGCCCTCGAATCTTCCCGTGATCCGCAGCAAGGTCCGGGCCGCGCGAGCCGGAGGCGCGAAGATCTATGCGTACGTACCAACGGGCTACCTGACCAAGGACCCGGCGAATGCGAGCCTGGCCAGCAGTCGGATCGCGACGGCCGTCGCCGATCCTGATGTCGATGGCGTATTTCTCGATGAAGTCCGGTCCGGCTGCTCCGTGAAGGCCCAGAACGACTACACGGCGATGTACAACCAGGTCATCGCCGCCGGCAAACGCCTGGTCTACAACCCGGGCCAGACCGCCGGTTCGTGCTTCACCGCGATCTCCAACACGTCGGTGAACTTCGAAGGATCTGCCTCGTCCTATCCCGGCTGGCCCGCCAGTGAGTGGGGCCGCACCGTCGGCCAGGACAGCATCTGGCAGATCGTGCACAGCGCGTCGATCGGCGAGATTCCTTCGCTCGTGGCGCTCGCCAAGCAACGCAACGCCGGTCTCATCTGGGTGGCCCAGACGGACCAGTGGACGCAGTTCCCCGATGCCGCCTACTTCGACGCGATACGTTCAGCGGTCCGGGGATCGTTGACTCCACCGGGCCCCACCTCTCCGACCACCTCCCCGATCCCGACATCGGGGACCATCCCGACATCGGGGACCATCCCTCCGGCCGGACCGTCGAACGCAACCCCTCCCACCATCGTGCCGCTCACACCGGGAGCTCCGTCCACCACGGTTGACCCGGCGACGCTCACCTCGACCACCACGACAAGCACGACGATCGCGGGTGCCGCACCGACGAGCTCGACGGTCGCGCCGGGGGGCACGGGCGCGGGCGTGACACCAACCATGGTAACCGGACCCTCTGCTCCGAACGTGCAGGGCGAGCAGGCCTTCGGCATCGACACGTTCGGCATTCCCTTTGCCACGAGGGCCGCGGCCCGGATCGTCGACAACGTCAGCTTCACCGGCTGACGCGGGCTGACCCGGGGCTGACCCGGGGCGGAGTCGACGCGGCGCCTCGGGCCCGATACAGTCGCCGATGGTGCATCGAAGCGGCACCCTTCCGGCACGGATATGGTCGACTTTGCCGCGTTGGTCGGCCAACATGGTGGCCGATGAACGAGCCAACACTTCCGGAAACGAGTACCGGGTCACTCG
>JANMZO010000241.1:0-5749 GCA_031383405.1 Acidimicrobiia bacterium | reverse complement strand
GGTGACGATGGCCGTACCGCCACGAATGAGCCGGTCTTTGATACGTGACCGTGGCTGTTCGTCGTCCGGTGCGTTCTCATTCCACCTGCCGCGCGGTGCGTCTTCCCATCGGCCAGGGTCGTACGGGTCTCTATCGAAGGGGGCATCGTTGTAGGCGTTCATGCGGCCACCTCAAGCTCGGCAAGTTTCGCGAGTACGGCCTTCCTGTGGACCGTGGACGTGGACGTGACCAGTTCCGCGGCTAGTAGTGCCCTACGTTTCTCGCGTAGCTCCACGGCCGCTACAGCCACGACAGAACCGATGTCGAGACTTGCCGGGGCGGGCATCCCTACTTTGGCGAGAATGAGCCGTACCTCGCCTGGCGGGATCGTCGCGCCAAGCACGGCATGGGCGACGAGTCTTTCGAGTGTCCTGGCCCGTGACGCAACCGCGATATCGGCCGGGTCGAGCGGCTGCACGTCTTCGGGTGGCACGGGACCGTATGCGCGCTGAATATGTGGAGAGTCCGCGAGCCGGTATGCGAGCACCGCGATCAGCCAGTCTTCGTGGCTGACAGGTCTACGACGTACCGGCCAACCGTTGCTCCAACGCAACTGCTCAACGGCGGCCAGCTTGTCGGGTAGCAGTTCCAAAACTTCCCCAATTGGGGAAGTTTCGAGCGCGGTCATGCTGCACCACGATTCGCTACGCAGATATACGGGCACGTCGCGACAGAACAGGCCAACGGACAGAATCCGGGTGGCGTGTCGTCAGCGCGCTTACGGTCTGCGGTGATAATGTTCGTGGCGAGAGTAGTTGTGTTGCGAGTGCCCCGGGTCCTGACCAGACCCGGGCCTCTTCGTTTACGGGCGGCTCTCATGAGTCACCCCGGACGGCTCGAGCGGCGGCTTCGGCCTGGAGTTCGGCCAGCGTTGTCGTCCAAAACGTGCAGGCCTCACGCACACGGCGTTGGCGGGCCGATTCGAGGATGCGGCGTAGGCGGCTCATGCTGCACCGTTAACGGCGGCTTCGGCGAGACGGTCGATGAATGCGTGCAGCGCGTCGGCGGTGACTCTGCGGCTACGGCCGATCTTGAGACTCGGTAGCGCGCCAGAGGCTAGGAGTTCGTAGATCCGGCCTCGTGCCATGCGGAGCACGATGACGAGATCGTCAGGGGAGTAGAGCAGTTGCTCAGGGTGTCGGCGCTCGGAGCGGTTGTGTGGCGACGGAACAAGGGATGTGGACATAGAGAGAGACCTTTCGGTGTCGTCTCGGATCCCTCCTCGCTATTTGGCCTCGTGGCCGTTCGACCATTGTGGTTGCCTACCTGCACTGCTGGTAGGGATCTTCCACGGGTCCGGATGTAATGACGTACTCTACTGGACGATCGTGGCGTCCAGGGTGATTTGGTGAAGTTTTTTATCAATAGAAGTTCGAATTGCGCTCAACGAACTCTGACATCGAACGTCGCACCTGTCGCAGCGGAAGGTGAGTTCATCTCCTGCCCTCATCGCCCCACCGGAGATCAACACAGGCACACGTGAGGCGTTGCCGCGGGAGTCGCTTGCTCCCGTTTCGGCACGGAAGGTCCGCTGGCGGTGGCGGTGACGGTTGACGTACTCCGAGTCGGCGTAAACCGCGAGAATCTCACCGCAAGGCTTGTGCCGAACTTTCATCGTATGTCCGGCGTTCACTTTGCCTCCGTTATCGATGAGCTGAGTCGGTTGAGCACGTCGGCGTGCGCCATCGTGGCCATATGGGCGTAGACATCGGACGTGATCTGAATAGACGAATGGCCGAGCACGTCGGAGATCGTTCGGAGCGGCACGCCTTGCGCCAGGAGAAGCGAGGCGGCTGAGTGTCGCATCTCGTGCGGACGCCATTTCTCGCCGAACAGGTCGAGCGTGATCTTTTGGAAGGCGTGGCGCGCCGTGGCGGGGTCGAGGGGCTCGCCGATCTCGTTCGTGAGCACGTAGCCGGTGTCGGACCAGACTCGGCCGGCGCGGAGTCGATATTCCGCCTGTCGTTTGCGTTGGCGCTTGAGCGCGGCCGTGGTGGTCGGAGTTTGGGGGAGTAGGCGTCGGCTCTTCTTGTTCTTCGGTGTCTGGCGTACGAGCCCGTCGCGGGTGCGCGCAAGGGTTCCACTTACTGCAAGGGTTCCGGCGTCGAGGTCGATGTCATCCCATCGGAGTCCGAGGGTTTCGCCGGGTCGCAGTCCGAGCGAGAGCCCTACGACGATGAACGTTTCGAGCGGGTGATCGGCAACGGCGGCAATGAGCGTGCGCGCCTGGGCCTCGGTGAGCGTGCGGCCAACGTAGGCGTCTTCGATGGTGACCTCGTGAGCGAGTGCGGCAACGTTTGTTTCGATTTGGCGGCGGCGTTGAGCGTCCTTGAGTGCCATTCGGAGCACGGTACGAGCGAGTCGCCGCGTGCTGTCCGCTACGCCTTTCTTCGTGCGTAGCTGGCGGTGCTGCAGCGCCTTGCGTACGTCGGGACGTTTGAGCGCGTCGGCGGGTCCGCGTCCGCCAGTGGCGGCGGTGACTAGATACCCTTCGCGCTCGAGTCGGGCTACGGCGTCGTCGAGTGTGACCGTCATGGCCACCTTTGGCCGTTTGAGTTCGTCAAGGATGGCCGCGATCCGATTGACCTCATCAAACTTGGCTGGATCGGCTCCACGTTGGGTCTGTGGCGTCTGAGCAACCCCTCGGAGGTCGGTAAGCATGCGGTCTACGTCGTCGACGGTGAGCGAGGTGAGTCGCTTGGTGCCGACGAACGGGAGCACGTAGAAGTTTGCGACGTTGCGGTAGTTCTGCAGTGTCGTCGGCTTGACTCTGCGCGACGATTCGAGCCCTGTGAGCCACGTTTCGATGACATCGGCCACGGTTGTGTACTGGGCGACCTTGACACCGTTCTTGGCCTCTTCGCGGATCGCGTTGACCTTCCCTATTGCGCCTTCCTTGGTCTTGGAGGTCACTTCGCGTCGAACGCGCTTTCCGTCGACGTAGCCGAGGTCTACAACGGCGGCCCATAGGCCGTTGCTGCGTAGGAAGAGACCTCCCTCTCCTTTGCCGCGTCGCTTCTTCGTCTTGCTCTTCGTCGTTGTTGCCATGTTGGCCTCCGATCGGTACCGCCTACTACCGCCTAACACTACCGCCTAACCCATAGACTTGTTTGGACTTCTATGGAATACTGATTCCGCAGAACCCAATAAACGTCTGGGTGTTGCGATTCCGTTGGACTGAGTTGGACCTGGTGGGCAACACTGGGGGTCAAGAGGTCGTGGGTTCAAATCCCGCCAGCCCGACAAGAAAACCGCAGGTCAAACCTGGTCTGCGGGCGGATCGGCGAGTAGGTGTCCACGGAATGTCCACTTGATTCGGTGGACAGTTCGGTGGACAGTCGTGGACAGTACGCTTTCGGTATGAAGGGATCAGTGCGTCGGCCAAGGACTTTGGGCGGTTCGTGGGCATATCGGATTGATGTGCCGGCCGGTAGGGGTCAAACGCGCCGGCAGGTTCAGATGGCAGGCTTTATCTCGGAGGCGGATGCCCGGGTGGCGCTGGAGGCAGCGTTGGCCGAGTACGAGTTCGAACGGCCGTTGCGGCGTGCTCCGGACTCCGTTGGCGGGTTCCTGACCGATCGTTGGCCTCGGGGAATTCGTGGTGAGGTGGCTGGGTCGGCGTTGTCGAACTACGTCACGATCGTGAGTAGCTACGTCGTGCCGCGAATTGGCGAGGTGCGCTTGTCGAAGCTCAGGAGCTCTCGGATCGATCAGTTGTACGTGGACTTGCTTGCTGGTGGTGCGAAGGGTGGTGGCCCGTTGGCGCCAGCAACGGTTGCTCAGGTGCACCGGACGTTGCGGCGAGCGTTGAACGATGCCGTTCGGTGGGGTCTGATTGATCGCAATCCGGCTGTCGATGTGAAGTTGCCGCGATCTGATGGTCCGCAGTTGACGGTGTGGACGCCAACGGAGGTGGCGACGTTCCTGGCGTCAGTCCGCGATGATCGTCTTCGTGTGCTGTGGTTGTTCGCGTTGCACACTGGTCTGCGGCGCGGTGAGCTTGCTGGTTTGCGTTGGCGTGACGTGGATCTCGTGTCGGGCAAGGTGTCGATCGTCGTGCAGCGCACGACCGATGGCTACCGGGTTGTTCTGGTTGAGCCGAAGGCCGGTTCGCGACGTGTGGTGCAACTCGCTGCGGACGTGCTTGTGCAGGTGCGGGCTCACGGTGAGCGTCAGGCGTCAGAGCGTGCGGCGCTCGGGCTCCGAGAGGCGGGACCTGATGACACGGTGTTCGCTGATGAGCGCGGCGAACCGTTTCACCCGCAACGGCTGCGGGTGTTGTTCGGTCGGGCAAGTGATCGGGCGGGGTTGCCGTCGATCCGGTTGCACGATTATGCCGATGTTCGTGTTATGCCGATGTTGGTGGCGTGGGTCCTGTTCGGGGTGGGTGGTGGCCGTTGTTTGGTCGGCATAATTAGAGGGCTTCGAGGAAGGCGAGCAGGGTGTCGGGTGGGTGGTATCGGCCTGGTTTGGTGTTGATTGGGGTGGCGCGATCGATGGCTCGTTGTTTGTTGGTCATGTCGGCGTGGAGGTAGCCGTTGGTGGTTGTGATCTGTTCGTGGCCGAGCCAGAGAGCGATGATTGTGATGTCGTTGCCGGCGTGGAGGAGGCGCATTGCTGCGGTGTGTCGGAGAGTGTGGGTCGTGATGTGTTTGACTGCGAGCGATGGGCATTTTCGGGTGGCGAGACCGATGTTGTGGGAGAGGCGGTGCTCGATGGCGTCGCGGCTGAGTTGCTTGCCGGTGGTCGTTGCGAACAGCGGATCGTGGGGTGCTGCGGGGTTCTCGGTGAGCCATGCTTTGAGGATTGTTCGGATGGTCGGGGTGAGTGGTGTTCGTCGTTCCTTTCTGCCTTTGCCGATGGTGTGCACGTTGGCGCCAGTGGCGAGGCTGATGTCTTGTCGGGTGAGTCCGGCGAGTTCGGAGATTCGTAGCCCGGTTTGGATGGTGAGGGCGAACATTGCGTGGTCTCGTCGTCCGGTCCAGGTGGTCTGATCGCAGGCGGTTAGGAGCGCGTCGACTTCGGTGTCGGTGAGGTAGGTGAGGATCTTGTGGTCGGCACGTTTGGGTGGGATCGCGAGGACTCGTTGGATTGTCCCGGCGTGCTCGGGGTGGTTGAGTGCGAGGTAGCTGAATAGGGAATGGATCGCGGCGAGGCGTTGGTTGCGGGTGGCTGGTTGATTGTGGCGGTCGTGTTCGAGGTGTTGTAGAAAATTGGTGATTAGTGTGCCGTCGAGATCGCCGATATCGAGTCGGCTCGGGGGTTTGCCTGTTCGCTCGGACGCGAAGCCGAGTAGCAGCCGGAATGTGAATTTGTATGCGGTGATCGTGTTCGGGCTGGCAGCACGCTGAGCGATCAATCGTTGCGTGAAGTAGGCCTGCAGGGCGGGGGCGAGCATGGTCATGGCCGGGATCCGTATCGGACATCGAGACGGTCAGCGGCAAGTTCCATCAACTCGGGTGCCGCCGACAGATACCAGTATGTGTCAGCCGGGGCGATGTGACCGAGATAGGCAGATAGCACCGCGATTCGTTCATCGATCCTGATCCCGGCTTGTTGCCAACCGATGATCGTGCGGACAGCAAAACTATGGAGTGCGGCGGGATTTAGGAGGGTGCCAGCTTCTAGTGTGGAGTTGAGAAAGAATGAGTTATTCGAGTTTTTCGCCGGAGTTTCGTGCCGAGGCTGTCCGTATGGTCACAGAGTTTT
>JANMZO010000239.1:0-1710 GCA_031383405.1 Acidimicrobiia bacterium | reverse complement strand
TGTGCATGGTTCGCGGCCGAATGTCACGGTGATCGTGAACGCTGAGAACGGGAACACGACGACCGCGTCAGGAACTGTGCTTCCGAAATGGGTTCGTGACGCGATGTGTTGCGACGCGACGTTCACCGCGGTGTTCGTGTCCGGTAAAGGTGTCCCGTTCGATGTTGGCACCCCGATAAGCGGCATTCCGATACGAAACCGGAGGGCCGTGCTCGTCCGCGACCGCCACTGCCGCTACCACGGATGTAGCCACCCGCCACGATGGTGCGACATTCACCATCTGAAACACCGCGAAGACGGTGGAGACCATGAGATCAGCAACCTTTTTCTTCTGTGCCGGTTCCACCATCGACTCGTCCATCGCCACGGGCTGAAACTCACCATGGCCGCCGACGATGTGACCCTGCTCATCGAATGGCCCAACGGCATCATCCTCCACAGCCCACCCACCACCCAACTCACCCTCACCCGATAAACACCGCACAACAACACCCAGCACGCCCGACCACACGATCCGGCCAGCGAACAAACACGCCCCCAGCAGACTCGCACGACGGGAATACCATGTCTCTCGTCGGATTGTCCTCGATCACGATCGGAAGCGCGTCGCGAGTCCCTCCACGCAACCAACTCGCCGCCCGAAAGTCGGCGGGTTCACGTTCCGGTCTCCCCTATGCTCGGCCAATGCCACGCATGCTCATTACCGGAGGGACCCGGGGAATCGGCGCAGCAACCGCGCTTCTGGCCGCTGCAACGGGATGGGACGTGTGCGTCACGTACGCGTCCGACGCTGCCGCAGCCGACTCGCTGACCGACTCGCTGACCGACTCGCTGAGTATCGTAACCGGCCACACCATACGTACACTTACGATTAGGGCAGACGTGTCAGAGGAAGCCGAGGCGGTGGGGGTGTTCAAAACCCTCGATGCCGAGTGGGGCGGCCTCGACTGCCTGGTCAACAATGCCGGGATCGCTCCGGGTTACGGCCCGTTCGAGTCCCTGACCGTCGCCGACATGGAGAAGACGTGGGCCGTGAACCTCACCGGAGCCTTCGTGTGCGCGCGTGAGGCGGTGAAGCGGATGTCGACCCATCTCGGCGGGAGCGGCGGTTCGATCGTCAACATCGGATCGAAAGCCGCGGCGATCGGGGGACCGAACGAGTGGATCCACTACGCCGCGTCGAAAGGCGGAATTGACACTCTCACGCTCGGCCTGGCGAAGGAGTTCGCGGCGCGTGGCGTGCGCGTGAACTGCATCCGGCCCGGCCTCATCAAAGGTGGATTCGGGCCGTGGGACCCGGCGAACCGCGTCGAATCGATGCGGGCAGCGATACCCATGCAACGGGAGGGTGACCCTCGGGAGATAGCGGAGGCAATCCTATGGCTCGCATCGCCGGCGGCATCGTATGTGACCGGCGCAATCATGGACGTGAGCGGAGGACGGTGATGGCGCATGAAGATGACCGGCATTGACTTCGCAACTACGAACTGGGGCGACGTGGAACCCACCCTACATCCCGGGGAATCCGGAGAAGCGACTTGGCGCACACAGGACTTCGGCGACATCCGGGTACGACGCGTCACGTATTCCGCCGGATACATGGCCGATCACTGGTGCGACAAGGGCCACGTGCTGTACTGCCTCACCGGTGAACTCGTCACTGATCTGGCCGATGGGCGACAGGTCGTACTCGGCCCAGGCATGTCGTAT
>JANMZO010000335.1:0-15151 GCA_031383405.1 Acidimicrobiia bacterium | reverse complement strand
CATGATGTGCGCATCGGCCTGGAGGGCAACCTCTGCCGTTGCACCGGCTACCACAACATTGTCAAGTCCGTCCTGGCCGCCGCAGCAAAGTAAGGAGAGCACATGATTCCCGCCGCTTTTGATTATGTTCGTGTCGACTCTGCCGATGCCGCTGTCGCCCAGCTCGTGGAAAATGGCGACGACGCCAAGATCCTCGCCGGGGGCCACTCCCTCCTGCCGCTCATGAAGCTGCGTCTCGCTTCGCCGTCCAAGCTCATCGACGTCGGGCGGGTCAAGGACCTGTCCTACATCCGCGATGCGGGCGACCACATCGCCATCGGTGCCCTCACCCGGCACCGCGACGTTGAGACCTCGGCCCTTCTTCATGCGCAGAACGAACTTCTGTCGACGGTGGCGGGTCACGTTGGCGACAACCAGGTCCGTCACCGCGGCACCATCGGTGGGTCGATCGCTCACGGCGACGGCGCGTCTGACCTTCCCGCGGCCGTTCTTGCGCTCGGCGGTACGATCGTGGCCCGCGGCCCGAAGGGTGAGCGCACGATCGCCGCGTCAGACTTCTTCCAGGGCTTCCTTACGACCGCGCTCGAGGCCGATGAGTTACTGACGGAGATCCGGGTTCCGAAGATCCCAGGAGCCAAGGTTGCCTACCAGAAGTTCAACCGTCGAGCCCAGGACTGGGCGATTGTCGGTGTCGCAGCATGGAAACTCGGCAGCGCCTCCGGTGTCGGCCTCGTCAACATGGACTCGGTTCCGGTTCGAGCGTCAGCAGTTGAAGCGGCGTTGGCCTCCGGCGCTTCCGCGACCGACGCGGCCGCCCACGCTTCCGATGGCCTGACGCCGCCGTCAGATCTCAATGCGAGCCCGGAGTTCCGTTCCCATCTCGCCCGGGTGCTGACCCGTCGGGCGCTGGAGACCTGCGGGGCCTGACGCCGCTGGAACCTCCCCGGCGCGAACCGGGTACGAAACGAGTGAAGGCGGGTGGTCTTCCCGGTGGGAACGTACCCGCCTTTGTCGGCTAGAGGTTCTAGGCGGCGGGGAACGTTGAGTGCGTCGTGGTGAACGACTGAGTTGCACCCAACCCGACGGTGTGACCGGTCAGAGGCTAAGCGAGGCGCTTGATGAGCGGCTTGCCCTCGAACATGGAGCTGAACGCGTTGACGGCGAGCCGGTGTTCGTTGTCGTTTTGGGAAACGGCGTCGGTAAGCCCGATGAGGACGGCCCGAAGGAGGACGAGGACCGCGGCCTGGTCTGATCTGTCGACCTCCCCGCGTTTCACCGCGTCGGTCACGAGATCGAAGAAAAACCGGAAGCGTTGGGCGGCTGGCAACGTCGCAACCCGAACCTCCTCATACCGGATCATGTCGATTCGCGCTGCGCCGACGAAACGGGCCAGCGAGGGATCCTCGTGGTTGAGCTGGTGGGCCGCTTCAAGTACAGCTTCGAAGCGGTCGAGGAAGCCCGGCAACCCGGCGATCGCAGATTGAAAGCGAGCATAGATTCGTTCCTGCGATTCGTCGTAGACATCGCAGTACAGCGTCATCTTCGAATCGAAGTAGTGATAGAGGGCAGCGGTCGTGACCCCGGCCTGCTGGGCCAGGACCCGGTTCGTCGTCGCGCCGTAACCGAAGTTGGCAAACGTGACCCGGGCGGAGTCGAGGATTCGACGTCTGGTGTCGGCAGAATCAGAACTCGGAGGTCGACCCAGACGAGGCTTCTTCTTCAGCGGCACCTTCTCAGACTACCGACTCCGATGCCTGCGGCCTTTCCTCACCCCTCTTTGGACACTCGGCGAAGGACCTGGGGTTGGCCATTGACGACGGCGTCGGATTAATTGGCCGCTCGGTTAATTCTTTGGGAAGCGGGCCTGGCAGAATGGACGACCGTGACCGATGCAACGCTTTCAGTAGAAGAATTTGCCGCCGGGGCCCGCGCCTGGCTTGATGTCAACGCAACGCGCAAGGCCGATGGCGCCGCCATGGAAGAAGTGTGGGGGGTCGGCACGTTCAGTGTTTCGGTGTTCCATGCATTGACCCATGAGCAGGAGTCGGCATTGCTCTCCGATGTCATGGCCTGGAACCAGGCCAAGGCCACCCGCGGATACCACGCCATCACGGGCAAGCCCGAGTACGGCGGGCTCGGGCTGACCAAGGAGCACGCCCGCGCCTTCGCCAGGTTGGAGCAGGACTACGAGATGCTCCCGAGCCACGAGACGATCAGCGTCACGATCGGCCTCATCGCTCCGACAATCGCGCTGTACGGCACGCCGGAACAGAAGTCCCAGCATGTTGCTGCGATGATGCGCACCGATGTGCTGTGCTGCCAGCTTTTCAGCGAGCCGGGCGCCGGGTCCGACCTTGCGGCGCTTGCCTGCCGGGCGACACGCGACGGCGATGAGTGGGTGGTCAACGGGCAGAAGGTGTGGAGTTCAGTAGCGGCGCACTCGTCATGGGGTGAGCTGATCGCGCGTCATGACCCTGATGTGCCCAAGCACAAGGGCATGACCGCGTTCATTATCCCGATGGATCTGCCCGGGATCGAAGTCCGCCCGATCAAGCAGATGAGCGGCGGCGCGTCCTTCAACGAGGTGTTCTTCAACGATGTGCGCGTGCCGGACTCCATGCGACTCGGTCCGGTCGGCGAAGGCTGGAAAGTTGCCCTCACCACTCTGGGATTTGAGCGTGACCACTCCTCGCCCAGCGGCGGTTCGCGATCCGGCGGCTCGTTCAAGCAGTTGCTGGCGACGGCCCGGGCCCTCGGTCGTACGAACGACCCGCACGTTCGCTCGCAGCTCATCAATGTGTACATTCACACCCGACTGGAAGGGTTTGTGAACCGACGGGCGGCTGACCTCCGCAAGGCCGGGGCGGTAGCCGGCCCTGAGGGTTCGCTCGGAAAGATCATCTGGACGGAGGGAATGCGCAAGATGTCCGATGCGGTTTCCGCGGTGCTCGGTCCGAAGTTGATCGCGGATACCGGCGAGTGGGGCACCTACGCCTGGGGCGAGCACGTGCTGGGGGCTCCGGGTTACCGGATCGCGGGCGGCTCCGATGAGGTACAGCGCAACATCATCGCCGAGCGGGTGCTCGGTCTTCCGGGTGAACCGCGTAACGACAAGGCCGTGGCCTGGAAAGACATCCCGAAGTAGCGCACTGAAGCGGAAGTGCGTTGAATGTCGGGGAAAGGACAACCCGGTTTACAGACCGGTCTGGCGCGTACGACGTTCAACGTATTTCTGCGAAGGTGCGGTAGCAGCCTGTTCCTGCGCCTATTCGGTGGGTGATGAAGTGACTGATCGGTTAGTTTGTCAACATGGCCCTTCTTGATCTGAATCCCGATGAACTGCTGTCTCTCAGCCGTGATGTGCCGGATGAGCTGATCCGTGAGTGCGCTGGTAAGCACGCGTAGTAATTGGGTTCATGGGAGAAGTGACATGGCTGAGTTCGTAGCGTTCACCCGCAATGAGATGGAGAGTATGGAGGAACTGCTCCGTGCCGACTCCCGACCCGTTCCCCCTCCGTTGCTTGAACATCGGCCATCGTCGCTCGGTACCCACGACGTCGACACGGCCTCGTACACATCGCAGGAGGTCCACGATCTGGAGGTGGAGAAGCTCTGGAAAAAGGTGTGGCAGTGGGCGTGTCGCTTGGAGGAGATTCCAAACGTCGGCGACCACGTCGTCTACGACATTGCCCACCTGTCCGTGATCGTTGTCCGCGTGAAGCAAGGTAACGGGCCCGGTGCCGTGAAGGCGTTCTACAACGTGTGCCTGCACCGTGGCACGCAGCTTCGCGTGACCGACGGCAACGTCCCGGCTTTTCGGTGTCCGTTCCACGGCTGGACCTGGAATCTCGACGGCAGCATCGACTGGGTATCGTGTGACTGGGACTTTCCGCACGTTGATAAGTCCGCATATGGTCTCCCGGAAGTCAAGGTTGATACCTGGGAAGGTTTTGTCTTCGTCAACTTCGACGACGACTGCGAGCCGTTGCTGGCCTATCTCGAGAACCTGCCCGACCACTTCAAGTACTTCCCGCTCGAAGACCGCTTCATCGCGATTCACGTCGAGCGCACGATGCCGGCCAACTGGAAAGTTACGATGGGCGCCTTTATCGAGGCGTACCACTCCGTCGTCACCCATCCGGAGATCCTTCCGTACACCGGCGACGCGAACACCCAGTACGACATCTACGACCGTCACTCGCGCATGATCACGCCGTTCGCCGTCGCGTCACCACACATCGGTGGACGGGAGTACGCGCAGGCGGAAGTCCTGAAGGCGCTGCGTTCGTACCGGGGAGGCAGCTCCGATGATGTCGTTCTGCCCGTAGGTGACCGGGCGCGGCCTTACGTCGCTGCAGACGCCCGGGCGCGGATTGGTGCCATCGCGGGTGCCGATCTGTCCAACGTGTGTGATGCGCTCATGATCGATGCCGTCGAGTACTTCGTGTTCCCCAACTTCATGCCGTGGGCGGCGTACGGATCGCCGATCCAGTACCGTTTCCGCCCCAACGGCGACGACGTGAACTCGTGCATCATGACCGTGATGATGCTCATGCCCTTCGCGGGCCAGCGGCCCCCAGCGGCCAAGGTTCAGAAGATTCCCTCCGACCGTCCATGGACTGATGCGGCTCAGCTCGGTGGCCTGGCCGGTATCTTCGAACAGGACACGTCGAACCTCTACCGGATTCAAAAGGGCCTGCGAGCGTCGAAGAAGAAGACCGTGACACTAGGCGAATATCAAGAAGCGCGCATACGACATTTCCATCAGACGATCGACCGCTATCTCGCCGCGGAGTAGTTCCCTTCGCAGAAATGCCTGTGCTCGTGACAGGGCCGCGACGGCCCGACCCGCTCGGAGCCGCTCAGTTCAGGCTGAGGTCGTCGGGTAGTGCGGCGATGATCGTGTTCGCGCCGGCCTGGCGGCGGATGACCCGTGACCAGAGGCCGTCGAGGTCGTCGGCAAACGCGTCGTCGGGATGGGCGTCGACGACGACCCAGCCGTCCATCGCCAACTCGGCGTCGAGTTGATGCGGTGCCCATCCGGAATAACCGGCGAAGAGACGGATCCGGCTCAACCCGTCGGTCGGCGGCCTCGAAAGATCCACCGCTCCCAATGGCTGCGGTGCATTGCCGAGATGGGTGAACCCGTCGACGTGTCGCCCCGGGAGGGGCTCACCGAGTCCGAGTATGCCGTCAGTCTGGACGGGCCCACCGCGTAGCACCGGAGCGGTGACGACGGAAGCCCACTCGGAGACGAGCTCATCGGGCGAAACACCCGTCGATTCGATCGGATCGTTGATCACCAGGCCGAACGCGCCGTTGTCGTCGTGCATCAGCACGAGCACCACCGAGCCCGTAAAATTCGGATCGGTGAGCTGGGGTGGGGCCACGAGCAGTCGTCCGGCACAGTTGGGAATGTCGTCCATCTCCGTTGAAGGTTACTTCGGGACCGCGATGTACTGCGGCTCGGGCAGTCCCAGCCCGGCGAGTTGCTTTTCAACGACCTTGCGGTCGCCAACCAGGACCCACACGGTGTGCATCTCGTCGATGGCCTTCGATGCGATCGCATTGATGTCTTCACGCTTGAGATGTATTAAGCGCGCGTAGGAAATGAGGAGATTTTTCGGGCCCTGGCCGACGCTCATCAGATCAGTGTGTGTTTGCACAACCGACTGGGGTGAGCTGAACACATCGAGCAAAGCGGCGGCCTGGGACTGGACTGCTTTTGTTACTTCATCGGAAGTGACACCCTTCTTGATGGCCGCGAATTCCTTCTGGATCTCGACAATCGACTTTCCGGTCACCGTGGCCCCGACGCTGGTGCGCGTGTTGAGAAACCCGAAGTTCCTGTCATAGGAGTAGGACGCGCTCGCCCCGTATGTGTAGCCCTTGTCTTCGCGCAGGTTGGCGTTCAGACGGCTTGTGAACGTACCGCCTAGAACGGTGCCGAGAACTTCGAGTGGAAGCGCATTGGGATCCGAAGCTTTCACGGCCGGGCTGAAGACGCGGATCACGGTCTGGGCCGCCCCTGGAGCGTCAACGAACAGCAGGCGGGGCGCGCTCAGCCGGGGTGTCGGTGTGACATCGTCGGCCCCCTTGGTTCCTGTGTTCTTCCACTTCCCGATGGTCTTCTCAAGATGCGATCTCGCCTGATCGGGTGTCAGATTCCCGGCCATGAGCACGGAGATGTTGACCGGCTGCACGAGTTCATTGCGACGCGCGGTCACGTCGCCGAGGCGAACCTTGCGCACCTGCGCGCCCGTCAGTAGAACGCCATACGGGTTGTCCTTTCCGTAGTAGGCGTTCACGGCGAGGTCGTAGGAAAGTCCCCATGGATCATCGGCCCTTGCGTCAAGTCGTTCCGAGAGAATCGACTTCTCATCGTTGAACTCCTCGTTGGTGAGCAGTGGTGCTTCGACGGCTTCACTGAACAACTTCAACGAGCTGTTGAGGGTTCGAGTGAGCGAGCTCATAGACATGACGAACTGCGACGACGAATAGCTGGCAGAAATGCTTGCGCCAACCCGGTCGGTGGCCAGGTCGAAGTCTCGGGTCCTGGAGCCCCGATCGAGTAGCGCGGCGAGAAGAGCGGTACTGCCCTTGGTCTTCTCGCTGCCCGAACCCTGGTTGGCTACCAGTTGCACGTAGGACGTGCCGAATCTACCCACTTGCCAGTAGGTGACCGCCACTCCGTTCTTCAGTCGGAACTGCTTCGCAACCGGTAGTGCGGGGGCGATCGACGGGGCGTCGGCCGGCCGTTTGGGGAGCGGTGCATCGGGCTGCCCCTTCGACGGTTCGACCGTGAGAATGAGCCGGTTGGTGTCAAGGTACTTTCTCAAGGCCTTGTTGACCCGACTTCGGCTGAATGATGGACGCGAATCAAGGGAGCGAAGCGAATGGTACGGGTCGTTGAAGTAGAACGTGTCGGTGGCGATTGTGACTGCTCGGCTGACAATGTCCTGGGCGTCGGACGTTTCCTGAGCTTCTGTCGCGGAAACGGCACCCTCGAGTTCACCGACATCGAGGCCTTTGGTGATGTCACGCAACTCGTCGTTGATGGCCCTCTCCAACTCCGGCATACCGGTGCCACCCGCAGCCGTGGCGACAACCCGCAACGTCGAGCCGAGCGCTTGTCCATCGACGGACACCGAAGCCGATGACGCGAGGGCAGCTTTGACCAACGACGCGTTGAGCCTGGAATTCATCGGCTGGGCCGCCAGTTCCAATTCCCTGAACTCCTCCGTCGACCGGCCGGGGATCCGCCAGACCATCGTGATGCGGCGATCGGTGACGTTGTCGGTGAAGGTGACCCGTTTGACACCGAGTGGTGGAATCGCCGGGACGTCCTTTCGTACAACGTCGTTGCCGCGTTGCAGCGGCCCGAAGAGTTTTTGGATCATCGGCTTCACGGTCTTTGTGGCGAAGCTGCCTCCAACCACGAGCGTCACGTTGTTCGGAACGTAATTCGCCGCGAAGAAGTCCTTCACGTCCTGCACGGTCGCCGCTTTCAAATCCGTAGGGGAGCCTATGGTTCCCCGGTTGTAAGGGTGACTCGTCGGGTAGATAAGTTGGTTGACCGACTCGTCGGCCTCTCCGTAGGGTGCGTCCTCGGTGGTTTGGCGCCGCTCGTTGAGAACGACTTCACGCTGCAAGTCGAGTTTCTTCTGATCGATGTTCTCGCCGAGAGCGTCGAGTCGGTCCGCCTCGAGCCATAGCAGGGTGGGAAGGGCCCGGGCCGGTGCGGTGGAGTAGAAGACGGTCATGTCGGGGGCGGTGTACGCGTTGTTCTCGCCGCCGTACGCCTCGATGATCTTGTCGTACCGTCCCTGGGGAACGCGTTTGGTGCCCATGAACATCAGGTGCTCGAACAGGTGCGCAAAGCCGCTGCGACGATCCGGCTCATCCTTTGAACCGGTGTGCACCAGAAACGTCACTGCCGCTTTGGGTGTGCTGTGGTCCTCATGAAGTATGACATCGAGACCGTTGTCGAGCGTGAACCGCTCGATCCTCAGTTGCTCAGTCACCTTTCCGAGTTGGCTGGTCGGGTCACGCGAACCCGAGCAGGCCGCCAGCAGGATTGCCGCCGTCAAGATTGCGACTGACCGCAGTCGTTGTGACGTGGACGCGGTGGGTCCGTAGGCGTTCCCTCGATGGTTCATGGGGCCTTCATGCCGGATGGAACTGGTGCGGGATGGAACTGGTGCGGGATGGACAGCATCGATGCCATCACGCGTGAGAAGGACGGTGCCAAGGTCGGCGATCGGTCGCTTCACTGCACCGACTCGAGAAAGGTAGAGACCTCATCGAGATAGTCGTCGAAGCGGTCGTACTTGATGTGATGCCCGGCCCCGGGAATCTTGGCCCAGGCGACCAGCGGATTCAGCCTCACGGCTTCTTCCGCGTCAGCCTGGCTTACGATGGCCCCTCGGCTCGCTTCGCCGCCGATCAAAAGCAGCGTCGGGCAGTCGAAGAGCGGTACGAGGCGACGCCACGGCGATCGTTCAAGAGGGAAGTAGTCGAACAGACTCACCTGGAACTGCAGGCGACCATCGAGGCTCACATCGACATCGACCGGCGACCAGTTTGGTTCGTCGGTCGTGCGCTGCGCCAACGCCCTGTCGCGTGGCATGGCCTGCATGTCGGCCACCCACGCGCGCCAGTCGGCGAAGTACTTGGTTCGCAGATCGCGTTGGGCGGCGATTTCCTCATCGGTTCGTTCGGACCACGCTGGATCCTCCAGCACGACTCCTCGACTCAATCCGTGGTGTTGGGCTATCGCCAACGCGATCGTTGCCCCGCCCATCGAGTGGCCGATCATCGCCGGCCGGTCCAAAGCGAGTTGGTGGACGACCGCCACCAGATCAGCGACGCGGGTCTCGTCGTCGAAGCGGTCGCTTACGCGCTCAGAGGCCCCGTGGCCCCGTGCGTCGTAGGCGATGACGTCCCACGCCGAAGCGAGGGCGTTGGCCACCCGGGTGAAATACAGCGCATGGTCGGTAAATCCGTGCACGAAGACCAAGGGGGGGAGATCGCCACCGGAACGGAAGTAGCGCAGCGAAGCGCCATCGGAACGAACATGACCCTGCTGCCAATCCTTCATCCCAGTACAATACTGATGGTGCCGGGCCCGGCCTCCGCCCGCGCTTCGGCACCCGTCACGGGCGGCCTTCTTCCGGTCTCGGTGGCTTCACTCGTTCGCTCGCTGGCGCTCGCGTCCTCTCTCAGCCCTCGCCGGGGCCGCGACTGATGGTGCCGGGCCCGGCCTCCGCCCGGTGCCAGTTTGCGGCTTCTAAGCGATCGCCTGGTGCAGCTGTCCGAGGACGGCTACGCATCCGATGACCGACGCCGCGAGGATGGCGTTCGTTTCGGCGAGTCTGTAGACGAGAGCGAGGTTGGTCGGTTTGGGCTCGTCATCGTTGACCATTGCCCCGGCACTGGAAAGGCGGTAGTAGGCGGCGAACTGGGGACGGGTCGGCAACAGCTTGCGGATGCGAAGCGACGTGACGACACATGCAAAGACCGCCACCATTTTGAGCGCGAACACGCAGAGGTAGGCCGTACCTATGGTCGTGTTCAGTAGGTCTCTCGGACGTGTGAGCCCGGGTGACGCGCTCACGACGTTCTGGATGCCGGTCACGGTGACCAGAAGCAGACCACCGAGAGCCAGCAAGCTGTAGTGCATGCCAATGAAGCGGGTGATCTCTGAACGCGATGCGGTGTGACCGATCCGATTGGCGAGAACGAGGCCGAGCACCGACATGATCCACGCGCCGGCACCGACTATGTGCAGCATCGCGATCAACGCGTTCGTGAGGTCGAACGGATGTACCGACACCAGCGCGCCATCGCCTCGGGTCACCACGCGTTGATGCCCGTTGCCGTTGACCGCCAACGCAGCGGCCTGCGCGTCGGTGAGGGTGCCGACGTTCGGGTTCGACGGGTCATAGCGGTCATAGAACGTCGGGTCGATCGCCCGAACCGCCTTGCGCGACGGTGTGTTTGAGGTTTCCTCGTGGGTCGGGACGGCTCCGGCTCCGGCAATCTTCTCCGTGAAAAGGTCGACGTACTGCGTCGGCGAGTGCACCCGGACGACCAGAACCCAGTCTCCGTCGGCCGGAAACGTGACCTTGACCGAATAGGAATTGCCTCCGTCGGTTGACTTCATGGGAACCGTCGGGACCCTGAGGTCGGGATCGGCGCCTAGACCACCGAGATCGAGATCGGCGTTCTTCACGACGTTGCCATTGCTGTCGAAGACGGTCGCGACGTAGACACGGCCAGACCCCGTGCCGACCCCGGCGGTGAGCTTCACCTTGGTCACCTGCACGGACGAAACCGTGGACGGCGGGTCAGTCGCTTTCCGCCCGACCATTTCACGCGTCGACGTGGCGACCGGATTGGGGGCGACGGTGTCGACGGTCCGTACGGACCCGGTTGCTCCGGCATCGAGGGCGGAGGGCGAGGTACCCGTTTCCTCGGCCAGAACCCGACCGGTCGTGCCGACGAGCACGAAGGCCATCAACGCCAGGAGTGCGACGACCTTCGGAGCCCGGAGGGGGAGCGTGGTCACGCCGGCTTCACGGCCCACACGGTGGTCATGCCGTGCAAGCCCTGATCGGATTCAGCGTGCGTGAGGATGTGACAGTGGAACGCCCACGCGCCCGGGTACAGCGACGTGACGATGACGTCGTAGCGCTCGCCCGGGGCGATGTTGAGGGTGTCGACCTCGTAAGGGGCCGGAAGGTAGTTTCCGTCCTTGGCGACGACCTTCATGCGGTGGCCGTGGAGGTGCATCGGGTGAATGATGAGACCTTCGTTCATAAACCGCACGAGGGTCTTCTCGCCAACTTTGGCGACGATGGGCGCGGTGCCGGGAAAGCCTTTCCCGTTGATGCTGAATCCGAGCGGTCCGTCCGAGAGGATCTCGGTGTAGTCGCTGTCGTGGGCCGCGAAGTCGGGGACCGGGGTGGTCGTGCAATCGACGATGAGTGGTCCGAGGAGCCCGAGCGGTACCTGGGCGTCTGCGGCATGGTGCGAGTGGTACATGTGGGAGCCGCAGTTGATCGGCGTAAGCGTGTACTCGTAGGTTTGGCCGGGTTTGATTGGATCCTGTGTCACGAACGTGACGCCGTCCTGCTTGTTGTCGGCGAGTTCCAAACCGTGCCAGTGGATCGAGGTCGACTCGGGAAGCTCGTTCTTCAGACGTACTTTGATCGTTTCGCCCTGCTTCACGCGGATCTGCGGGCCGGGCACGGTACCGTTGTACGTCCACGCCTCGAACCGCTTGCCCGGTGCGACTTCCCACTGAACAACCTTGGCGGTGAGGTTGAAGACCTTCACGCCGTTTTCGACGGAGGGCTCAAGCGGTTGGCCGCCCAGCCCCTCGGTCTTGGCCGGAAGGCCGGCCAGGTACTGCTGCACGACCTTCTGGTGCGCGGTGTCGACGGCCGCCTCATCTTTCGGCGGCAGGGTATTCGATGTTGCGGCGACCGGTGTTGCCGAAGCCGCTCCGGAATTGCCCGTCGACCCGTTGGCCGTGCCGGTCACGGTGAAGGTGCCGGTCATTCCCGCTTCTTTGTGTCCGGGCACGTCGCAGTACCAGGTGTAGCTGCCGGCCTCCAGTGATCCGAGGCTCAACGTGACGCTGTCGCCGACCTTGATCTTGTCGGTCTTGGCTACCCCGTCGATGATCAGCGTGTGGGGGGTTGAGCCGGAGTTGGTGACGTTCAGCTCGATCGGGCCAGCCGGGAACGTATCGGCCGTGGCGCGGATCTTGAAGTCGGTCAGGAACACGTTGGCGGCGGCGGCCGTCTGCTTCGAATCGGCCTGTTCGGTTGCAGCACCCGTTCCCCCACCTCCGCCGTTGCTGTCTCGAAGGCTGAACCCAAGCGCAGCAATGCCGAATATGACGGCGAGACCTGCGGTGAGCAGGGCCAGAAGGGACACCCCCTCGCTTGATTCACGCGACGGACCGGAATACGCAGTAGCTGAACTCATGCACAAGAGTCTAAAAAGCTGTTCGCCCAAAAAAGACCCTGCGACCGGTGGGAAAGTTCCGGGACTAAAGTCCCTTTGTCGTTTCGCGATCGGAACGTCTGTCGTTTCGCGATCGGAAGGTCCGTTCGGATCGCTGGGCAATTCCGAAATCGACCCGGTGGCGCCCCAACCCATAAGGTGTCTCCATGACCGGAAGTTTCGACGAGCGCGTGGAAACGGGTCCTCCCCCCTCCGGATACCTTCCGTTGCCAGACGCTCCGTTGGCGACGGCCGTGTTGCTCGAAGCGCTCGAACAGGCACCCGACGCGATCATCATCTGCGACCGGGCCGGATCGATGGAGTACGTGAACCGGAGTGTTGTCGCGATGCTTGGCTACAGCAGGACCGACCTGCTCGGAAAGACGATCGAGGTTCTTGTCGCAGACCGCTTCCGGTCCCAGCACCGGAGCCATCGCTTCGCCTACGTCGATTCCCCGTCGACCCGGCCCATGGGCCTCGGCATGCAGTTGTCGGCCCGGCACCGCGACGGTCGTGAAATCCCGGTGGAGATCAGTCTGTCGCCGGTCTGGGGCGAAACCGCAGGACGGGTGATTGCAGTCATGCGCGACGTCGCCGAGCGTCGCCAGTTGCTAGATCAGATCGTCGAAGCGCACGAGCGTCTGGCGATCGCTGAAGATCGGGACCGTATCGCCCGGGACCTGCACGACACGGTCATCCAGCGGCTGTTTGCCACCGGGTTGAGTCTCCAAGCGGCCGTGGGGCGACCCGATTCCGGCGACCGCATAGAACAGGCGGTCGCCAGTATCGACGACGCGATCCGCGATCTCCGAACGTCTATTTTTTCGCTCCGTCGCCCTCTCGACCCGCGAACGGTTGGTGATTCCGTGCGGGCCACGATCGACGAGGCGAGGCGAATGCTCGACTGTCCCCTCGACGTCCGGATCGGAGGTGAAGTCGAGTACCGCATCCCGTCACGACTGCGGGCGGACCTGGTGGCTGTGATCCGAGAGTCGCTCACCAACATCGTGAAGCATGCGTCTGCCCGGCGCGTCGGAGTTGGCGTCGACATCGAAGGTGAGAAGTTGGTTGTCCGAGTCAGCGATGATGGAACCGGCTTCGAGCACGATGGCTCCCAAGGCGGTCAGGGACTCCGGAACTTACGCGACAGGGCGATGAGCCTCGGTGGCCAATGCGACATTTCCTCCTCTCCCGGCGAAGGTACGCATATCGTTTTTGCGATCCCGCTCAGTTGAGCGTGATCGCTGCGGCGAAGCCAAGGTTCCGGGTCAGTGACGACCGGAGTTGTTGGGGCCGAAAGGTTGACTGGTGGTGGGGTGGCCGCTCATGGGGCGGCCGCTGTTTTGTTGATTGGTGCTCTGTTGGATGCTGAGTCGGGAGGCAAAAACGGCTGCCTCGGTTCGCCGTTCGAGACCCAGTTTCGACAGCACCGACGACACGTAGTTCTTGATCGTCTTCTCGGCCAGGAAGAGCCGTTCCCCGATTTGGCGGTTGGTCAGGCCCTCGGCGATCAGCATCAGAATCTTTCGTTCCTGAGGTGAAAGCACTTCGAGCGGATCCGGCTCGGTTTTGGGTGGGGTGCGCAGGCGATCGAGGACGCGGGCTGTAACGGCAGGGTCGAGCAGCTGTTCACCGTCGGCCACCCGACGAATCGACGAGATCAGTTCGTTGCCACGGATCTGCTTCAGGACGTAGCCCTTCGCTCCGGCCATGATCGCCGAGAACACGGCGTCGTCGTCCGCGAAGGCGGTGAGCATCAAACAGGCGACGTTGGGATACAGATCTTTGACCTCGCGACATACCTCTACGCCGTTGCCGTCGGGCAGTTGGTAGTCGAGCACGGCCACATTCGGTGATGTCGCCCCGATCCGCGCGGTGGCCTCGTCGGCCCGGCCCGCCTCGCCGACGACGATCATGTCGTCTTCCCGATTGATGAGATCGGACAGACCCCGACGAACAATTTCGTGGTCGTCTACCAGGAACACTCGTATCGTCACGCGGTTAAGTCTGCCCGAATTCCTCGCATCCCGCCGTATTGCTTAGGGCCCAACGTCTCGTGACCAAAGTCCCTTGCCATGCCATTTGTCACTCCGCGGTGGGTCGGGCGCACGTATTGCGCCGGAGGTTATGGGGGGACCATCGGCGGGATGCGTCGGGCCCTTTGCTGGTAGCCCCGGATGGATGCAGAATGCGAGAACTACAGAGCGTTCGATCGGTGTCGAACGTCAGTACGAAACCGTCACGGTCACGGCGGTCTCTATCCCGGTCATTACTGAAGTCACTACCCAAGGAGATAAACATGGCTCGCATCGTTGTTGGAATCGATGGATCCGAACCGGCCCGAGCTGCGTTGCGATGGGCGGCGGAGGAAGCAAAGCTGCGTGGCGCGAACCTGGAGGTCGTAGGGGCGTGGACGTTTCCGATGTATGTCGATCCGATGGGTGGGGCATTCCCCCTTCCCGGGATGTTCGAAAAGACCGAGGCGAACGAACGAGACATGATCGAGGCGGAGGTGAAGGCGGTCCTCGGGGACACGCCCGAGGTTCCCGTTGAACTGTCGATTCGCTGCGGATCGACAGCCACCGAACTTCTTGCGGCGGCCGAGGGTGCCGACATACTGGTGGTCGGTTCGCGCGGTCGGGGCGGCTTCTCGTCGTTGCTCCTTGGCTCCACGGCTTTGCAGTGCATCCATCACGCGACGTGCCCGGTCACCGTTGTACGCGCGCCCCACAAGGACTGACGCGCCGTGCTTCCCCCACGCAACGGTCCAAGTCGTGGAACGCAACCCGCGCCCGGACAGACACGGCGATGATGGTCGAACTCAGCCGGGACGAGTGCCTGTATGCGCTCGGAACCCACAGCATCGGCCGCTTGTGTCTCGTAATCGACGGAACGCCTGTTGCGTTCCCGGTGAATTACCGCCTGGTGGTGGAGTCGCCCGCCAAATCGGAGAATGTGGCCTCACAACCGGTCAGCGATGCACGGTTCGTGATCGTGTTCCGGGCACGTGAGGGCGGCGCACTCGACCACCCGGGTTCGCGAGTGGGATTCCAGATCGACGGAACCGATCCTGTTGCGCAAACGGGGTGGAGTGTGCTCGCTCGGGGCACACTTCACGAGGGTCACAACGAAGCTG
>JANMZO010000182.1:0-6536 GCA_031383405.1 Acidimicrobiia bacterium | reverse complement strand
CGGTGCGGCGGTGAGGAAGGTGTTCGCTGCGGCCCAGCGGTTCCCGGCCCGGCGTGCCTTCTCGATGGTCTCCATGGCCAGCTCGACGAGCGCATCGGCGGAGTCGCCGACGAATTCCCCCAGGTCGAGATGCGCCATCAGGAGAACGGATTGGATTCCCGAGGAGGTCCCGCGGGTCGGGAGGGCCCGGATACGCTCGGGCGCGTTGATGTCTCCGTGTGCGAGAGCCGCCGACGCGGAGAACGTGGCGGACCACAGTCGCCTACGCGTGGCGGCGTCGTGGTCGGGCACTTCGGGAGATTCGCCAATCCAGCTCGACACGCGACCCTCAAGGTGACCGAGGGAAGCAAGGGCAAAGCGAGACCAGTTTGTCGCCTCCCAGATAGCGTCCTGCGTCCTGGCGAGCGCCAGCGCTTTGGTCGCCAGCGGGATCCCCGCCGGGTCCTGGCGCCGGGCCATGGCCATTGCGGCGTGGGCCATGGCGATCGGACCGAGATCATGGGATTCGATCCCGTCGAGATCCAGGGCCGAGAACAGCACCTCCGCTCCGGCCGGTCGCTGGAGCGCCAGTTCCCCGAACTGGTTGAGCGTGATGGCTATGGTGAGCGCCTCGGTCAGCCCGCCACGCTGCACCCAATACCGGTACGCATGTCGGAGGTTGTCGAAATCCGCCTCGATCTGCGCGATCCACTCGGCTTCGGCCTCGCCCCAGAGCACTTCGTAGGCAATGTGGGCCTGGCCGGCGTAGTGGCGTCCGTGCCGTTCCTGCAGCGCCGCGGCGTCGGACACCACCGCGTCGGCGAACTGACGGATCGGCTCCAGCAACCGGTATCGGGTCGCCGCTCGTCGGTCCGCCAAGGTCACCATCGATTGATCCACCAGCGCGTCGAGCAGATCCACGACGTCGGCCTCATCGACGCTTCCACCCGAACACACCACCTCGGCTGCGGCGAGATCAAAGCTGCCGGAGAAGATCGACAGACGGGCGAAGAGTTCCTTCTCCGGCCCGGACAGCAGGTCATAGGACCACCCGATTGCGGTGTGCACCGTACGTTGGCGTTCCTCGCCATCGCGGCGGGCGTCGCGCAGGATCCGGCCGGCATCGCGCTCGAGGCGCGCCAACACCTCCGCCGCGCTCATCGACCGGCACCGGGCCGCCGCCAGCTCCACGGCCAACGGCATTCCGTCCACCAGGGCGCAGATCTGCGCTGCGGCCCGGGTCGAGGCGTCATCCATCGAGAAGTCACTCCGGACCTGTGCGGCGCGCTCGGCGAACAGGCGCACGGCGTCGCTGCTGATGCCCTGGAACTGGAGCGGCGGCACCATCCAGACGTGTTCGTCGCGCAGGTGCAACGGTGATCGGCTCGTGGCCACGACCTTCGCTCCGGACCCCGACAGCACCGCTCTGACCAACCTGCTGGCGGCTTCGGCCACGTGCTCACAGTTGTCCAGCACGATGAGCGTCGGCCCCGAGCCGAGGAGCCCCAACGCAGCGTCGAGCAACGAACGCGTGCCGTCGGAACGGGCGCCGACCGTCGAAGCCAACGCCGCGTCGACATCGTCGGCATCTCGGACCGCAGCCAACTCGACCAGCCACACACCGGCCGTGAACCGGCCCTCGACCCGCCGGGCGAGCTCCACCGCCAGACTCGTCTTGCCGATGCCGCCCGGACCGACCAACGTCACCAATCTCGACGAGCTCAATCGCTCCTCCAGCTCATCGAACGCGCGCTGGCGACCGACCAGCGGGACCGTGACCGGCGGCAGATTGCCCGGGAGGTCCGCCGCCCGCAGCGGCGCGAACGCGGACTCCAGTCCTTCGGCGAGAACCGTGAACAGCTCGCTGCGGGTCGACAGCCCCCGAAGCGACACCAGTCCCTCGGAACGCCGAGTGACATCGACCAGTTCAGCCGTGACCGACGACATCAGGATCTGACCTCCCGAACCAAGCCCCATGATGCGGGCCGTGCGGTTGAGCGGCGTGCCGAAGTAATCACCGTCGCGCTCTTCGACCTCGCCGGTGTGCACACCCATCCGCACCCGCAGGCGCAACGGCGCGGGCCACACCTCGGCCTGGAGTCGTCGCTGGCCCGTGATTGCGGCCGCCACTGCGTCGCCCGCACGCCCGAACGCGGCCGCCACACCGTCGCCTCCGGTCGAGAAGACGGAACCGCCGCACGCGTCGATCGCAGAACGGAGAATCTCGTCGTGTCGGGCCAAGGCGACGCGCATCGCGCTTGGATGCTCATCCCAGAGACGGGTCGAACCCTCGATGTCCGTGAACAGAAATGTCACTGTGCCTGAGGGGCGACCCATCGCCCGACTGTACCGCCGATCTCCTTTCCCCGTTCTTTCGCCGCGACGAAGAATCCTGGCGCCGGATCGGTGACTCAGCCTGACAGTTGGGTGGCGAGCGCGTCGATGCGGGGGAGGAGGTTGGGGAGTCCGATGCGTTCGATCCACTCCCTGGCCTGGTCGATGCGGCGCAGTCCGTTGGTGCGGTCACCGGCGGGCCCGAGGCGGACCTCCATGAGCGCCTCGTCGCGGCAGACATGCGGGAGCAGCAGGATAGCCTCCCGGGAAATGAGCCGGTCGTGGGAGCGCTGGAACCAGGTGCGAGCTTCATCGGGGCAGTCAGTAAGTGCACATAGGACTGCGGCGTCCCAGCGGCCGTCGGTGTCGAGGCGGGAGAAGTCCGGCTCGAGGATCTTGGAGTGAAGGTGGTGTTCGAGGATGGTCGCGTGCTCGGCGTCGTTGGCAATCCAGGAGGCCTGGGTGGCAGCGAAGATCGCCCAGTTGAAGTTGAGTGCGCCGATGTGGCCCCGCTCGATTACGGCGAGGCTCTCGCGTAGTTTGGCCATGCCCGACGCGTGATCGCCGAGTGCGGTGAGGCAGTAGGCCTCTACTAACTGGGCCTGCCCGGCCATCCATTTCAGGTCCTCACGTTCGGAGACATCGCGGAAGAAGCCATATTGCGCGAGCATCGGCGTGAGGTCGTCGTCGACCAGCCAGCTTCGCTTCACGGCGATGTCTTCGAAGTGCACGGCGTTGTTCGAGGCTGGTTCGATGCGAGGCATGAGCAGTTCGCCCTCAGCTTGTATCACTGCGGCGGCGTCGAGCTCGCCGAGTATGAGGAGCAGCCGGCCGAGCGCGCCACGAAGGAACAGTGAGGGCCCGACCTGTCCGGTGCGATCGAGTTGGTCGATCTGCCGGCGGAGGGCATCGGCCGCTTCGCGGTACAGCCCGGGGCCTTCGAACGCGAGGCGGATCGCCAGGGACCTGCGGCCCTGCCGGTAGTCGGCGAGCAGCGCCGCAGCAGTGGGGTACAGGTAGCTGCCCGGTCGTTGGCCGGGTTCGAGCCGACCGGCGAGATCCTGCAGATGTCGACGCGCCGACGAATCGACCGCGATGCCCGGATTGTCGGGGTCGAGGAACTCGGCGTGGTCGACCTCCCACGCCAACAACTGCACCGCCGCCGCTCCGGTCGGGTCGAGGGCGTCGCGGTAGGGCGCTGCCAGCAGCCCGAACCGCCAGCCCGAGTTGACCTCGGCTTTGTCGGCTTGGCGTCCGAGGCGTGTGGCCAGTACGCACCCGGCCGACGGTCCGTCGATCTCGGCAACCGCATCGACGACACGACGCGCGTGGAGCAACGCAGCGTCGCGGTCACCGGCCAGGATCGCGACCAGCGCGGCCCGCTCGAACAGTGCCAGCGCCCGGTCGTCGCCATCGGGCAGGAGTTCCAGCGCGATCGACAACGCGTCATGTTCCTCGGTCGACGCAAACCGCGCCGCAGCATGGGCGGCCGCCAGCAGGGCGTAGGGGACGCCGCGTTCGGAACCCGGCAGCGCCGACGAGTGGTGGAAGTGCCGCGCCAGCACGATCGCGTGCTCGGCGCTCGGCTGGTGGTCGCACCGCCGTTCGAGCTGCTCCGCAATGGCCCGGTGGAGCCGTACCTGGCGACTTGGGTTCAGCTCCGCCCACAACGTGTGCCTGAACAGCGCGTGCTCGAACACGTAGCGATCGAACCCTTCGCCCGGACGGATCACCTGCGCGCTCAGTGCCTCATCGATCGCATCCAACGCCGCGGCTTCACCCAATCCGCTCAACGCCGCGCCATCGGTGAGGTCGAACCCGGCATCGAACGCGGACGCCACACTCAACAGGCGGTTCGTGTCGGCCGAGAGTCGCGACAGACGCCGTCCGATCACCTCCCGCACGCCTTCGGGGATCCCCAGCGATTCCACCGCATCGGTGACCCACCGGCCGTCCTGGCGGCGGACCCGGCCCTCTTCGACCAGGTGCAGGATCACCTCCCGTATGAAGAAGGGGTTCCCGCCCGTCTCCTGGGTGATCGCGTTCACGAACTCGGCCGGCACGTCGTCGAGCGCGAGGCCCGTGAGCAACCCGCCGACGGCTTCACGATCGAGGCCCGTCAGGCCGATCCGCCGCACCCACGGATCGCGGCGCCAAGCGGGCAGCACGTCGGCCAGCGGGTGGCGACGGTCGAGATCGACTTCGCGGTACGCCACGATGACCAACACGGCCAGTTGCGCTGCCCGCCGCACCAGATGACGCACCCACCCCACTGTGGCCGCGTCGGCCCAGTGGGCGTCGTCGACGACGATCACCAGCGGCACGCCCGTGGCGACGCCGACCGCGAACTCGGCGAGTGCGTCGACCATCCGGTCGCGTTCCACTTCGGGTGACACGACGACGGGCTCGTCGACGTCACCCAACGCCTCGCGCACCGACGGGGCGACCCGGGCCACGAGTCCCGCACCGGGGCCGAGCTGACCGGCGAGCGCTCCAGCCGGGGTGACGCGGACGTGTTCTTCGAGCATCTCCGTCACCGGGCCGTAGGCGCGACCCTCACCTTCATACGCCGCGCCCCACCACACCAACCCACCACCTGCCCGCACCTTGGCCGCAAACTCATGCAGGAGACGGGTCTTCCCGATCCCTGGTTCGCCACCCACGAGCACCGCACCTCCCGCTCCCGAACGGGCGCTGTCCCACGCCCCGGTCAGGACGCCGAGTTCCGCCGTCCGACCGACCCACGGGGTCGGTGTCGCCGGGTCGGCGGGGGTCGTCTCGATAGGTGCCCAGAGGATTTCGCATGCCGACACCGGCTCGTCGAGACCCTTCAGGACGAGTTCACCGACCAACCGGTATTCGGCCCCGGCCCTGCCGCGGGCCAGCACCCGCACGATCTCCGCGGCGAGAATGTGACCCGGCGCGGCCGCCGCTTCCAGGCGGGCCGCTTCCACGACGGGCAGACCGAAGCAGTCGCCGTTCTCCCACGACACGTCGCCGGCGCTGATCCCCACCCGGATCTTCAACGCCAACCTGCGGCGTTGGCCCAACGTGTTGACGGCCTGCTGCATCGCGACCGAGGCCGCCACCGCATCCGATGCCGAGTCGAACGCCGCCAGGATCCCGTCGCCGGCCCCCTTCACGACCCGACCGCGGAACGCGACAACCACGTCGGTCAGAACGGCGTCGTGCTCCCGGCGCAACCCGTCGGCGGCCTCTTCACCCAACTGGGACCGCAGCGCGGTGGAGCCGGCGAGATCGGTCATCACGATCGTCGCCGTTCCGGTCGATGGTGCCATGGAAACCGATCCTACGCGTTGGACCCAACTCCATCCTTTCGCGGTATATCCTCAGCCTGAACGTCAGGTTTTCGCACGTTCCACTCGGAGGACCCAAACATGAGCATTGACGTTCCATCGGTCGACGAAACCCTGACCACGACCCGCTCGGTGCGTCGTCGACTCGACCTTGAGCGCCCGGTTGATCCGCAGATCATTCTCGACTGTATCGACATTGCCGAGCAGGCGCCGTCCGGTGGCAACCAGGGGAGTCGGCGTTGGATCGTTGTGCGCGAACCTGCCATCAAGGCCAAGCTCGCGGAGATCCAGCTTGAGGCCGCGGGCCGGTGGATGATCGAGATGCGCGACAAACTCGCCGGCACCGACCATCCGCAGGCCCGGGTCATGGAGTCCGCGGCGTATCTGGCCGAGCACCTCGCCGAGGTACCTGCCATCGTGATCCCCACGATCATCGGTCTGCACGACGGGAGCGGGCGACCCGGCCTCTTCGACTCGGTGATCCAGTCGGCCTGGAGTTTCTGCCTGGCACTGCGCGCCCGCGGCCTGGGCACCGCGTGGACCACCGCCATCTTCAGCCGTGACGACGAGCTGAAGGAACTGCTCGGCATTCCCGACGGCATGACTCAGATCGTCATGCTTCCCGTCGCTTGGACCAAGGGCACCGAGTTCAAGCGGGCTCCACGGTATCCGGCCAGAGAGATCACGTACTTCGACGGGTTCGCGCGCACGTGGGAGTCCGGGCCGAGCAGCCCGGCGCGGCTCAGTGACGGTCCGGGTACCGTCGTTGAGATTGATATCAAGGCCCTGCCTGCGGCGGTATGGCCGTTCGTAACCGACATCAGTTTTCCGGCCGCCTTCAGCAATGAGTTCACCGGTGCGCGCTGGGCGGAAGGGTCCAATGGTCCGGCACTCGGTGCGAGCTTC
>JANMZO010000175.1:0-13546 GCA_031383405.1 Acidimicrobiia bacterium | reverse complement strand
ACGTATGCGTTGACTGATAACGAACGCACGGTCACGGATCGTCATGTGGCTGGGGTCGCGGTCCGGAACCGCACGATGGTTGATGTGTCGGCTTGGTATGGGTTGACGATCGCGACGTGCGTGCCTTATGACCCGGAATCGAAAGGCGGATCAGAATCATCGGTCCGTGTCGCGAAAGCTGATCTGGTCCCGACCGGCCATAACCTTTTGCCCGCGTACCGCTCGTTTGTTGAGTTGGAAACAGCGTGCACGGCGGTGATGGCAATGTTGAACAGCCGGGTGCATGTCCGGGTCGCTGGTCGAGATCGACGGACCGAACAGGTTGAAACGAACGCCCGCCCGATCGACCGCCTGGAGATCGAACGGCCGCGGTTGCATCCGGTTCATCGGGACGCGTACACGGCGGAGTTCGGGGTTTCCCGGGCGGGTGACGTGGTCGTGCACGGTGTCGTGGCGCAACGCCGGATACTCCGTCCCGCACGCCTACGCGGACACCCGGGTGCGGGTCCGCGAAGACGCCGGTGAGCTTGTCGTGACCGGAATCGATGCGAAAGGCCCGATCGAACTGTGTCGCCACACGCTCGTTGATGCCGGCGCCGTGTCGGTCGTTGAGGGCCACTATCCCGTCCGGCGAGACCCCCTACAACGCCCGCCCAGGGCAACGAAACCGGGCGAAGCCGCGTTCTTGCGCATCGGCACCGGCGCCGCGCAGTGGCTCACCGAAGCAGCCGGCACCGGGACCCGGCTCATTGAGAAGAAAATGAGTGACGCCGTCGCCCTGTGTTCGATCTACGGCACCGAAGCAGTCGACCACGCACTCGTGATCGCCGCGGTTGCTGGCCGGTTCGCGGAACGTGACCTTTTATTGCGTTGATAGGCCCCCGACCAAGAGTGTTTTTGGTCAATACGATGCGAGGATCTTTTTCTGAAAGTCTTTAGCCACAGGTACGGATGTGTCTTCGTCGAAATCGTAGACAACGTGCATGACGAGGTCATTTTTGATATTGTCTACAGCTCATTTATAGAACCTAGGGAAATCATCGGCTTTGTTAGATCGGAACGACTACCGAAAGTTCGATCATTTTTCAAACACCAAGAAACTTTGAGCGCCCATTATCCTCCATGCGAGAGGAACTCTCAAATATATCCTTACAAGAAAATTTGCGCTTGGAAGGCTGCTCTGTGTGGTAAATGGAAGGAACCTGACGATGGACTTCTTGAGGGTTAGGCCTCCAATCTCAAAAGCCTCACCTAGGGCCCTGTCATCAATTGGAGTAATGTGGTCAAAGAACATCCAGTAGTCCTTAGCCGCGAATCTTATGTTTGGCTGGAGAACCAACACTCTGCCCCCCGGTTTCAATATTCTCCTAATTTCAGTAATGGTTTTCGCGATGTCCCCTCGAGTCAGATGCTCAAAGAAATTGCTTATGAAAATCTTATCAATACTCTCATCCATGAGAGTAGTTGCAGTTGAACTAGCTTTTACAAACTTTACATCTTTATTGAGATGTTTTTTAGAGTCTGTGTTTATATCAAGAGCTAACTTTTCCCCGCACTGGATGTTGTTAATAAACTCACCATATCCGCAAGGCATGTCTAATACTACGTCCGTATCGTTGATGTATTTCTGAAAAAAGTCACTAACTAAAATTTTCCAAAGAGAATTTCTTGATTCTACATCACTAAAACGTTTTTGATAGATTGATTCTACGTCCATAACTAAATGTTCCCCAGTTCCACCCGCTCTTTGATGCTTTAAATCCTAGCACTTCCGTAGCCCGATCCTCAAGCACGGCGAACGCCGTCAGCTCCGGGTCCGACGCCCCGGCAAGGCCAACATCGCGAACGTGAATCACCGCGAACGTGAATCACACCGTGCCCGGCCGCGACCAGAAATTCCTTGATCCCGATGCGACGGATTTTGGTCCAGAAGAAATTTCACGCCGGGCGACGAAGCGGAAGTTCGCGTTCCTGCAGCGCCAACGCCGCGTACCGAAGAGCTTCGGCAATATCAGCCAATTCCGGATCCGGATGCTCGGCCAGAATCTCCTCGTTCGCCATGCCGTCAGCAACCATGGCCACTACCGACGCGACCGGAAAACGAAGCGTTCGAATACACGCAACGCCACCCATACGATCGGGATCGACAGTTATTCGATCAAACGTACCCTCACAGCATACGCTTGCCACGCGAAACGCTCCCGAGGAGGCCCAGGGCCTCGCTGCATCGGCTGTTTGAGCCTCCACGAAAGAGCCTTCATTTCCCGGACAAGGTCCCGTCGCGTCACAATTGTGAACTAGACCCCTTGCCTAGACAAGTCAAGAGGGCTTGCCTAAGTGTGCGGCCTCAGGCGTACCAGTCGCCTGCGAACAGTGGTTCATCAGATTGAGGGATCCGCGAATAACGACATGAACGGGTGGCATCGTCGACAGTGCCTGATCGAGCTGCTCAAATGAGGTGGCGTGGGCGACGACATGGCCGTCATCGTCGACGGCCACCCATTGATTGCGGTACCGCTCGACCAGGGCCTGCTCCATCCGCTGATCGTATCGGCGTAGAAGGCCAAACCAGCAACGGAGTCGCAGTAAGCCCCAACCAGAAGCGCGCCGGGGCATCACGCACGACTTCCTCGAACGACACTGCGGGCACGTGATGACACTCATCGACAATCACCATTCCGTATCCGGCAATGAACCCGGCCGGGTCATCGTGATTGGCCAACGTCTGAAGCGTTGCGATATCGACAATGCCACTCTGACGATCACGCCCACCACCTAGCTGACCGATCTCACGTTTCGTCAAACCGAGAAACTCGCTGAGCCGCTCACGCCATTGATCCGCGAGCGTCTTGCGATCCACCAGCACAAGCGTCGGGACCCGACGGTACGCGATAAGCGCGAATGCCATCACGGTCTTGCCCGCTCCAGGCGGTGCTTCCAACACACCAATGTGATGCGACACGAACGCGTCAAAGGCATGCTGCTGGACCGAAGACAGCAGTCCCTGGAACGCCACATCGATCGGCGCAGCATCGGCCCGTCCATCGACAACATCGAGTCGGCTGCCGAACTCCGCACGGAGTTGTTCGACGTCCGGGAGAAGCCCGCGAGGAAGATGCAACAAATCGAGTTCCTCGCGATAGCAACGAACGAAACGCTGTGTCGCATGTGTCGAGAGTCGGAGAAGTTCCTTTTCGTAGAAGTCCGGATTATGCAGCGACGCAAGATGCTTCAAACCCGCCAACAACGACGGCGGTAGCCCGATCCGCTCGACCTGCGACATTCCCGCCAAACGGCCACGAACCACCGATGGCACCACAACATCACCACGACCCGCACCAACCCGGTGAGTGCCCGGACCCACCGAACACGGCCCCATCGACGCCCCATGCCGTCACGTACCGTCCTGTGCCGCTGGGAAGTCCGGATGAGTGTTCGGATATACGTGCACTTAGTATCTGAACGATCTGGCTCACCTGCAACAATTTGCAAACTCCGCCTTGAACGTTGGAGAGGTTCGCGGTCCCGACCCGTCGCGCACCTCGCGCCTCGCCGACGATCGCACACACTCAGCGCACAGTCTGCCCCGTAGCACTTATCGACGGTCATGAACCGAGCCGCAACCGCTCAGATCCCCACTCTGGAGGGGACGCGCACCACAAAGCACGGCGAGCGGAATTGTGGGAGGGGTTCCGCTGAGGCGTCGATCCGGTCACCGGGCTCGACTGACCGTCGACCGAGATCCGCGCGGGGTGGTCGCGATCGATGGCCGTGGCGCCGAGCGGCGACGTCTACTTCTCGACGCTGGAGCGCTGGTCTGCGGGCACGTTGGGCGGCTGCGTCTCGCCGGAGCTGGTCCTCAAGGCGGAATCTTCGACCGGTCCCGTCTGCCTCGAGGCAGGTGGGGGGCCCGACGAGAGCGGCGACGGCCTCCTGGGTATGCGGGCCGGGCCCCGCAAACGGTTTGTGAGCACTGCGCCACGCACCGTTCAGCCGAATTAGGGACTTGTTGCTGGTGGGCTCCGTGCGTGCGATGCTACAGGGGTGACGTCTCGCCCGACCGGGACGGTGACATTCCTGTTCACCGACATTGAGGGCTCAACGCGGATGTGGGACGAGCATCCCTCCGACATGCGTGTGGCTCTTCAGCGGCATGACGACATTCTGCGGGCCGCGATCGAAAGCCACTATGGGTTCGTGTTCTCCACCGGCGGTGATGCGTTCTCCGCAGCGTTCGACCGGGCCGATGACGCCGTTGAAGCTGCTTTGGAAGCCCAGCGTGCGTTGGTCGCCGAATCGTGGCCGGAGCGGACACCGGTTCGGGTGCGCATGGGTTTGCACACCGGTGAAGCTGACGAGCGTGGCGGTGACTACTTCGGAACTGCAGTGAATCGTGCGGCTCGAGTCATGTCCGCGGCTCACGGCGGTCAGGTGGTAGTGACTTCCACGACCACCGGGCTTTTAGGACGCACTGGTCTGGTCGATCTTGGTGAGCACCGCCTGAAGGATCTCAAGTCGCTCCAGCGTCTATGGCAGATAGGGCCGGGAACGTTCCCGCCGCTGCGTTCACTCGATTCCGTGCGAAACAACCTGCCCATGCAGAGGAACGAGTTGTTCGGCCGCGTTGCTGAGATCGACCGCGTTGCAGGCATGGTGGAGGCGAGTCGGTTGGTGACACTCACAGGGATCGGAGGCGCAGGAAAGACGCGCCTGGCGCTAGCCACCGCCGAAGGTCTCACCCATATGTTTCCTGACGGGCTGTTCCTCGTCGACCTTTCCCCGTTGTCGGATGGCCGGCTAGTGACAGTTGCGGTCGGAGAGGCGGCAGGCGTGTCGCTCGACGCGTCGACGACCGGCAGCGGCTCGATGGCCGCGCAACTGGCAACGGTGCTGTCAGACCGGCGACTGCTTCTAGTCATCGACAACTGCGAGCATCTGATCGACGATGTGGCCGAAATGATCGAAGTTTTGCTATCAGCCGCTCAAGGGCTGCGGATTCTGGCCACGAGCCGAGAAGCGTTGCAGGTAGATGGTGAGCGGACCTTCAACGTTCCATCACTCGCGGCCGTCGTCGACGGGGACGATGGGCCTGCGCTTCGTCTGCTGATCGATCGAGCCCGGGCCGCCAACGACCGTTTCGAGGCGGGTAGCGACAACCGCGATGCTCTGATCGGAATCTGCGAACACCTCGATGGAATCCCGTTGGCCATCGAGCTCGCCGCAGTCCATCTCCGCCATATGTCCCCAGGCGAGCTGTTAGGTGAGCTCGATGACCGGTTCCGGATTCTCGTGGGCGGCCGTCATCGGCGGCGGCAACGCCAACAAACGCTCCAGGCAACCATGGACTGGTCGTGGGGCTTGCTTGACGACGACGAACGCCGAGTTCTGGCTGACCTCTCAGTCTTCTCCGGCGGTTGGACGCTCGACGCCGCCCAAGGGGTCTGCACGGGCACGGGCCGACACGTGACCGACGTCATCGGCTCGCTGGTCGCCAAGTCGTTGGTCATCGCCGACCAAAACCGGTGGGGTTCCCGGTACGCACTGCTTGAAACGGTTCGGATGTACGCGCAGCTACGACTATCCGAACGAGAAGATGCAAAGCAATCGCGAACAAGGCATGCCGAATGGTTCGCCACCTGGACGAACACTTGGAGCTTCGAAGACCAGTGGGCGTCCGCAGAGTTGGCATCGCGACTCCGTGCCGACTTCGACAACCTTCGGGCGGTCATCGACTGGCTTAGCGAAGAGGGGAACAACGATGCGCTCGCCAACGTGGTGATGGCGTGCACTTTCCTGTGGCGGGAAAACTTCGCTCCACGTGACGCGCTCGAATGGACCGGACTCGTCGACACCGAAAGGCTGCCCCCAGATCGCCGAGCAAGGGTGACCCTCGCCCACGCCGACGCTACCTACATCAACGGCGACTACGACGCAATGCGCCACCTCGCCGCGCAGGCGTACGACGAGGCAGTCAACTGCAGCGAGGACGCTGTGGCTTCGGCGGCGTTGACGATCATGTCTCAGGGATTGTCCACCCCCGATCCCCAACGGGCCGCACAGCTGCTCGAAGAGGCGGTGGCCCGGGCCCGGGCTGTCGGGGCAAGCCGGGTCGAAGCAACTGCGCTCGCACTGCTGGCCTTCGTAGCCGGCATCTCCGGAACAGCGCTTGCCGATCGGATGGCGTTAGTCGACCGGGCAACGTTCATCTGTGGTCCGGATGGGTGGGACTACAACTGCACACACATGGAACTCGCCCGGTTGCAGCTCGAACTCGGACAAGGCAACGCAGCACTGGTCACAACCCAGCGCGTGGCCGAATCCGCAGAAGCAATCGGACTACCCCTCGAGGCGGCCCGCGCTTGGCTCGAGGTCGCCTGGACAGCCGCAGAAATCGGACACAAATCGGCATGGTCGGCCGCCATCGGGACCGCCTACCGCCGGTACCTCGACGCTGGATCCGACCGAGGACTGCCTGACGTGCTGCTCGGTCTTGCTCTATGGGAGTCCTTGCACGGCGACCCGGTCCGAGCTTCCCAGTTGCTGGCGACGGTCGCCACCGGACAACTTAACGACCAAACCGCGTACCGCATCTACAGACGCTGCCGCGAACACATCCGAGCCGCATCGCTGCCCTCCCAGACGATCAAAGCAGCCAGAACCTCGGGAGCGAACACCACCATCCGCTCGACGCTCGTCGACGAGTTCCGCCAGATCGAACGCTTCGCGGCAGGCCTTACATAAGCAACCGCCACTCGTTCCTCTTACAGGGAACCGGGGGCCGGTTACGCGAGTGATCGTCAGTAAAGTTTGCGCGGGAGTTCCGACCGGTCGCGCACCTCGTACCTTGCCGACGATCGGACACTCCGGGCGCGAATCGGCGCGAAGTACGCTAGGCAGGGCGAGTCTCTGCTTCGCCATCTTCCCGCTTGTTGAGCGGCTGGGATCGCAACACTCAATTCCTTGGCCAGCGGCCTGGTTCGAGGTGTCGGATCCGGTACACACTGCCCAAGCTGATACCCACCGCTTCGGCCACCTCGCCCGGCATCATGCGCGCGGCCAGATCGGCACGAAAGCGGTCGTCATCGATCGGGCGCGCTGACCGATTGAGGTGACAGATCCCGCGCTGATGCGCGGCCCAGTACACGACGCTTACGGACACCGCGCGCTGAGCTGCGATCTCTCAAGGTCGATGGTGCTGCAACTGCTCGGAGAGTCCGGTCCAGTCCACAGAACGTCGCGGGTTCAGCTTCAGCCCCAGCCGGCGCATACGCCCCATCGACGTAGCCTTTCGTCTCGCCGTGCCGAAAGGCGATCTCCGCAACAGTGAGGCATGCCTGTAGGTCGCCGGAGAGTGCCTCAGAAGAAAGACGGGTCTGTATTACCGAACATTTCTTTGCTCCCTCGCCCTGACGACCCACAAACCGGCCGACGGGGCGGTACGCCCGGGTAAGTAACGACCGAGTCACGGCTGGGAGCGTCCTCGGTCGACTGCCACCAGGCCCACCCATCGCCGCTCGCGGTGTCCCAGAAAGTTATGCGGCCCGTCGCTACCAGCACAAGCACGCCGGAACGCATATGCAACGATTCACCTCAACGTAGACAAACGCGCCCGGTCCACAGCTTCAGGCCGTTACGAGATCAAGCCCCTCGTCGGCGCAGGCCTGGACAAGGCCGAGCCACGCGCCACGGTCGGCAGCGCGCTCATACCTCGATCACGTCGAGGTCGTTCCCGATGATGACCGTTCCGCCGTAGCCGGTCGTGTCGACGTCGAGGCTGGCTTCGGGAAGGTGATGGGTCAACACGACGGTGGCGACGCGAGCGGCAGCGGCCATATCGACGCAGTCCTGCGGCGACGCGTGGAACTCGTGGAGGCGTTCGACAATCGTTCGTCGCTTCGCCGGTGCATCCAATGGCGCAGCGGAGGCACACGCGTCCACGACGAGCACATCGGCGTCATGGGCGAAGGCCACCAGCTCGTCGCAACGCGCCGTGTCCCCCGACACCACCAGCGACCTTCCACCGAACGTGAACCGCCACGCCAACGACGCCATCGGGGGATGCACGACCGAGCCCGCCTCGATGCGACATCCATCGACCTCCGTCGACCATCCGGCCTCGACATCTCGCACGACCGTGTTGTCCCAGCCGTGGCGGTCGTAGCCGAGGTCGATGGCCGAATCCGCCTGGTCCCGGTAGAAGTCCTCCACCAGACGACGGTGCATGTCCTGGGTGCCGGTCGGGCCGGTGACGTCGAGGCGCGTCCGTCCAACGGTCCAGCTTCCCCAAACGAAGGCCGGATAGCCAAGGATATGGTCCCAATGGAGATGGGTGAACAGCACGCGATCAACTCCTCGCAGCGCCTCGCCCGCTGCGAGGAGTTGTCCGACGACGCTGTCGCCGGCATCGACCAGCGCAGAGCCATGGTCACCCCAGTGCACGATCGCTGCCGGGTGGTGGCGAACAAGACTCGGACTCGGCGAACCCGTACCGAGCAGCGTCACACGCAACATCAGCCCACTCTAAACGCACTAGGAAGCAATAGGGCCCGAGGTTCATGCCACAGCCGGCGTGCTTATTCTCGCCCTTGGCGGACGCGCCCAACTTGCGTCCAAGCTCGACGGTGACGGGGCCGACCTCCTCCGCCGCCGTCTCGCGGCGTGAATCCCCGCATTCAACGGAGCAAGCCGAGGAAGAAGGTCACCACTCACGGCGCTCGCCCTGGGATGGACGTCTGTCTCGGCGACCGAATCGGCATCTTCCCTTCGCTGCGGCATTCGACGAACTGAATGCAAGAATCTAAGTACACGTAGCGAATCGAAGAACCGAAAACTTCGGCCCTTCTCCTAATGCAACAGTCTCTTTCGATACCGATGCTGCCCGCGATGCGTTGGACGGGGCCGCGGGCCGCCCTCACCGTGTGTCGCTAGCCGACCGACTTGACCTAGAGAGACTCCAGGAACCTGATCAGCCCGGGGAAGTAGTGGTCCGGGTCGTCGAACTGCGACAGGTGGCTGCCGTTAGGACAGTGCAGGTACGACCCCTGGGGCAACTGCTCAGACATCCAGCGCATGTGCGCAGGATCCATGGTGTCGTGGGTGGCGCCGATCGTGAGCGTTGGTACGTCGATGTCCTTCAAGTCCCCCGAGCGATCCCAGTCCTCAAGGGTGCCGCTGAGTCCGAGCTCGCTCGGCCCCTGCATGGGCACATAGACCGACGGGTTGATGTGGGCGAGCGCGCGCTGGACGGGGTCGGGCCACCGTTCGAGCGGCATCCGGCAGACGTGAAGGACGTAGTGATGCTCCATGAGCAGCTGCTCGTAGCGCGGGTCGTCGGTCGTACCGGCCGCCTCGAACTGCTTGATCTCGGCAAGGACGGACTGGTCCATCGTGGGCATCAAGACGTCGTTGGCGTACGCGTTGTAGAGCCTTGCGCTCGACATCATGTTGGAGATCACCAGGCCCTTGAGGTGCTCCTGGTGGTGAACGGCGTACTCCATCGCGAGGATCCCGCCCCAAGACTGCCCGAAGAGAACGAAGTTGTCGCGGCCGAGACCCAGCGCCTGACGGACCTGCTCAACTTCATCGACGAACCGACCGAGATCCCACAGCGACGGGTCGTCGGGCTGGTCGCTGCGGAACGAGCCGAGCTGGTCGTAGTAGTAGTACTCGATACCGGCGCGCGGAAACCAGGTGTCGAAGCACTCGTAGAGCTCATCGGTTGCCCCCGGACCCCCGTGCAGCAGCAGCACCTTGAGGTCAGGGTTGTTGCCGACCCGCTTGGTCCAGACCCGGAACTCGCCACCCGGCGTACTGACCGGCACCATCCGCGACCCGCCAGACACGACATCACTCGTGTTCCAGGTAACGGTGTCGTAATACGACTCCGACGGTTGTTTCATGGGGTATTCATAGTTTCCCTGAGGGCGGCAAGCAAGCCCGTTGCCTTGGACGAGGCACTCATAACGGCGCCCGATGGTACGCGCCGAGCGACAACACTCGCACTGCATATTGGCCGGGGCCGTGTGCCCTCCTGGGCAACTGCCGTACGCCGGAACCGCGTGACTCCCGCAGCCTGGGGGTTTGAACAGAGTGTGCGTGCCAACCCACCGTCGGCATCGGTGGTCGTCATCTAGTGTCTGGCGATGTCAAGGGATCGACCTTCTGGGACGGTGACGTTTCTGTTCACGGACATCGAGGGGTCGACGCGGTTGTGGGATGAGCGGCCCGAAGCGATGCAAGAAGCGCTCGAGCAGCACGACGACATCATGCGCTCGACGATTGAGGCCTTCGGTGGCTACGTCTTTGCCACTGGTGGCGATGGGTTCTGTGTTGCGTTCGCTGAAGCTGCGGCGGCGGCCGGGTGTGCAACTGAAGCACAGCGAGCATTGGCACTTCCGGTGAGGATGGGCGTGCACACCGGTGCTGCACAAGAACGCGACGGTGACTATTTCGGAGTCGTCGTGAATCGGGCCGCGCGGATCATGGCAGCGGCTCACGGTGAGCAAATCCTGGTTTCGAAGGCAACGGCGGATCTTGTCGCCGAGTTCGATGGGTTCGAGTTGGTCGGCCTCGGTGAACATGTGCTGCGAGATCTGAGCCGACCGGAATCACTGTTTCAACTCACGGCCGCCGGTCTGAGAGTCAAGTTCGGACCGGTTCGCTCTGTGGGCTCGTATCCCACCAACTTGCCCGTGCAGCGGTCGAGTTTCATCGGGCGTGGCCAACTCATCTCGGCCGTCGTCGCTGCATTCGACGAATGCCAATTGGTCACCCTGACCGGCGTGGGTGGCGTGGGCAAGACGCGACTCGCGCTCCAGGTTGCCGCCGAGATGTTGGGCGAGTTCTCTGATGGCGTCTGGTTTTGTGAGTTGGCGTCTGCAAATGACCAAGACGGCGTCGCTGAAGCAATCGCGACAGCCGTCGGAGTTCGTCAGCAACAAGGATTAAGTCTTGCGGATTCTGTGACACATGCGCTTCGGTTCCAGCACGCTCTGGTGGTCTTGGACAATTGCGAGCATCTGCTCGACGAGGCTGCTGATGTCGCTGCGCGCATCCTTGACGTTTGTCCGGAGGTGCGGCTCCTGGCGACCAGTCGGGAAGGGCTGGCTCTGGAAGGCGAACGCATCTTCGCAGTCCCGACTCTGGGCCTGCCTTCGGCGGACGACGATGCAGCGCACGCGGAGGCTGTGCAGTTGTTCGTCGAGCGAGCCGGGGCCCTGCTCGATGGATTCTCGATCACTGCCGCAAACAGGGATGCGGTGGCCGACGTGTGCCGTGGATTGGACGGCATCCCGTTGGCGATTGAGTTGGCGGCGGGACGAATCGCGTCCATGACCCCCGTCGAGATCGCCGAGAATCTCGACGACCGGTTCCGGTTGCTTACCGGCGGAAGGCGGCGCGGTCGAGACCGGCACCAGACGCTTCGCGCCACCGTGGACTGGTCCCACGATCTCCTGGACATCCAGGCCCAGCAGATCATGCGGCGCCTCGCTGTCTTCGGCGCGACGTTCGACCTGAACGCGGCTACGGCAGTCTGCGCGGACCTCGTACGTGACAGGCATGATCTCCTCGAAACACTGAGCAGTCTGGTCGCGAAGTCGCTGCTGTCGGCAGAACCCGTCGAGGGACGCACCAGGTACCGGTTCCTCGAGACCATCCGCCAGTACAGCGAGGAGCGACTCGAGCAAGCGGGCGAAACACGCGAGGCGTTCCTGTCGGCGAGCCGCCACTTCAGCCAGTGGGCCATTTCTGCCACCGCTGAGCTGTTAGGTCCCAACGAGAGGCAATGGATGACATCATTGGCGCTTGAGGTCCCCAACCTTCGACGTCTGGTCGAGTGGTCGATCGAGATGGGACAACTCGACATTGCAGGGAGTTTGTTGGCACCGTTTCAGCGCAACGCCAACATCCATGCCGCTCCGCTCCGTGTGCCGGCCTGGATGCTGTGGGAGGCCGACCCGACAGGGAACTTCATCGGCGCAGCGGACGTCTTCGTATGCGCTCTCGAACACGCCGTCAGGTTCGGCCCGGACCTCATCACAACCCAACGCCAGATCTTTGGCGTCATCGAAGAACTCAGCGCGGCTCAGGGCGTGGATCCGCCACGAATGGCCATCAACCTCCTGGCCCAAGCCGAGGCCTCAGGGAATTCGCTGGCCGCAGGATTCGCGGTCGCCCAACGCGCCATACCCAGTGACGTCATTCCGCGCGGCGATGCGGTCGAGGTGCAGTGTCTGTGCGGCATGGTCACCTGGGGAACGATGTCTGGAGAACTGCCCGAAGCCGAAGGGTTGGAACTGGCCCGAACAGCGGTGCAGCTGGCCGAAACGCTGGGTTCACCATCGATCCGTGCGATCGCAGAGTTCGCGCTCGCATCTGCACTGGCACCAAGCCAGCCCACTCTCGCACTTCAGCACTACATCCTGACCTATGAACTCGCCGCACCGGACACGACAACCAGCGACGCGGGTGTGTTGTTCGGGGCAAGGACCGCCGTTCTCCTCGACCAACCGGGTGTCGCTGCGGAACTGATCGAACCGCATGTTGATCGGTGGGTCCGGAACCGCGTCACCAACTATGTCGATGCTGCCATCGCTGTCGGCGCTGCGCTTGCATTGAGCCAGGAACGTCCCGCGGATGCCCGGGCACTCACCGATGCCGCTCGTGTCACGGGTGTCGCTCGACTCTTCCCGGAGTTCATCGCCCACCTCGACGAGAGACTCGATCCCGCGGTCCAGCCGATACGGCCCCTTTCGCACGACGAGGCCGTCTCCATGGCCGTCGAATATGTCCGCGGTGCGGCCGTCTTCACATCCGAAGGGTCGCCCTACAGCCGGTGATTGCTCTCCCGGACGGCTGTCGCCGATTGCAAGTTCCGCTCAGGCTCGGCCAGGCATACGATCGTGCCGACGATCGATGCTGAGGAGAACGCGTGCGAGTACTGGTGCTGGGTTCCACGGGGCGCGTTGCGGGATTGGCGATTCCGCTCCTCGCAAGGTCCATCTCGGTCGACGACATCGTGGTCGCCGGGCGTGATCGCGATCGGGTCGCACAACGCCTGACCGAGCTGAACGTTTCGGCTCAGGTAGCCCAAGCCGACGCGACCGATGCATCGGCGGTTGCCGCAGCGGCGACGGGGTGTGACCTGGTGATGAACCTCGCGGGTCTCGACGACATCACACCACTGAGCGCTGCCGAAGGGGCTTTGCGCGCTGGCAGCCACTACGTCGACATCAGCGCATCGCCCACCGCGCTGAGCGAACTGCTCAAGCGGTCCGACGAGTTCGCGGCGGCAGGGCTCTCATGCATTCCGTCCGCCGGCACGGTACCGGGCGTCGCCGGCATGCTCGGCACCCACGCAGCCTCACTGCTGGACGAGTGCGACAGCATCACGAACAACTTCGGCGTGCCGTTCCTGCGGTGGGGTGATCCGGTGGTGATTCACGCTGGTTTGCGCGGCGGTGCCGCTGTGCTGCAGTCACATGTGGCGGCTCTCGCCTGGTTCGTTCGTCCCGCGCCGGTGATCCGTGACGGTCGGCTCACCTTC
>JANMZO010000151.1:0-39903 GCA_031383405.1 Acidimicrobiia bacterium | reverse complement strand
GGCAGTTCCCGATCGCCAAGAAACGATCGACGGGCGCCCGTCATGAGCAGGAATGGCCCCAGTCCTGCGACGCTTTCGACCCCGTTCGACGTGACGACCGACGGAACACTGCGACACGTTCGCTGATCGAGTCCTGATGCGGGCCCCAATTGAGACGAGCGACCCGATCGGACTCTTACTAGTGTAGTGTCTCTTATTTATTTGGTGATTGCGTCGAGGGTGACGCGGCCTCGTCGGGTTTTCTTGAGGATGGATTCGGCTGTGGCGGTCCATTGGAACGGCTTGGGATTGGCGTTGCTTGCGTTCAGGTAGTCCTCGATCGCTGCGATGAGATCGGGTACCGAATGGAACACACCGCGACGGATTGCTTTGTCGGTGATCTCACGGAACCATCGCTCGACCAGGTTGAGCCATGAGCTTGAGGTTGGGGTGAAGTGATGGTGGAAGCGGGGGTGCTTGACGAGCCACGCCTCGACATCGGCGTTGGGACGCTTGTGGGTGGCGTGGTTATCGAAAATGAGATGGACCTGTAAGCCCTTGGGTGTTTGACGGTCGATGCGGCGCAGGAACTTGACGAACTCGTCGTTACGGTGGCGTGGCAAACACTGACCGATAACCACCCCGGTGAGCACGTTCAACGCGGCGAACAGCGTGGTCGTGCCGTTGCGCTTGTAATCATGCGTCATCGTCGCAGCGCGTCCCTTTTTCATTGGCAGCGAGGGCTGCGTGCGATCGAGAGCCTGGATCTGGCTTTTCTCATCCATGCACAACACGATCGCCTTGTCCGGAGGATTCATATAGAGCCCGACCACATCGACGAGTTTCTCCTCGAACCGCTTACTGTTTGACAACGTGAACGTTTTCACCCGATGCGGTTTGAGGCCACGAGTCGACCAGATCCGCTGCACGGTCGCCGGGCTCACCCCGCCAGCTTCAGCCATCGACCGGCAACTCCAACGCGTCTCGCCTTCCGGCCTGGCCTTCTGCGTCAACCCGACGATCTCATCGATCTTCTCCGAAGTGATACTCGGCTTACGACCCCTACCCGGTCGCACCCCACCAATCTTCGCTACCCCCTCCTCACCAAAACGATCCCGCCACGCAACAACACTCGCCGGCGAGACCTCTAACCGACCGGCAATCGCGGTAGAAGCCAAACCATCAGCAGCCAACAACAACGCTTTCGCGCGGATCACCTCCCGATGCGCCGCCGTTCCCGACCTCGCCAAACACTCAAGTATCTCCCGCTGACCATCAGACATCACCAACGCAGGACTCGGCGCACGCACCGCCACACACTACCCCACGCACCACCACAACCACCATATATTTACGACACACTACAGAGGCCAGGAATGACTTCCTTGCGGCGTTCGAGTCGGCTTCGGTGAACTCACCGAAGCCGACAGCGCGGCTGCAACGAAACGGACACGGTCCAACGCAACTGTCGTTCGGTCAGCATCTCCGGCCGCGGCAACACGAATCGCCGTGTTGGTGTGTCGCTCAATTGAGTGATCCACGGGCAAACGGGCAATCCCTCGGCAAACGGGTAAGACTTGCGCATGGGAAAGATCTGGGTCGCCGACACCGAACCGAACCAGCGTTTCACCTTGTACACGCGTGGCAATGTCGGCGAAGTCTTCCCTCATGCCATGACGGCGCTGACCGGCACCCTCATCGGTGACGCGGTACGGCAGGGTCAGGTTGATGTGTTCGTCGAAATGGGAGTTCTCCGACCCCACGAGGTCACGGGTCCGTCAGTTGGCACCGGCGTGTTCGGCGGCTACCTCTACATGAGCGGTTCGGCCATGCGGCTCTTCGGAGTTCGGATGCCGGGCATGACGCCGAAGGACGCCGACGAACAGGTGATGGGCGAAGTCGCCGATCTACCGCCGTACCGCCCCGCCAAGGGCGACCGCAACCTCATCGCGACGCTGACAATGAGTCGCTACGTGTTGAAGCTGTTGCGATCACCGGACCTCTCCGCCCTCGACCTGGCCAGGTCCGATGCGAACGGCTGGCTCACCTCGATGCCCGAACTCCGTACGGCATCAGACGACCATCTCCTCCGTTGGCTCGACACGTATCCGCCTCGTCAGGCCGCGAGCATGAAGCGGCTCCTGCAATTCAGCATGTTGGCCGGCGCACCCCGCGGTCTGCTCGACCGTTCCCTCGACCGCAAGGACATGCCACCGGGGATCGCGAACCGGATCGTGAGCGGCACCGGCGAAGTCGACTCCGCCCGTCTCGCCCAACGGCTGTGGACTCTCGGTCGTGTGGTGGCGGCGGACCCTCAACTTACCCGTACCTTCGACGAGGGGCTGAACGGCATCGCCGAGCGCACGCGTAACACCGCGTTCTCGTCCGCCGTCGATGAGTTTCTGGCCGACCACGGTCACCGTGGCAACGACGAGTATGAACTCGCCACCCCCTCATGGGTCATGGATCCGACGCCCGTTTACGCAGCGATCGACCGACTGCGCCACGCGCCCGAGGACCGTGACCCCGCTCTCGTGGAACGGCGCCTCGCCGCCGATGCCGATCGGGCACTGGCCGAGGCCATGCGCCTCCTGCCGCGACCTGTGCGCTGGATGACCCGCCGCGCCGCTCACGTGTCACGACAGGGATCAATCGGACGGGAACGGGCGAAGGACATTCTCGTGCTCGAGAACCTCGGTGCACGCCGTGTACTCCATGAACTGTTTCGACGGGCGTCGGAGCGAGGTGGACCTCACGACGTGCGTCGGTCGTTCTGCGTAACCGCGTCGGAGCTTCGCGCCTATGTCGCCGATCCCGCGCAGTTCCACGAGATAATCGACCGACGGGCAGCCCAAGTTGACTACCTCAACGCCCGGGTTCCGCCTCCCTGGTTCGACGGGTCGATCCCGGACCCGACGACCTGGGCCACCCGAGAGGGCTCGCGGTCCGCGGCGCCGATCACCGGCGCAACGATTTCGGGAATCGCCGTCAGCGGAGGTATGGCATCGGGACCGGCGCGCGTCATCTCCGACCCCGCCGACCCACGCGGGCTCGAACCGGGCGACGTCCTCGTCTGCGCGATCACGGATCCCTCATGGACGCCGCTCTTCCTGGCTGCGGCCGCGGTTGTCTGCGACACCGGTGCCATTCAGAGCCATGCCGCTATCGTCGCCCGGGAACTCGGCATCCCGCCGTCCTCAGCGTTCCGGGCATCACCTCGATTGCCGACGGTACGATCCTGCACGTCGACGGTGACCGCGGTACGGTCCGCATCGGGTAGCGCCGTACCGGTATCGGTCCAGTACCGGGTTGGCGTGTAGCGCTGACTATGCAGCGCTGACTATGCGGAGCGGGATGTACCCTCGATGGCGGAACCTTGCACGGTGACGCGGTGCATGACGCGGCGGTGGCCGTGGTAGTCGTTGAGTGCGTAATGCCATGTGGCCCGGTTGTCCCAGAACGCCAGCGAACCCTGCTGCCAGTCGAACCGGCAGCTGAACTCCGGAAGCGACGCGTGCTGGTAGAGGTAGTTGAGCAGTGGAGCGCTTTCGGCCGCGGTCCAACCGTCGAAGCGTGTGGTGAACGCCGCATTCACGTACAGTGTCTTGCGGCCGGTATCGGGGTGGCGGATCACCACCGGGTGCACGCTGTCCTGGGTTGCCGCTGTGGCGTTGCCGATGCGCCCGCCGGTATCGGCATTTTTCGCATAGCCGGCTTCGGGCCCGAATACATGCGCCGTAGAGTGCACAGCGCGCATACCTTCGAGCGTTTCTTTCAGGCCGGGTGAGAGAGCTTCGTAGGCCTTTGACATGCTGGCGAACAACGTGTCGCCGCCACGTGGCGGTACTTCACGGGCGAGGAGCAACGAACCCATCGCTGGTGTTTCGTCGTAACTGTGGTCGGTATGCCACCCGCCACCGATGTTGGACGTCTGCTCGGGTTCCTTGCGGACCTCGGCGATCTCCGGGTATCCGTCGACCGCTTTGAAGAATCGGTTGATGTCGATCGGAGCGAAGCGCCTGGCAAAGGCCATGTGCTGTTCCGGGGTGACGTGCTGATCACGGAAGAAGATCACCCCGTGGTCGAGGAACGCCTGTCGGATCGAATCGAAGGTCACGTCGTCGAGTGGCAGAGCGAGGTCGACCCCGGAGATCACCGCCCCGAGGGCCGACGAGAAGGGTGTGACGGCGATGGCTGTGGCGGTCATGAGTGCTCCCGGGGTTGTGTATGGATGACAGTCAACTCGGAGGCGTGAAGATCATCCAATTAGATGCGGTGCGGCGCTTCGACTCGGCACACGAGATCGTTGGAGCGGCTGCGGTCGATGCGTTTGCTGGTCCAATCGCCGTGAGGGCCGTCGTGGCTCATAACATATGCGTTCATACGATTTGGGTCTCCCGCCACGGCGATGAGGAACTTGTCCGGTGACGTCACGATGGGTACGAGCCGGTTCGGGTCATCGGATTCGGCGAACGCGTTCGGTACGAGGCCGTCGGACGCCAACTCGTAGAGTGTGCGGCGTCCGGTCGTGAGGTTTGACCATTCGCCGATCAACTTTTCGAACTTCCACGCTGGAATCCGGGCGTGCTCGAACAGTGCCTCACGAACATCGTCCTTCGACCACCCGACGCGCCCGAAAACCCTGGCGATGATCGGCGACAGGATGAGCAACGGTCGGTAGTGGCCCTGCCCGAGACCGTATACGTGCGTGAGGTCCCAGCCGGTGACGCGGGCCAGTCCGTCGGCCAGATAGGGAATGATCTCGCGCGGCGTCGATCCGAACACACTGCCGACGATGAGCCCGCTGTTCATGCGGGCCATGGTCACGGCATCTTCGCCCGGGGTAATGCCGAAGTCGGCGCAAAACGGCGACCAGCCGATCTCGGCGAGCGCGGCTTCGTCTTCGGCCAGCACGACCCGCGAACTGTTTCCGAACGTGGCCTTGTCATGTTCCTCCGCAGTGAAGCCGCACACGTTGCGGAGATACAACCGCAACCACCGCGCGATTGTGGTGTTTGCCGGTGATCCATCGCGCAGCGCACCGGGTCCGTGGTTGAAGCCGAGGTCCTTGATGATTGTCCCGTTAAGAACGATGAGCGCATCCGCTCCGGTTGTGTTGCCCGAGTGTTCGACGCCGTAATGCGGATCCGCCAGCACCTCAGCGACAGCCAGGAGAACAGCGAGGTGCTCCGGCTGACAGCCGGCCATAACGCCGTTGACGGCGACCGACCAGACCGTGATATCGCGCCCCGACGGCCGGGCCGGGCCGATGACCCGCCAGGGATCATGACCCGAGGGTAGAAGAAAGGCCTCGACCTGCTCGCGGGTGGGCGGCACGATCGGTAGTCCGTCGGACCAGCCCCGTTCACGGAAGATCCGGTTGATCTCCTCGATCGAACCGCTGGCTGCGACGTCGAGCGCAGCGGGTTCGGTGACGCCTGCCTCGTCGTTCTCCAATTCGGCCGTAAGACCCTCGACGATCTGGTCGATGGTCGTGCCCACAATCGACGCGATCATCGCGTCGTAGGACTGTGCGTCGACGTGGCCCTCCAACACGGCGAGGGCGAGCCCGTCGAACCCCAATCCCCGTGCGGTCGCAACCGCCTGGCGCTCGAAGCCTTCGCAGACCAGCGACACGGTGGGAACACCAGCGGATTCAACTGCGACAGATGCCCGCAACACGGCGGGCGTGCAACTGCCTCAACAGCCGTTACCGGTTACAACTGCATCGACGCGGTAGCGGGTGAGCGCACCGGGCAGCGCGGCCACCAACGCATGTTCCTCCGGCCCGTGGATGTTGCCGAACGATTCGTAGCCGACGACCTCAAGGCCTTCGTAGCGATCACGGAGTTCGCGTTCGATCGCCGGAAAGATCTCCTCGCCGCGAAACAGGTAGTCCCACACGAAACCGATTCGCTTTCCCGCCAGCGTGTCAAGCCGGGGTGCCCGATTTCGGTGTTGCACTCCCATGGCCGACTTCGGCCACACAACGTCGTACGTCAGATCCATACCGAATATTTTACGTGAACCGACCGAACCGGTTGGTGCGAATCTCCCTCGCACCGACCGGAGAGTTGAGAGGAGGTTTCGCCCATGGCGTGGCGGGCCGGTCAAGAGACCTGAGTGCTGCCGTCGAGCGAACGAATTGGGCCGTAGAGATCGGGGCGTCGGTCGCGGAACAGCCCCCAGCCCGCTCGAACGGCAGCGAGAGCGGCCCGGTCGAATACCGCGTGAATGACCGCCTCGGGCTTACGTTCGGCGTCAGCAACGACCGCTCCGGTGTTGTCGGCGATGAACGACGTGCCGTAGAAGTCGATGCCGAACAGCTGACCTTCTTCGCGACCGGTTCGGTTCGCGGCGACGAGGGGCATCAGGTTCGCGCCGGCATGGCCGCACATCACACGGCGCCAGTGGCCCGACGAATCCCACGACGGGTCGGGCGGTTCGGAGCCGATCGCCGTCGGGTACATGAGCAACTCGGCACCGAGGAGAGCCATCGACCGCGCCGATTCCGGGAACCACTGGTCCCAGCAGATCGCGACGCCGACCCGGCCATAGAGCGTGTCCCAGACCCGGAATCCGGTGTCGCCCGGCGAGAAGTAGTACTTTTCCGTGTAACCCGGGCCGTCGGGGATGTGGCTCTTGCGGTAGATCCCGAGGGTCGACCCGTCGGCATCGACCATGACGACGGTGTTGAACCGGGCCTGACCGGCCAATTCGTAGATCGACAGGGGTAGAACAACCTCCAACTCGGCGGCGACCGTAGCCAACCGCTTCACGGTCGGGTGCCCAACGATCGGCGTTGCCCGGGCGAGATGGACGGGTAGTTGATCGATGCAGAAGTACGGCCCCTCGAACAGTTCCGGGAGCAGGATGATCCGGGCGCCTTCGGCCGCAGCCTGTCGGACCAGACGTTCCGCTGTGCACACATTGGTCTCAAGATCTTCAACCATTGACATCTGGATCGCTGCGACCGCCATCGTCGGGTGTTTCGGTGCGGCAGGCGGCGGGACCGGCCCGGTTTCTGACACGGAAGATGGCGACATATCCCGAGTCTTCCTCATCGCCACCGGGACTGCTAGCCTTCCGGACGCTTGTGAACCACGGTCACAGGCCGCCAGACATAGCTCTGAGCGTTTGTCGTTCGGCGATCCCCGCCAAGCTGCCTCCCTTCTCGGGAAAGGAGCGCCGGGATCGGTCGGAACGGGCCGGTGTCGGCCCCCTGTTCAAACGCGACTACAGTGGTCAGGCCCCAACCCTCGCACTCAGGTCAGGGCTTGACCCAAGGAATGTTCATGAGCACCCCAAACTCGAGCACTTTTCATCCCAAAGCTGCTGATATCCATCACGCCTGGCTGGAAGTCGACGCAACCGATCTGACGCTCGGCCGTCTGGCCACCGAAGTCGCCTCGCGGCTTCGTGGCAAGCACAAGCCGACGTTCGCGCCCAACGTCGACACCGGAGACCATGTCATCATCGTCAACGCCGACAAGGTGTACCTCAATGGCAAGAAAGCCGCCGAGAAGCAGTTTCAGCGCTACTCGGGCTTCCCCGGTGGTCTGAAGTCACGTTCCTATACCGAACTGCTTGCAACCAAGCCCGATGAGCTGATCCGCATCACGGTGCGCGGCATGCTTCCGAAGAATTCGCTCGGGCGTCAGATGTTGTTGAAGCTCAAAGTTTACAGCGGTCCCACCCATCCCCACGAGGCTCAAAAGCCCGTCAAGCTCGATCTGCCCCAGGCCCGCCGGGCCGTCTGATCGTCGAAACCAGGAGCAACTACGTGTCCAAGCCCCTCGTTCAGGCCACCGGTCGTCGCAAGCGTGCAGTTGCACGGGTGTGTCTTCGTCCCGGAACCGGCAAGATCACCATCAACGACCGCACTCTTGAGGAATACATACCCTCCGAGCTGCTGCGCATGATCGCCGTTGAGCCACTGAAGCTCACCGAGACCACCGAAACCTACGACATCAGCGTCACCATGGACGGCGGTGGCATCTCGGGTCAGGCCGGCGCGCTGCGTCTTGGCATCGCCCGTGCCCTGGTCGAACTCGACCTTGAGCGTCGCCCCCTCCTCAAGAAGGGCGGATTCCTCACCCGCGATGATCGCAAGAAGGAATCGAAGAAGTACGGTCTGAAGAAGGCCCGTAAGGCTCCCCAGTACTCCAAGCGCTAAGGCAGAGGCCCCGGTGGAAAACCACCGGGGGCGCTGTTCAAGCGGGCCGAGGTTTCGGCCGAACGTGTTGCTATGACTTCTCGCTCTGCCGCACTCCGCTTCGGAACCGACGGCATGCGCGGAATCGCAAACGTCGAACTCACCCCCGAACTCACGTTGGCCCTCGGCCGGGCCGCCGCGAGAGTGCTCGGTGGTGGTTCGCGGTACGGGCAACCGATTCTGATCGGCCGCGACACGCGCCGTTCCGGCGATCTCCTTCTGGCTGCCCTGGTGGCGGGAATTACCGCGGAGGGGATGGACGCGGTTGACCTGGGCGTGTTGCCGACGCCGGCGGTGGCCCACGCTTCGGCGCAGGGGAACATGGCGGCCGCCATGATCTCCGCCTCCCACAATTCCTTCCCCGACAACGGGATCAAGTTCTTTTCCGCGGGTGGGCGCAAGCTACCCGACGACGTTGAGGCGGAGATCGAGCTCGAGTTGGAGAGGCTTCTGCGCGGGGAGGTGGGACCGGTTCCGGTGGGTGCCCAGATCGGGGTCTTCCGTCGGTCCGACGTCGAACACGCGATGTACGAAGATGCTCTCGTCGATGCGCTCGAAGGCCGACGACTCGACGGTCTGCACGTGGTGCTCGACTGCGCCAACGGGGCGAACTCGTCGAGTGCTCCGGCCGTGTTCCGCCGCCTTGGCGCCAACGTCGTCGCTTTGCACGATACGCCTGACGGCGTCAACATCAACGAATCCTGTGGCTCGACGCACCCGCAGTCGCTTCAAAAAGCAGTCATCGAGCATGGCGCCCACGTGGGGTTTGCGTTCGACGGAGATGCCGACCGCATGCTTGCGGTTGACCACACGGGTGAACTCGTCGACGGCGATCAGCTGATGGCAATGACCGCAATCGACATGCGCGACCGCGGTCTGCTGAAGCACGACACCGTCGTTGTGACCGTCATGACGAACCTCGGGTTCAAAATCGCCATGCGTGAAAAGAACCTCACGGTGGTCGAGACCAAAGTCGGCGACCGCTACGTCTTGGAGGCGATCGAAGCCGGCGGCTTCTCTCTCGGTGGTGAGCAGTCCGGGCACATCATCCTGCGCGACCGGGCATCGACCGGCGACGGCACACTGAGCGCGCTCATCATTGCCGACCTGCTGGTCCGTCACGGTACGACGCTGCAAGCCGAAGCGACGGTAATGCATCGGCTCCCGCAGGTCCTGCGCAACGTGAAGGGTGTTGACCGGTCTCGGCTCGACTCGGCCCCTGGGTTGTGGGCCGACGTTGAAGCGGCGGTGCGGGAGCTGGGCGAGACCGGCCGGGTGTTGCTTCGTCCGAGCGGCACCGAGGCCCTTGTGCGGGTCATGGTCGAAGCCTCCACAGCAGAACTGGCGGAGACGATCTGCGCCCGCCTTTGTGATTCGGTGACCCGCGAACTCGGGTGATCCGGGATTCCCGGTCGCCTGGTCCAGACACCCGAATGAAGGTTGTCCGTAAAGTTCCCGCACCCATCGTCCGACGAATAGGGGGTCATGGATGAACAGATTCATATTCCCGAAATCCTCCGTCCTCCAAATGACCGCAGCGAGCTCGACATTGATTCCGGCGTGGTGGAGGATCTCATTCTTCGCCGGGCCCTGGTAACCGACCGGACATCGACGGCTCGAATCGCCCAGGAAATCGGGCTGTCAGGAAAGATTGTTCTCGAGACGTTTGAAGAACTGCGTCGTCGCCAGTACCTCGACGTCACGAAGCTTGACGGCAACGACTACCACTTCTCGCTGACCTCCATAGGGGCGGAGCGGGCACGCTACAGCTACGAACGATGTTCCTACTCGAGCCTGGCCCCCATCTCCCTTGACCGCTACACCAAGGTCGTCAACCTCTTGAAGTCGGAGTCGCGAATCACCCAGGCCGACGTAGAACGGGGCTTCAGCGACCTGGTTATCAATCAGAAGATCGTCGAGCGGATCGGTCCGGCATTCTCGGCCCAGCAGTCGATCTTCTTCTACGGACCGTCGGGTACCGGCAAGACGTCGATTGCCGAGCGTCTTGTGCGTTTGTACGACGACTGGATCGTTGTGCCCCACGCGGTCTACCTCGACGGCCAGATGATCAGTGTGTACGACCCGACCGTCCACAAGGCCGTCGATCCACAACCGGCCGGTTTCGACCGTCGCTTCGTAGTGTGCGAGCGTCCCTTCGTGCTTGCCGGTGGTGAGCTCGAACTGTCTATGCTCCAACTCAAGCGTGACCCGATCTCCAAGGTCTATGCCGCTCCGTTGCAGATGAAGGCCAACGGTGGCCTCTTCCTCATCGACGACTTCGGCCGCCAGCTCGTACCGCCCGGCGCGCTTCTCAACCGCTGGATTGTTCCGCTCGAACGTCGCATCGACTTTCTCTCACTCGACTCGGGTCTCAAGTTTCCGATTCCGTTTGAGGTGCTCGTCGTGTTCTCAACGAACCTCGACCCCTCAAAGCTTGGTGACGAGGCGTTCTTCCGCCGAATTCAGAACAAGATCTACATCGGGGCAACCACGATGGACGAGTTCGACCTGATCCTCGAGCGTTCGGCTCAGCGGTTCGGCGTTGCAACGTCGCCCGATTCAAAGCAGTTGGTCCGTATGGTGTGCCGGGAGTTCGGTCGCGGTCGGCTGTACCCCTGTTATCCGGTCGATCTGATCAAGTTGGTGAAGTCGATCTGCGACTATGAGGAGATCCCCCGACTGCTCGAACGCGACGTGCTGTGGCGCGCGGCCGAGCTCTATTTCACGACGGGCACGGGCGGCGACTGGGTTGACGGCCACTCGAGCGAGGGCGTATTCACCAACGATCTGGCGTTGCGCTGATCCGAAAGGCTCCGATTTCACATTTCACCACCAGCGGCTGTCCTTTGGACATCGGAGCTAACCGGGACACCTGCCGGGGACACTAAGGTGATCTCTCATGGCTAAAGCTCCTGCGGTCGCATCTTCGGCGCTCAAGGAAAACGACCGTGTGGTTGCCACGGTCGACTTGAAGCGGGTTCCGCGTGGTACCACCGGTAAAGTGATCATGGTGTCGGGCCTGAGCTGGATCCGCTACTGGGTATGGTTCGACAACGGGGAGCGGATCGGCACGCTCCACCGCAACAAGATCGCGACGTTGGCCGAGTGGGAGAACAGGGCGAATACCACGCCGTCCGCCACGAGTGCCGTGGCCGCGAGTTCCGACGCGGCGTCGGGTGGCGCGGCCGCTGAGACAATTGGTGGCGTCCCGGTGCGTCTGTTGGAGATGTCACGCCTGGCCCGGGAGCGTTGGGCGGCCAAGAAGGGCTGAGTACCCATCCCGCCCACCGGGGGTGACGCATGACCTCGCAGTTCGTGGTGCGACTCAACTCCGGGGCACCAACCCGCCGATAGGTTCTGAACTATGTGTGGAATCGTTGCTGTCACCGGTGCAAAACCGGCCCTTCCCATTCTGATCGCCGGGCTCAGCCGTCTCGAATACCGGGGTTACGACTCGGCCGGGGTGGTATTGCAACACGACGGGCTCTGGTTGGAGAAGCGGGCGGGCCGGCTGTCTGCCCTGACCGATGTTTTGGACGACGCACCGACCGGGCCAGTTGCCGGTATCGGCCATACCCGTTGGGCCACGCACGGCAAACCAGTCGACCACAATGCCCACCCCCATCTCGACCACTCCGGTGATCTCGCGATCGTGCACAACGGCATCATCGAGAACTATCTCGAGTTGAAGGCCGTGCTGGTCGAGAAGGGCCATCTGTTCCTGAGCGAAACCGACACCGAGGTTCTCGCGCATGTCATCGGGGAAGAAATGGCGACCGGGCACGACCTGGTTGAAGCCGTGCGATCCGCGTTGAAGAAGGTTGACGGCAGCTTCGCGATTGCCGTGCTTCATGCCGCTTACCCCGACCTGATCATCGGCGCTCGCCGTGGCTCGCCCCTGATCTGCGGTCGCACGGACGACGCCGGCCTGCTGGCCTCTGACATCCCCGCGATCCTCTCCGAGACCCGTGAGATTTACGTGATCGAGGACAACAATATTGTCGAGGTCCGGCCGGGCTCGATCAAGGTCACGACGCTCGATGGCACGGTCGTCACGCCCCAGGCCCGCCATATCAGCTGGGATCTCGAAGCCGCTGAGAAGGGCGGTTATCCCGACTTCATGCTGAAGGAGATCCACGAGCAGCCGACCGCCATCACCGAGACGCTCCGCGGCCGCACCTTGCCCGACGGGCGCCTCCATCTTGACGAGATGCGACTCACCCAGGCTCAGCTCAGTGAGATCGACCGTGTCTCGATCGTTGGATGTGGCACGAGTTTTTACGCCGGTCTCGTCGCAAAGTACGCGCTGGAGCATTGGACCCGCATGCCATGCGAAGTCGACGTCGCCAGTGAATTCCGCTATCGCGACCCGGTGCTCGGCCCCAACACACTCGTTGTTGGTATCAGCCAGTCAGGCGAATCACTCGACACCATGGAAGCGGTCCGCTTCGCCAAGCGCAGCGTCAACAAGGCCAAGGTGCTCACGGTTTCCAACGTGGTCGACTCATCGATGGCCCGCGAAGCCGACGCCGTGCTCTACACGCATGCGGGCCCGGAAATCGGGGTTGCCGCGACGAAGACCCACCTCGCGCAAATTGTCGCCATGCAAGTCCTCGCGCTGTACCTGGCCCAACTTCGTGGCACGCTTCACCCCGGAGAGATCACCAAGCTTATGGAGATTCTCGAGATGCTTCCCGAAAAGGTGCTCGCCGCGTTGGACCACACCGATCACATCACGAAGTTGGCCAACGAATTCGCAGACACACGCGACTTCTTCTTCCTCGGTCGTGGGGTGGGCTATCCGACCGCACTTGAAGGCGCGTTGAAGTTGAAGGAAATCAGCTACGTGCGGGCCGAAGCGTATCCGGCCGGTGAGATGAAGCACGGTCCGATCGCCCTTATCGAGCCGGGAAGCGTTGTGATCGGTGTCGCGACCCGTGGCCGTCTGCAGGGCAAACTGCTTTCGAACATGCAGGAAATGCGGGCCCGGGGGGCCACCATCGTTCTCGTGGCCAACGAAGGCGACGAGGAAACCGCCGCCCAAGCCGATTTCGTCATGCCGGTGCCCGAGCTCCCGATCGAGGCGGAACTGTTCACTCCCGCCGTGAATGTTGTGCCGCTGCAGATCTTTGCGTATGCACTGGCCCGGGCGAAGGGATTCGATGTCGACAAGCCGCGCAATCTCGCGAAAACCGTTACCGTCGAATAGTTCCCGGGCGCTCAGCCCGGGCCCTGCGGATGGCGCCTGCTGCAGTCGACCACACGAAATGGGACCAAACGAATGACGATCATCGGAATTGGCGTCGACGCCGTTGATGTCGACGACATGCGGACCACGCTCGGTCGTACGCCGTCGTTTCGAGAGCGTTGCTTCACGCCCGGAGAGCGAGCCTACGCCGAGAAGCAGCGGGATCCATCCGAACGGTACGCAGTGCGCTTTGCTGCGAAGGAAGCGGTCATGAAGGCGATGGGGCTCGGTCTCGGAGCGTTTGGATTCTACGATGTCGAGACAATCGTGGCCGATTCCGGTGCCCCGTCGCTCGTGATCATCGGACAGGCGTTGGTCGAGAGTCAAGCTCGGGGCATCACGCACTGGCACATCACCCTCACCCACACAAAGACGACCGCCATCGCGCACGTCATTGCCGAATCACGGTTGGCATGAGCAGGCAGACAGGAATCGCTGGCGCGGCCCGGGTTGTGGCGGAACCCGGGAACTCCGTGCGATCGTTGCTCCCGTCCCTTCGGATCTGAGGCCGTCACCCATGCATGCTGTCGTAACACCGGAGGAGATGCGGGCGATCGACGCGGCGTCAGAAACCGATATAGATGTTCTGGTGGCACGGGCCGGGTGGGCGGTGGCCCGAACCGCTCGTCAGATGTTGGGCGGAACGTACGGCAGGCGGGTTACCGTTTTGGCTGGTCGGGGTCACAACGGTGCCGACGGACTTGTCGCCGCGAGGAACCTTCAAGCGTGGGGTGTGCGTACAGCGATAGTGCGTGTCGATAGAGCCACTCCGGCTCCGGACCATATTGCCGATTGTGATCTCGTCATCGATGCGGCGTTCGGCACGGGCTTTTCCGGTACGTTCGTCGCTCCCCGGGTCGGTTCCATCCCGGTGCTGGCCGTCGATATTCCCTCGGGGGTCGACGGTCTGACCGGGTTGGTGCCACGGGCTTCCCAACCATTCGTCTGTGCACGTACTATCACCTTTGCCGCACTCAAACCCGGGCTGATCTTCGCAGACGGCCCCGGCTATTGCGGAGCGTTGGAAGTAGCCGACATCGGCCTCGTGACACCATCCCCGGTCCACGTGATCGACGAGGTGACGGTTCGTTTCCGACTGCCCACCCGCGGTCGTTCCGCCCACAAGTGGAGCGCGGCGGTTCTGGTTGTCGGTGGTTCCGAAGGCATGTCGGGTGCACCCACGCTCGCGGCGCGGGCGGCGATGCGAACCGGTGCCGGGATGGTGCGTCTCGGCGTCCCCGGCGAGAAGCATCCTTCAGCCGGACCCTTCGGCGCTGAAGTCGTGGGCGCGTTGCTTCCCGCCGCCGAATGGGAGGATGCCGCCGTGAAGGCGAGCCAGAAGTGCGGGGCGGTGGTGATCGGCCCGGGTCTCGGCCGCAGCGGGGAAGCGACCCAGGGAGTGCGGGCCGTACTCGCCCGAACCGAGACGCTGCCAACGGTCGTCGATGCTGATGGACTCGCCGTATTTCCGAAGTACCGGATCGGAAATCGATCGGCAGCCGCGGGGGTGGTCCTGACACCGCACGACGGTGAATACAAGACGATGACCGGTCAACCGGCCGGAGACGACCGGATCCGCGCGGCACGAAAGCTTGCGCAGATCACCAACGCAGTCGTACTTCTGAAAGGCCCGGTGACGGTCGTGGCCGACCAGCACAACCGGGTCGAGTTGGTCCTGAACGGTGACAGTCGTTTGGCCACGGCGGGATCCGGTGATGTGCTCAGCGGGATAATAGGCGCGCTTATGGCTCAGGGACTCCCGGCGTTTGAGGCAGCATCGACGGGAGCGTTCGTCCACGGGGCAGCGGCGTCCCTCGGAACCGCCCGTGGCTTCATAGCCAGCGACATCATCGACCATCTCCCCGAGTGGCTCAGCCGCTGACACTCTCGCGCTTCGCCCACCGGTGGCGCTACTAAGTTGTTCGATATGAGCAACTCGGGGCGTCCAACGATTGCCGAAGTCGATCTGGGGGCGTTCCGTCACAACGTCTCGTCGTTCGTCGGTCTCGTGCGCCCGTCGCTTGTGTGTGCTGTGGTCAAGGCCGACGCCTATGGACACGGCGCGGTGCCCTGCGCAAAGGCGGCCATCGCCGGAGGTGCGCAATGGCTAGCGGTTGCTCTTGTCGAGGAGGCGATCGAGTTGCGGGGTGCCGGGATCACGGCGCCGATCCTGCTTCTCTCGGAGTTCCCTGACGGGGCGGAGCGCGACGTGGTCGCGCACGACATAACACCGACGGTGTACTCGCTCCGTAAAATCCGGGCGCTGGCCGATGCCGCGACCGGTTCCAATACACTACGTGTACATATTAAAATCGACACCGGAATGCACCGGGTCGGCGCTCAAGCTGACGAGGTGCTTACCCTTGCCCGCGAAGTGCAGGGTCGTGCGTCATTGGAGATCGGTGGCGTCTTCACACACCTGGCGGTGGCCGATGATCCGGCCGACCCGTACACGGGCGTTCAACTTCGTCGTTTTGATGCGGTGATCGACGAACTTCGCTCGGTGGGTGTCGACCCCGGCCTGGTACACGCGGCCAACTCAGCCGGAGCGCTGGCCCACCCAACGGCCCGCTTCGACCTGGTCCGTGTCGGCATCGCGCTCTACGGCAACGACCCCGACACGGCCCTTCCGGCGTCGGCCTACGGGGTGACCCTTCGCCCGGTTCTGCGCCTCAGCAGCCGGGTCAGTCATGTGAAGGTCCTGGCCGCAGGCGAGCGCGCTTCGTACGGTCTCCGCTACACGTTCGAGCGGGATTCGGTCGTCGCCACGGTGCCGATCGGATATGCCGACGGTCTGTCCCGGCGGTACTCGTCTGTCGGAGGTGAAGTCCTGCTCAACGGACGGCGGTACCCGATTGCCGGACGCGTCACGATGGATCAAATCCTCATCGACTGTGGCACCCCCGACCCATCGCGGCCGGTGAATCCGGGTGATGAAGTGGTACTGCTCGGGGATCAGCGCGATCAGCGGATCACTCCATGGGAGATGGCGGCCAAGTTGGAAACGATCGCCTACGAAACGACATGTGCGATCTCCCGACGCGTGCCCCGCTCGTACGTGGGAACAGACCCGGAGGTCGAACGGTGACCACCGCCCGAAGTGCCTCGTTGGTGGCCGCAGCAGTGGCCGGTGCGGCGTCCTTGGCGGCGGGCGCCGGCTACCTCGGCGCGCGCCGGATCATTGCCGCAGACCGCAAGCGGCATGGCATCACGGGAAATCTCTCCGACCTCGCCTACGCCGCACTGGCCGACTCCGACGAAACATCGTCGTCGTCCATCCCGACGGGCGATGGGGGTCGCATGTACCTGAGGTCGGCCGGAACGCCCGGCGACTCACCGATCGTGCTGCTGCACGGTGTCACGCTCGACGGCTCGATATGGCACAACCAGCTCGCCGATCTGCAACGCGACTTCCACGTGATTGCTCCCGATTGGCGGGGCCACGGTCGTTCAACTCCCGGCCACGACGGGTTCGGACTCGATGCGCTCGCGGACGACCTCGACACGCTGCTCGAAACCCTCGACCTCCATGACGCACTCGTAGTCGGACATTCGATGGGCGGGATGGCGCTCATGCGGTTCTGTGCCGCCTTTCCGAAGACGCTCGAAGCCCGGGTGAGCGGTGTGGCGTTTCAGTCGACCGCAGTCTGCGACGTCGGTGCGGGTCCGCTGGTGGTTCCGTTGAAGGTCGGTAGCTGGTTGGCTCGGAGATTTCCCGGTGCCACGGGGCGTTTCTCCAAGCAGCCTGCCGATATCGGCTATGTCGGAGCCCGCCTCGGATTCGGGGCCGATCCGTCGCCGGTGTGGGTCGAGCAGACCCGCCTTCTGCTCACCCACATGGACCCAGTGGCACTCACCGCTTCGGTCCTTCCACTGCTCGACCACGATGAACGCGAATCTATGCGGCGTGTCCCGACCCCGGCGCTTGTGCTCGTTGGGAGCGCCGACCTGGTCACGCCGTTGCGGCAGGCGGAGGAGATCGCCGCGCTATTGCCCGACTCGACGCTGTGGAGCTTCGGTGGGGTCGGCCACACCCTCATGTTGGAGCGAAGCACAGAACTGTCAAACGTGCTGCGGAACTTCGCGCTCGATTGTCGACGCGCGCGTTGGCTCAACGCTGGGCGCCGACGTAGTGAAGGCAAACCCGTCGCGCCAGGGACTGCTCCAGTTGTAGCGCTTTCGTAGGTACCAGCCTGCGGTCAGTATGAGGGCCACGAGACCCCACCCGGTCAAAATGTCTATTACGTAGTGCTCGCCGGAATACACAAGGGCGAAGCCCATCATGAGGGGGAACGCGACAAGCAGCGGCCGTAACCACTTCCAGACGCACTTCCACAGGAAGATGCTCACGATCAGGGCCTGGGCGCTGTGCAGCGAAGGGATCGCGGCGAACGGGTTCACGATTCCCTGACCCTTTTCGATGAGGCGGCCGGCGAAGCTGAGGCCGACCCGGCTCCATCCGCGTCCGGCGAGTACGCGCGGGAACGGTTCGATGAGGCCCTGTCGGGCGGCGTACCAGGGCGGAGCGGTGGCCCATAGGGTGAAGATCGCACAGGCGGCGAAGTTGACCGCTACGAACGTGGCTGCGTACCAGCGCCACAGGCGTTGGCCTCGACTCCACAGGTACCCGGCCGTGAGATAGGGAACCAGGAAGTGTGACTGGTAGACGACCGAGACCAAAACGTCGTACCACCGGATGGTCGACTGGTCTCGCCGGAGGATCTGCTCCACTTCTTTGATCGGGCGTTGGCCGAGCCCAACTTTGGGATCGATGAGCCAGCCCTGTAGACGTTCGGTCCAGAGCTTTCCGCCCCCGAGGAACCGGTCGACGGCGATCTGGCTGTTTACTTCGACCGGTCGGTCGAGCAGATGGCCGAGGGCCCGGGCGAAGTCGTACAGGGAGATCGCCACGAGGAACGGAAGCCAGCTGAGCAGGACCACGACAGCCTCGCGTCGGGTGCGACCGACGGTCGCAAGCAGGGCCAGACCGACGAACCAGCCGGAGATGATTTCGCGGTCGGACGGGATGGCTCCCGTGTGGCGGAGATACCACAGCGTGGCGAACACATACGTGGCCATGAGCCCATAGCGTGCGACCCGCGGGTCGCGGCGAACCGACCAGTCGGCAACCGTGCCCGCCTCATCGGGGAGCTTTCGGGTAAGCGTCTCCATGGTGTCTAAAGGGTAAACGATCGGGAACGTTCTACGGGTAAGCCCGCGGTCCCGCTTCTCAAGAACCCTCCGGCTGAGGCCGGCGTTCACGACAAAGCGCGCGAAGATGGATGAGTGTCTGTTGACCGGGTGACCCTTGGGAGTTCGTCGTTGGCCCAGACCTGCGCCGTGGCCGGGCGCCTGGCATCGTTTCTCCGCCCATCCGATGTTGTGCTTCTGATCGGGGATCTCGGAGCCGGTAAGACCGCGTTCAGCAAGGGCCTCGGGGAAGCATTGGGTGTGCGGGAAGCCATCACGAGCCCGACGTTCACGATCATGCGGGACTACCCGGTTGTTCTTCCCAACGGTCAAGCGACAACGTTCCTCCATCTCGACGCGTACCGGCTTGACGGCGCTGAGGCGGTCGAAGACGTCGGGTTGTTCGAGCTTCTCGATTCCGGCGCGTTTGCGGTCATCGAGTGGGGTGACATTGTGGCGGGCGCATTCGGACACGATCCGCTCGTCATCGAGTTCTTCTGGAAGTCCGACGATGAGCGCGAGATCGTCGTGAGCGCGGATTCGGATGGCCCCTGGGCCGAGCGGATGGTTTCGTGGTTCTCCGGCTATGGCGCCTCCGTAAAGGTCGTTTCGTGATTATCGCAATCGACACTGCGACGCCGGCGGTCAGTGTGGCACTGGCCGACCCGAACGGGTTGGTTGCCTCCCTTCGACTGTTGCGGGGTCGTCGACACGTTGAGACGGTGATGCCGGCGATCGAGCAACTGCTGGCTCACGCTGACTGTTCCTATGCCGATGTGACGGGTATTGCGGTCGACCGTGGCCCCGGTCTCTTCACCGGTTTGCGGGTCGGTGTGGCGACGGCGAAGGCGCTCGCCCTTGCGTTGAGCGTCCCGGTGTTTGTCGCGTCGAGCCTTGAGATCATGGTGCAGCAGTGGATTGATGCGTGTGTCGCGGCCGGGGTCATCGTCAACGCCGAAGTGCTGGCGGTGATCGACGCCCGCCGGAAAGAACTCTATGCGCAGCGGTTTTCGGTCTCCGACGGTCGATCGTTTCACTCCGGTGACCCGGTGTGCGTCTCCCCTGAAGCGGCTTCGGCGCTGCTCGACGTTGTCGCCCGCACGCGGGTCGCCGGCACGCGGGTGGTCGGCACGCGGGTGGTCGGCGATGTCGCTCTCGGGTTGTCGGCCTTCGCTGACCGGATCGTGACGGCCGGATCGTCCGACGCCTCGACGCTCGCGTCGATGGTCTCGGGGTTGACGCCGAGCCATCCCGACGAACTTGAACTGCTCTACCTCCGAGCTCCCGATGCGGAGATCAACTGGGCGTCGCGTCCATGACACCGTCTGTTACGGCGCCCATGCTGATCAGGGATATGACACCCCACGACATTGATGCCGCGTTGACAATCGAGGAAGCCTCATCATCTCAGCCGTGGACGGTCGGGATCTTCAACGACGAACTTGCCGACCGCGTTTTCCGGTCGTATCGGGTGGGTTGTATCAACGGGGAGGTCGTCGGGTTTTGCGGGCTGTTGTTGCAACTCGACGAAGGGCACATCACGAACATCGCAGTGTCGCCCGAGTTCCGTGGCCTCGGGCTGGGGGCCGCTCTGCTGCTCGACACGGTAAAGATCGCCGTCGCCCGAAAAGTACGTGCGCTTACGTTGGAGGTTCGGGTGTCGAACGCTCCGGCCCGGGTCCTGTACCAGCGGTTCGGGTTCGCCCCCGTAGGGGTCAGGCCCAACTACTACAGGGTCGACAACGAAGACGCGCTGATCATGTGGGCGCACGACATCGACGCCGCCCCCTACGGGGTCCGGCTGGCCGGGATCGCCAGTTTGCTCGCGGCGCGACTTCAGAGAGCTCCGGCGAGCTGACATGCGGATCCTCGGGATAGAGACTTCATGTGACGAGACGGCTGCGGCGGTCGTCACCGATGGCCGAAGCGTCGACTCGTCGATCGTGTCGAGCCAGATCGACCTGCATATCCCGTACGGGGGTGTGGTTCCCGAGATTGCCGGCCGCGCCCATGTTCAGCGGATCAACCAGGTGATCCGCGAAGCGCTGACGGCCGCCGGCTCGAATGAGGACGGTCTCGGTATCGACGCAGTGGCTTGCACGATCGGCCCCGGACTCATCGGGGCTCTGCTCATCGGTGTCAGTTCGGCGAAGGCGTTGGCCTCGGCATGGGGCGTGCCGTTCATCGGCGTCAACCATCTCGAAGCTCATCTGCTGTCGCCGTTTCTGGAGCATCCCGATCTGGCGCTTCCGATGATCACCCTCCTGGTTTCGGGCGGCCACACGCTGCTGGTGCTCGTGGAGTCGCCGACCTCGTACAAGGTGCTCGGCAGCACAATCGACGACGCGGCGGGTGAAGCCTTCGACAAGGTTTCGCGCTACCTCAACCTGGGCTACCCGGGCGGCCCGGCGATTGAGCGCGTCGCCCGTGAGGGCAACCCCACCGCGATCGCCTTTCCCCGCGGCATGCGCGGTGACGGACTCAACTTCTCGTTCAGTGGGCTCAAGACATCGGTCGTCAACTACGTGCGCAAGAACCCGGGGGTGAAGACAGAAGACGTGGCCGCATCGTTCCAGGAAGCGGTCGTTGACATCCTTTCGGAGAAGACCCTTGCCGCGGCGAAAGTCAACGGCGCGAAGGGGGTGTGTCTGGGCGGAGGTGTTGCGGCGAACACATCACTGCGTAACCGCATCGCCGAGTTGTGTGGTGCGGGCGGGCTGCAGGTCTCCCTTCCACCTAAACTTATGTGCACAGACAATGCTGCCATGGTGGCCTCTGCGGCATGGTGGCGATGGTCGGTCGACGGGGCCATGCCGATGTCGACCGGCGCCAATCCCAACCTGCGGTTACGGCAGTAGCAGGGCGCTCAACAGTCCTGAGCGTGCTGCGGGAACGTGAAGTAGCGTTCGCCGGGTGACGGCGAACAGCGATATACCCGAGGGGACCGTGACCGTCCTGTTCACGGATCTCGTCGGATCGACCGAGCTGAACCAGCAGCTGGGTGATGAGACATCGCGCGCCATCGGCCGGGCGGTGGAGCAACTTGTTCTCGAACATGTTGCGAACCACCGGGGCGTTCCCATCAAGGAGATGGGTGACGGGGTCATGGCCGCGTTTGCTTCCGCCCGGCGGGCGGTCACATGCGCCCGGGAGATTCAGCGGGCGATGGCCGACCGGAACCGGAGGGAACCCACCCAGACGGTCCAGATGCGCATCGGCCTGCACACCGGTGAGGTCATCACCGAGAACGGCGACATCCACGGCGAGACGGTCATCATTGCCAAGCGCATCGAAAGTCTGGCCCCGGTGGGCAGCGTGTTTGCTTCTGCGACAGTCCATATGGTGCTGGGCACGGCGCGCGATGAATTCGAAGATCGTGGTGAGTTCGAGCTGAAAGGCATCGCCACACCATGGCGTCTTTACGAGTTGCCGTGCGGCGAACCGGAGGAGGAGAACGTTCTTCCTGACCGGACGGCGACGCCCTACGTCGGCCGACAAGCGGAGCGCGACCGGGTTTTCGGGTTTGTGACGGCTGCCGCAGGCGGCGCCGGCGGCATCGTCCTCATCTCGGGTGAAGCGGGCGCGGGTAAGAGCCGCCTTGCTGCCGAAGCCCTTGAGGAAGCCCGCCGTCATCGCATGCTGGTTCTGACCGGGAACTGCCTCGACCTCGACGTGCCTCCCCCGTACCAACCGCTGATCGACCAGATCGAGCAGGCTGCGGCCGCCTCGACCCCTGAACGCATGCGGGTCGCGATCGGCGAGAACGCCCCCGAACTGGCGAAGCTGATGCCGGTCCTGCGGCAGCGCTATGACGACATCGCTGAGCCACCGAGCCTACCGCCGGAGCAGGAGCGCCAGTATCTCCTGCAGGGCGTTCAGGCGTTTCTCGAACGCTCGGCCAAAGCCCGGCCGCTCGTGCTGGTGTTCGAGGACCTCCACTGGGCCGATGAATCGAGCCTACTGCTGCTGGAGCATCTGGCGCCGCGTCTTGCGTCGATCCCACTTCTGGTCATCGGCACCTACCGGCACACCGATCTCGATCTCGCCCGTCCCTTCAACCGGACACTCGCCAACCTTCTCCGCGCCCGCCAGGCCGTCGAGGTGCCGCTGCGTCTGCTGTCGCGCGAGGAAATTACGCAGATGCTCGGTGGCCGTGCGGGCCATGCACCACCGGCCGAACTGGTCGACCTGGTGGAGTCCGAGACCGACGGGAATCCGTTCTTCGTCGAGGAGGTGTTCCGCCACCTCCATGAAGCGGGGAAGCTGTTCGATGCGAAGGGCCAATGGCTGAGCGGGATCGCCATTGGCGAAACGGAGGTGCCGCGGGGTGTGCAGCGGGTGATCGGCCGTCGGCTGGAACGGTTGTCGGCTGATACCAGGCGCATTCTGGCCAACGCGGCGGTGATCGGCCGGACGTTCTCGTTCGAACTGCTTCTGGCCGTTTCCGGAGCGAGCGAGGACGCGGTCTTCGATGCACTCGAAGAGGCTGAACCACTCGGGCTGATCAGCGAGGTACCGGGGCAGCGCGAGGCCCAGTACGCGTTCGTGCATGAGCAGTTCCGCCAGAGCCTGCTCGGTGATCTGAGTCTTCCCCGTCGTCAGCGGCTGCACCTCCGGGTGGCCGATGCCCTTGACGCGAGCACAAAACAATCGGCTGCCGGGGCCGTCGTGGCGATCGCGAACCATCTTGAGTTGGCGGGTGCCGCAGCACCGTCGGAGCGCACCGCGGATGCGCTCATCGCTTCGGGTCGGGCCGCACTCGACTCGCTCGCCTTCGAAGACGCGCTGCGCGTGCTGCAGCGCGCCGCCACCTACATCGACGACGTCGAGCGGCGGGCCGTGGTGTTCGGCCTCCAGGCTCAGGCGCTGCGTGGCAGCGGGAACGTCGACGAAGCGTTTGCGGTACTCGATCGTGCATTGGCCGATCTTCCGGCCATGGGCGCCGTCCGCGCCGCCGTTCTCCTCCAACGCGCGCAGTTGCTGCTGGACCTGTTCCGGGCGGAGCCGACACTCGACGATCTCGGCCTTGTCATCGGGCACCATCGGTCCACCGGGGATCGCCACGCCGAATTGGACGCGGTCATGGCGATGGCGAGAGCGCACTACATCATGTCGCTCGATCGGCGTGACTACGCCGATCAGGCCCGCAGCACCTCCGAGGAAGCGCTGCAGCTGGCCGAACAACTTGCCGACAAACACGCGATGACGGTCGTGCTTCTGCGTACCAGTTGGTTCACGGATTACTGGGCCGACTACCGGCCGACAGCGGTCGCAAACATCGCCCGGGCTCTCCGACTGTCCAAGGAACTCGGCGACGAGGACCTGATCATTGAAGCCCGCGCCGCGAGTCTGCGCGTCAACGGCATTCGCGACGACAACAACGAAGCCGACGAACTGCGTCAGCAACTCGAAGCGCGGCGTGACCCGATACGCCTCAAGGAACACTGCTTCTGGATGATGTGGCACTACTTCGGCCGTGGTCAGTTCGTCCGCTGCGTGGAGGTGTGCGACCGGGGTATCGAGCTGGCTGCGCAGCTCGGATCCGCGCCGGTGCAATACGGTTCGATCAAGGCGCTAGCGCTCATCGAGCTCGGCCGCTTCGATGCGGTCGATGCGGCGATCGCCCAGGAGGTTACCGACGATGAGCATCCGTTCGGCCAGGCGATTGCAGAAATGGCGCGTGCCACGTATCTCGACCGGATCGAGGCGAGGGACGAAGCGATCGCGGCGGCGGTGCACACGTTCGGGTTGGCGATCGGGCTCTCACGGATCTGGATGCAGCGGGCGATGGTCACCCTGCTGACGTCGCTTCGCGCAAGGATGCAGCGTGACGGCGAGGTCGTCCCACCCGTCGTCGCGGAGGTTCTTGAGTCTGCCGCGGTGCCGCCGTCGCGGACCGCAGCGGCACACTGGCTGGCGTCTTCGGGTTCGTTGGACGAGGCGTACCGGGTACTGACGGGTGAGGTCGACCACCTCGGTGCGACCGACCAGCGGCAGCTGCTCACCCGGACCGAAGGGATCCTCGCCGAAACCTGCCTGCTGCTCGGTCGCGCAGGTGAGGCGGAAACCGTGAGCCGTCATGGCCTTGACGCCGCAGAACGCATGGAACAGGCATCGGTGACCTGGCAGCTCCGACGTGTGCTCGCCGGGTCGCTCGACGCGCAGTCCCGGGTGGGCGAAGCCGATGAACACCGTGCGGCTGCTTCGGCGGAGGTGTCGGCGTTGGCCGCGCGGATCGCGGATCCGGTCCTTCGGGAACGATTTCTGACGAGGTGTTAGATTCCGCATGCGGTCGCTCGACGACCCCGCTGACCGAGGACACCGATGATTGAAATCCACGGCTTTTGTGATCCGCGGTTCCAGCCGCTCCGTGACCTGTTCCAGTTCAATCTCGATTCGGGAGTCGACGAAGGTGGATCCCTCGCCGCGACGCTCAACGGTGAGTTCGTCGTCGACCTCTGGGGTGGCGTTCGGGATCGCGATCGGACCAAGACGTGGGAACGCGACACGCTCTGTTTTGTCTTTTCGACCGGCAAGGCCCTGGTCAACACCACGATTCTGCTCCTGGTCGACCGGGGTTTGTTGGACCTCGACGCACCGATCGCGACGTACTGGCCGGAGTTCGGGCGCAACGGCAAGCACGCGGTTACGACGCGTCAGGTGTTGACGCACCAATCGGGTCTGCCGGGCTTTGGCCGTTCGACCAGCTTCGCGGAGGTGCACGACTGGGATCACACGGTGAGCGTCGTGGAAGACGCCACGTTGTGGTTTGAACCGGGCACGGCGAGTTGCTACGCCCCCATCATCTACGGCTTCATTCTCGGCGAACTCGTGGTCCGACTTTCGGGGAAACCCTTCGACCGGTTCTTCGCGGATGAAATCGCAAGCCCGTTGGGGGCCGACTTCCACTTCGGCGTGCGCTCCGCGGCCGACCAGGCCCGGGTTTCGGACGTCTGGTATCCCGATACCGCGTTTCCGTCCGAAAACGAACTCGGAGATCGGGCCATGAGCGAGGGCGAACCGGGCGAGTGGGTCGTTCCCGACCGGATGGCTGCGGTGATCCCGGCCGCGAACGGCATCGGCAACGCAAGGTCCCTGGCCCGGATCGGAGCCATGCTGGCCATGGGCGGGGAACTCGACGGCCGTCGCTATCTCAGCCGTGAGATTGTCGATGAAGCAAGCCGGGAACAGACCTACGCGGAAGACGCACTGTTGGGCTGGTGCCGGCTGGGTCTCGGCTTCGGGCTCGACAGCCCCGGGTTGACGGCACCGACACCGACGACGTTCCACTGGGGCGGCTACGGGGGTTCGTGCCTGACCATGGACCTGCCCACCGGTGTGAGCTTCGGCTTTGTTCCGAACCGCCTCCGACTCGGTGATGAAATCATCGAACCGCGTCTCGGAGAACTATGGACGACGCTTGGTGAAATCTCTGCAGGTCTGCCTTTCTCGGCGAGCGACTGAACGATGGCAGACGTCGAGGGCTTTTGCGACGACCGGTTCCAGCCGCTCCGGGACCTGTTCCAGGCAAACCTCGACACCGGTCTCGACGAAGGTGGGTCACTCGCGGTCACGTTGAACGGCGAGTTCGTGGTCGACCTCTGGGGTGGCACCAGAGATCTGGCTCGAAGCCGGTCGTGGGAAGCGGACACCCAGGCGTTGGTGGCTTCGACGGGCAAGGTTGTCGTGAACATCGCGGTGCTGATGCTTTGGGACCGGGGTTTGCTCGACATCGACGCGCCCATCGCGACCTATTGGCCCGGGTTCGGACGCAACGGGAAGCACACCGTCACCACGCGGCAGGTGTTGACGCATCAATCGGGCGTGCCGGGATTCGGCCGGGCCGTCGCGTTCGAGGAACTGCTTGATTGGGAACACATCGTCGAGGTCGTGGAAGTCGCCCCATTGTGGTTCCAACCCGGAACGGTGACTTGCTACGCGCCGGTCATCTACGGGTTCATCCTCGGCGAGCTCGTACATCAGATTTCCGGACGCCGGTTCGAAACCTTCGTGACGGATGAGATAACGGGCCCCCTGGGGGCTGACTTCAGCTTCGGGCTCCGCAACCTTGCGGCGCGGGAGCGTATGGCCGAATTGTGGATGCCTGCCTCCGCCTCGGCGCGCGTAATGAAATCCGAAATTGGTACGCGCGCGTATGGCGAGATCGTTGGTGGCGACATCTCCTCACCCAAATACCTTGCTGCCGTCATCCCGGCGACGAACGGCATCGCCAACGCAAGGGGGCTCGCGCTGATCGGCTCGATGTTGGCTTCGGGTGGAGAAGTCGGTGGACGCCGGTATCTCGGTCGACACATTGTGGAGGAGGCCGCCCGGGAACAGAACTACGCCTTTGACGAAGCATTGGGCTGGTGTCGTTACGGACTTGGCTTCGGACTCGACAGTGCCGAGTTCAAAGCCGCGACGCCGACCAGTTTCCACTGGGGTGGTTACGGGGGGTCGGGGGTGACGATGGATCTGGCAACGGGGCTGAGTCTCGGCTTCGTACCAAATCGTCTGATTGCCAGCGACGATCTGTTCGAGCCACGGGTCGCCGGTCTGTGGCAGACGCTCGGAGCCATCTCGGCCGAAATGGCCATGTAGGCGGAGTCGGATCCTTCGGGGATGAATCTTGCGTCTCCCGCCGGGGAAGCATCCCCGGAGACTGATAACTGCTCACGGTCGTTTCTGGCACTCTCGGAGGGAGTTTGCTAATTAGGTCGCTGAGACGTGTACAGTTGGCACTCACACCTTCCGAGTGCTAACCGGTTTCTGTCTCGGCAGTGACCCGATTAGTGGTCGGAAATTTCCGATTAATCCGCTAGATGGACCCCCGCATGGAGGACTGCAATGAACGTTAAGCCCCTTGAGGACCGCATTGTCGTGTTGCCCAACGAAGCCGAGACCACCACGGTCTCCGGTCTCGTTATTCCCGACACCGCTAAAGAAAAGCCGCAGCAGGGCGTTGTCCAGGCCGTTGGCCCCGGCCGCACCCTCGACAACGGCACCGTTGCCCCCTTGTCGATCAAGGTCGGCGACACCGTCCTGTACTCGAAGTACGGCGGAACCGAAGTCACCATTGCCGGCCAGGATCTCCTGATCCTCGCCAGCCGCGACGTACTCGCCGTTATCGAGAAGTGAACTGAGAAACCCACATGGCAAAAATTCTGAAATTCGACGAGGCCGCCCGCCGCGGTCTTGAGGCTGGCGTAAACAAGCTTGCCGACGCAGTAAAGGTCACGCTCGGCCCGAAAGGCCGCAACGTGGTCATTGAGAAGAAGTTCGGCGCCCCTACGATCACCAAAGACGGCGTCACCGTCGCCAAGGAGATCGAACTCGAAGATCACTTCGAGAACATGGGCGCCCAGCTCGTGAAGGAAGTCGCCACCAAGACCAACGACGTGGCCGGCGACGGCACCACGACCGCCACGGTCCTGGCGCAGGCCATGGTTAAGGAAGGCCTGCGCAACGTTGCCGCCGGCGCCAACCCGATGGGCCTCAAGAAGGGCATCGACAAAGCGGTTGCCGCCTGCGTCGAGGCCATCAAGGGTCTGGCTGAGAGCGTCGATGGAAGCACCGACAAGATCGCCCAGGTCGCCTCGATCTCGGCCGCCGACACCACGATCGGCGAAGTCATCGCCAAGGCGATCGACAAGGTCGGCAAAGACGGCGTCGTAACCGTTGAAGAGTCGAACACGTTCGGCATGGACCTCGAGTTCACCGAAGGTATGCAGTTCGACAAGGGTTACCTGTCGCCGTACTTCGTGACCGACCAGGAGCGTCAGGAAGCAGTGCTCGACGATCCCTACATCCTCTTCATGAACTCGAAGGTTTCCTCGGTCCACGAGCTCCTTCCCGTTCTGGAAAAGGTCATGCAGACCGGCAAGCCCCTCCTTATCGTCGCCGAAGACATCGAAGGCGAAGCGCTTGCGACCCTCGTGGTCAACAAGATCCGAGGCACGTTCAACTCGGTGGCCGTCAAGGCTCCCGGATTCGGTGAGCGTCGCAAGGCAATGCTGCAGGACATGGCGATTCTCACCGGTGGCACAGTCATCGCTGAGGAAGTCGGTCTGAAGCTCGACACCGTAACCCTCGACCTTCTCGGCAAGGCCCGCAAGATCGTCATCACGAAAGACAATTCGACCGTCGTCGACGGCGCGGGGTCTGTGGACGAGGTGAAGGGTCGTGTCGCGCAGCTCAAGCGTGAAATCGAAGATACTGATTCCGACTGGGACCGTGAGAAGTTGCAGGAACGTCTGGCCAAGTTGGCCGGTGGCGTTGCCATCGTCAAGGTCGGCGCTGCCACCGAAGTCGAGCTTAAAGAGAAGAAGCACCGCATCGAAGACGCACTGTCGGCGACCCGTGCCGCCATCGAAGAAGGCGTTGTCCCCGGCGGCGGAACCGCACTCATCCGGACGCGCTCAGCAATCGATGCGCTGAAGCTCGAAGGCGATGAGGCCACCGGCGCTGCGATCGTCCGCAAGTCGCTTGAAGCTCCGTTGTTCTGGATCGCTGCCAATGCCGGCCTCGAAGGTTCGGTTGTTGTCCGCGAAGTCGAGACGGCCAAGGGTAACATCGGCATGAACGCGGCAACCGGCGTTCTCGAAGACCTCGTCAAGGCCGGCGTCATCGACCCGGCCAAGGTCACCCGCTCGGCGCTGCAGAACGCAGCGTCAATCGCTTCCCTACTCCTCACCACCGAGGCCCTCGTGGCCGACAAGCCTGAGCCCGCCGGCGCAGGCGGCGGTGGTGGCGGCGGTATGGGTGGCATGGGCGGTATGGGTGGCATGGGCGGAATGATGTAGCCAACTGCCCCCGTGGCAGTAGGTGGTTTCTGAAGCGAGCCGGGTCCGATCGGGCCCGGCTCGTTTGCATGTCTGCCCACCCGGCGAAGACCGGGGGACCGAGGACGTTTAACCTGGGCCGATGCCGTACATGCCGATCATCGGGACGCTGGGTTATGTGTTGTCGCCCGACGCGGGCGAGGTGTTACTCGTGCACCGCAACGCCCGGTCAGACGACGAGTCGTTCGGCAAATGGAACGGCCTGGGCGGCAAACTTGAACGCGAGGAAGACGTGGCGACGGGCATGGTGCGGGAATTGCGGGAGGAGGCCACGATCGAGGTCACTTCGATGCGCCTTCGGGGCACGGTGTCGTGGCCCGGTTTCGGCCGCAACGGTGAAGACTGGCTGGGGTTCATCTTCGTGATTGATGCCTTCACCGGCGATGTACCCTCGGCCAACCTTGAGGGTGAACTCCACTGGCACCCGGTGCAGCGGCTCTTCGACGGCACCCTCGATTTCTGGGAGGGCGACAAGTACTTCCTCCCCCTCCTCTTCGACGACGACCCCCGTACCTTCCACGGCGTCATGCCGTACAAAAACGGCCGTCCGACCGGCTGGTCCTATACCCGGTAGCCTGCCCCGCCGCGCTGCTGCCCCGCCGCAACGTTTGGATGTTTGTGCCCGCTCAGCGGTTGTAAGTATCCAAACGTTGCGTGCCTGGGCCGGCCGTGCTGTGACGTTTGGATGTTTGTGCCCACTCAGCGGTTGTAAGTATCCAAACGTCGGGGAGCCGGGAGACACGCTTTCCCACCGGTAGCATCGGCGGCATGCGGGCGGCTGCCGACTCACATCATCTTGCCGTGATGGTCGAGGCCGGACCTGTGCATTTCGTAGAGTGCCCGCACGCGCCGATGGCCTTGCGGGTGGGTGGAGATGATGTTTGAGACCCGGGCCCAGAAACCGATCTTGTGGTTGTCGAAGGAGTTGAAGTACTCCTCGATATTGACCCGTCGGTACAGACGCTTGCCGGCAAACAGCGCCATGATCGAAGGGGCCCCTTCGGGGGCGTACTGCATGGCGACCCGGTCGGCCGTGTACTCCTGGGCGCGGGTCACCGATCGACCGATCCACAGGTAGTTCGGGATCACGTTGAGCACGAAGCGCCAGATGGCAACGTGTTTCATCTTCACGTGCCCGAGTTCGTGGGCGAGCACGAACCGGACACCGTTCATATCGCCGTGTTCGTACAGCAGGTCGACGATGTCGCTGTAGATGACCACGAACGCCTTACGGACCGTGCACTTCGAGGCGAATGCGTTGAGGGTGCCGTTGCCGTTGACCACGTAGAGCCGGGGCAGGACCTTGATCCCCATCTCCTTGGCCAGGTCGGCGTACTGGTCGTGGACCTCGCCGAATTGCTTGGCCGTGATCTCCACGCCGTCGCCGATGGTCTGCCAGTACGTCAGGCGAATCAACAGCGAAACCGCGAATGGGAGCACGATCAATGCCGGCACGAGGGCCATGGGCCCGGTTGCCTCCTTCTTCGCGGTGACCAGGACAACCCAATAGATGAAGACGCCGGTCGTGACTGCAAAGGCGAGCAGAAGCATGGGAATCTCACGACGGTGCCGCAACCGTCGGCGGGTCAGCTGGGACGCATCGGTTTGGAGGGGCCGTTCCGTCGCGAGAGGTTGCAACCCAGCGCGCCGGGTCGGTGCGCTGTTGTCGTTGTGCGGGGGTCCCGCTGAATCAAGAGGGTCTGAGCCGTCCACGTAGTTCTCCGACGTTGTAGGGAGTTGGGTTGTAAGTAGAGTTTGGGTTGCACTGGGAGTTGGTTCGCTTTGGAAAAGGTCGATCAGCGAAGGTTGTCAGAGCGTGCGGCCGGGGGCATCGGCTGGCACGAACCAACGGTAGTCTCGGTGTATGCCGAATGAACGACGTCCCGATGCCGCCAAGCTCCTGAGTATCTGGATGCAGTGGGAAAAGGGCGAATCCACCCCCGGTCGGGTGATGGCCGATCTCAAGACCGCCGGCATGCGCGATTTCCTCGACTTGGCGGTCGATGCCGCGCAGGATCTGCCCTAGACCGTGGCCGCTCGAGGCGGAAAGCAGGTCATCCCGCGTCCGGCGAATTTTCGCCATGGCGACTCCAATCCGTGGCACGGACGCGTCAACCCTGCCCGGTTCTCGATAGACCGGGTGACCGACGTACTCGCCCAGCATGCGGGCCGGCTGCATCCTGAGGACCTGCCGACGACGCCCATGCGACCGCCGTTCGTAGCAGCGACAAAAGACGCGGCCGTACTTGTGCCCCTGTTTCTCGGCCCGGCGAATGACCTGCGGGTGCTGTTGACCCGACGATCGGGTCGGATGAACAGCCACAGCGGTGAAGTGGCGTTCCCGGGCGGGCGGCTCGACCCCGGTGAGACGCCCGTTGAGGCTGCGCTTCGTGAAGCCGAAGAGGAAGTTTCGCTGCCGCGCACTGCGGTGCGCATCCTCGGCTCGTTGGAGCCGCTCACTACCGTTGTCAGCAGTTCGCGTATCACGCCGTTTGTCGGTGTGATCGACGAGATGGCGTCGTTACGGGACCGTTTGCAGCCGAGTGCCCGCGAGGTCGACCGGATCTTCGACGTGTCGCTTGAAGAACTCATCCACCCCGACTGCTACCGCGAGGAGATATGGGACTTTCCCGACGGCACGTTTCCCGTGTGGTTCTTCGAGGTGGAAGACGACACGATCTGGGGTGCCACGGGCCGGATGCTGCGCCGTCTGCTCGACCTCACCCTGCTCGACTGAGCCCGCCTCTGCTCGACCCAAACCCCTGGTACCCCCCGACCCACACTGGTAGGGCGGGCCGACCGGGTCGAGGTTGGGTCGGGCCGCACTGAGGTGTGAATGGCTCCGATTTCACATTTCGACACGAGCGGCTGTCCTTTGGCCATCGGAGCTAACCTGACCAACCTATGAATTCTGCGTCTTCCGGACCTGTACACGAGACGGTTCTGGTCGTCGATTTCGGGGCTCAGTACGCGCAGCTCATCGCACGGCGGGTGCGAGAGGCCAAGGTCCACTCGGAGATCGTTCCGGCCTCGATCACTGCCGAAGAACTTGGCCGTCGGGGTCCGAAGGCGATCATCTTCTCTGGCGGACCGGCGAGTGTGCATGTCGCCGGTGCACCCTCAATCGACGCCGGTGTCTACGAGCTCGGCGTGCCGATCTTCGGTATCTGCTACGGCATGCAGCTGATCGCCCAGCAACTCGGTGGGACGGTGGCCAACACGGGTCGCGGTGAATACGGCCGCACCGCGCTCACTGTCGGGCCCGACGCGCGTCACACTCTGCGGGGTCTACCCGACCGGTTCAACGTCTGGATGAGCCACTTCGATTCGGTTACCGGGCTACCCGAGGGTTTTATCGGCACGGCAAACACCGATGAGATCGTCAATGCCGCGATGCACAACGAAGCACGGCGGATTCACGCCGTGCAGTTCCATCCTGAAGTGATGCACACTGAACATGGGCAGGCGGTGCTGACGTCGTTCCTCTTCGACGTCGCTGGATGCAAGGGTGACTGGACGAACTCGTCGATCATCGATGATCAGGTCGCACGCATTCGGGCCCAGGTGGGAACGGAGAGGGTCATATGTGCACTCAGCGGTGGCGTCGATTCGGCTGTGGCTGCAGCGATGGTCTACCAGGCGGTCGGGGAGCAGCTGACTTGTGTCTACGTTGACACCGGTCTTATGCGCGCGAATGAAAGTGTGCAGATCGAGGAGACGTTCGTCCGCAACTTCGGGGTGCCGTTGATCCAGGTGCAGGCATCCGACCGATTTCTAGGTGCACTTAACGATATTGCCGACCCGGAACGCAAACGTAAGATCATCGGCGAGACGTTCATCCGGATCTTTGAAGAAGAAGCTCGAAAGCTTTCCGCTGATGGTGCGAAGTTCCTCGTTCAGGGCACGCTGTACCCCGACGTCATCGAATCCGGGGGCGGGCATGCGAGCACGATCAAGAGCCACCACAACGTGGGCGGCCTGCCCGATGACATCGACTTCGAACTTTGCGAACCCTTGCGTGACCTGTTCAAAGACGAAGTGCGTGCGGTTGGCACCGCACTCGGGTTGCCTGACGAAATCGTCTGGCGCCAACCCTTTCCCGGGCCGGGCCTCGGCGTACGCATTGTCGGTCCCATCACACCGGAGCGCGTCGAGATCGTTCGTGCAGCAGATCAGGTCGTGCGTGAAGAGATCGCGGCCGCCGGGTTGGAACGGGAACTGTGGCAGGCCTTCGCAGTGCTTCCGGTCGTGCGGAGCGTCGGCGTGATGGGTGATGAGCGCACCTACGCCTATCCAATCATCATCCGCGCCGTGACGAGTGAAGATGCGATGACGGCAGATTGGGCGCGCCTGCCCTACGACGTTCTGGAGCGCATCTCGACGCGCATCATCAACGAGGTCAAGGGCGTCAACCGTGTCGCTCTCGACATCACGTCGAAGCCGCCTGGCACGATCGAGTGGGAGTAGCGGAACTTCAGATGTCTGCCGGGCTGTAGCGCAGATCGACGAACATCGTTATCATGCGGGCGTGTCGCACTACGAGCGTCGTCGGCGGTCTCCGTGATTTCGAAGGTCATGAACTTCGACTTCCGGCATCCCGGGCAGTTCCCAACCTCGGGGGCAGCCATTTACCGCAACGCACTCGACATGTGCCGGTGGGCCGATGATCGTGGATTCGACCGGGTTGGGATCGGGGAACATCACCAATCGTCCGACGGTTACATTCCAGCTCCTCTGGTGGTGGCCGCAGCGCTCGGCGCCTGCACCACGAACCTCCGGGTGAGGTTGTCCGTGCTGCTCGCGGTTTTGTATGACCCCATACGACTTGCCGAGGAGGTCGCCGTCGCCGACCTCTGTCTCGGCGGACGACTCGATCTCGGACTCGGTGTCGGCTATGTCGAACACGACTTTCGCATCTTCGGCAAGGAATTCCATACCCGCGGCGCTGCGCTGGATGCGCTCATAGCGTTGTTGCGTCAGGCGTGGACGGGGGAACCGTTCGAGTATCGCGGGGTGACGGTCCGCGTGACCCCCAGACCGGTGCAGGATCCAATGCCCATCTATGTCGGGGGCTCCTCGCCGAGAGGGGTCGAACGGGCCGCGACGCTTGCCGATGGCTACTTCCCACCCGGTTCGCCGGCCGGTTGGAGCAGATATCGTAAGCGCGCGATCGAAATTGGACGCGCCGACCCCGGCGCCTTTCCTCCGAGAGGTCCCGTCTTCCTGTGGGTGACGAAGAAGCCGAAGGAACAGGTGTGGCAGATGCTCGCCCCGCACATACACCATCAGATCAGCTCGTATGCGGCCTGGACAAAGAGTGCGTACGGCGTACCGCTCGGCCCTTTCGCATCTTCGCCGGAACTTGAGGCAATCAAGCAGGGGGACACCTACGTGGTGATGACTCCCGACGAAGCGATCGCCCTGGCTGAACGACTCGGCGCGTCGGGTGAACTGTCTCTCAACCCCCTCATGGCCGGAATCGATCCAGCCGAAGCGTGGACGATGCTCGATCTCGTCGACCGCGAGGTTCTGCCGTATATCTAGTGCAGTAGGTGGAAGTGCTTTTGACTGTCGAGCAAGGCGTTGACGTTGCCGGAGTAGGTGGGAGTAGGTGAGCGAAGGCGCACCTCCGATCACCTCCCCCGGACGGCTTTCGGATCCTGGCCGGGAGAGGACAGGTTCGACGCTTGATCTGTCCAAGTTCGCCAGGCGTTGTAGCCACCAACGATGTCCGACACGTCGGTGAAACCGTGCGATCGGAGCAGGCTTGACGCGATGGCGGAGCGATAGCCACCCGCGCAATACACGACGGTCGGCGCGTGCGGGTCGAGTTCTTCGATTCGGGTCAGCAGCGACGGAAGGCTGAGCGCCCGAGCGCCGGGAAGCATGCCAAGAGCGGTTTCCCCCGGGTTGCGCACGTCGATCAGCACCAGGCCCGGAACCGTCGAAAGTCGTTCTTGGAGCGCCGCGGCCGAAAGGCGCGACAGTTGCTCAATGTGCTCCGGATTGGCACAGAACGTCGCAACGGGATCGATAAGTGCGCCTATCACGTTGTCGAAGCCGATACGGGCAAGTCGAACCTTGGCTTCCATTTCATGCCCCGGATCGGTTACCAGGACGATTGGTGTACCGGGCCGCATTACCTCTCCGGCGTACTCTGCGAAGCGGCCGCTGAGTCCGACGTTCACCGAACCCTTCAGATGGCCCGCCGCGAAAGCGGTGTCGTCGCGCGCATCGACGATCACCGCCCCCTCGTGCTGGTGATGGAGAACCTCGCCGACCGTCAGCGTTGCCGGCGGAGCGCCATCGATCAGCAGATCGTGCAGTTCCCTGTTCCGGTTGGCGGCAAACGAGAAATACAGCGGGGCGACCGACTGCCCCTGCGTGACTGCCTCGACGAATGCGTCCTCCGTCATAGGGGCGAGCGCGTAGTTGGTGGCGCGCTGCTCTCCAATGGTCGAGACGGTCTCGGTCGACAGGTTCTTGCCGCATGCTGATCCAGCTCCGTGGGCCGGGAAAACCTTGGTTGTGTCGGGCAGGGTGAGCAACTGCTCGTGAAGTGAGTGGAAGAGTTGGCGGGCCAGGTCATCGGCGGTCACGCCGACCGACGCCAACAGGTCGGGACGGCCGACATCGCCGATGAAAAGTGTGTCGCCCGTGAGAACGCAATCCGGTTCGGCACCGGGACCGTGTGGGAACACGACGATGCTGATTGATTCAGGCGTGTGCCCTGGTGTCTCGCGAATCTCGAGCGAGACCTCGCCCAGCGAGATGGTCTGCCGGTCGGTCAGAAGTTCGATGGGAAACTCGGCTCGCCCTGCGGCGGCGCGTCCGTAGCCGATCGTCGCTCCCGTCCTGGCCGCCAGTTCGAGATGCCCGGAGAGAAAGTCGGCATGGAAGTGGGTCTCGATCACCCGCTCAATGAGCAGGCCGTTGGCCTCGGCGTCGAACACGTATTCGGCAACATCCCGCTGCGGATCGACCACCACGGCACGACCTGTGGTGGTGTCACCGATGAGGTAGCTCGCGTGGGAGAGGCAGCCGAGGTAGTACTGGCGGAAGAACATGTTCACTCCAAGGGCCCGTGATGGATAGTTACCTGGCACTATACCCCTTGGGGTATTTACCGACAACTTTTCGGAACCAACCGGAGTCTCGATCCGACTTCCGCCTCATATCCTGTGATGTTCAATGAAGCTGGCATCATCGGGCACCGGGCCCATCGGTGGGCCACCGACGCGACCATCGAGCCGCGAACGAACGGGGCGTTCCAATCTGGGCGCCGATTGTCACCCGTCACCGGTAGCCTGGCAGGGCCATGGCCACCGATGATCCATCGCTGTTCGACGAACCGATGGGGTCGAAGCGCGTCCCCAACTCTGCCTCGGATGGTTCGGGCGTATTCGCCCGAGCCGCGGCGTTGGCCGACCGGGCGATGCAGGGTGAAAGGGAAAAGCGCTTTCGCCGGGCTGAACCCGATGAGTTGCTCGAAGGGCTGAACCCGAACCAGCGAGACGCGGTAATGCACGAGATCGGGCCGTTGCTCGTGGTGGCGGGTGCGGGGTCAGGCAAAACGCGGGTGCTCACGAGTCGCATCGCGTATCTGATAGCCGTTCGCAACATTTCGCCGTTTGAGATTCTGGCCATCACGTTCACCAACAAGGCGGCCGGCGAAATGCGGTCGCGGGTGTCGAAACTCATAGGGCCGGTGGCGGAGAAGATGTGGGTGTCGACCTTCCACTCGGCGTGCGTTCGGATTCTGCGTCGCGACGCTCACCGTCTGGGATACGGGCCGAGCTTCACGATCTATGACCAGCAAGACGCGGTTCGACTCACCACGTATGTGCTCAAGGATCTCAATGTCGATCCCAAGAAGTTCCCTCCCCGCAGTGTGCACGCGACGATCAGCGCAGCGAAGAACGACCTGGTCGATGTAGTGGCTTATCAGGCCCGCGCCTCGAACATCTACGAGCGGAAGATCGGCGAAATCTACGCGGAGTACCAGAAGCGCCTCCTGTCGGCGAGCGCCATGGACTTCGATGACCTGCTGCTCCAGACCGTGCAACTCCTCCAGACCCAGCCGGAGGTGTTGACGCACTACCAACGGCGGTTCAGGCACATCCTGGTCGACGAGTTTCAAGACACCAACCGGGCGCAAAACGAAATCGTGCTGCTGCTCGGTTCCCAACACGGAAACGTCACGGTGGTCGGTGATTCGGACCAGTCGGTCTACCGCTTTCGAGGCGCCGATATTCGCAACATACTCGAGTTCGAAGAAGCGTTTCCCGACACGCGTGTCGTGGTTCTCGACCAGAACTACCGCTCGACCCAGAACATTCTCGACGCCGCAAATGCGGTGATAGGCAACAACGTCGGACGGAAACCGAAACTCCTGTGGACGTCCGAGGGAGCCGGCCTTCCGATCACCCGCTACCACGCCGAAGACGAACGCGACGAGGCGAGTTGGATCACCCGCGAGATGAGCCGCCTCAAGTCGACCGACGGCCTACGGTGGGGTGACATGGCGGTGTTCTACCGCACCAACGCTTCCAGCCGCGTCATCGAGGAGCAGCTCGTCCGGGTCGGAATCCCCTACAAGGTGGTCGGCGGAACGAAATTCTACGATCGCCGGGAGATCAAGGACATCATCGCGTATGTACGCGTACTTACGAATCTTTCCGACGAGGTTTCGATCAAGCGGATCATCAACATCCCCAAACGCGGTGTCGGCGATACGAGCGTTGGTCGAATCGACGCGTGGTCGCGTTCCCACGGTCGGAGCTTTGCCGAAGGTCTGCCCTTCGCTGAGGAGGCCGGCCTGACCGGTAGGGCGCTGAGCGGAGTCAGGAACTTTCTCGCCCTGATGGAGGAGCTCCGGACGGTCGAAGGCGGTCCGGGTGATGTGTTGCAGGCCGTGCTCGACAAGACCGGTTACGCCGACGAGCTCGAGGCGGAGAATACGATCGAGTCAACCGGTCGCCTGGAAAACCTCAGTGAGTTGGTCGGCCAGGCGAAAGACTTCGATTCACTCGAAGAGTTCTTGGAGACCGTGTCGCTCGTGGCCGATTCCGATGAGCTCACCGACGATGACAGCCAGGTCATCCTGATGACGCTCCATACCGCCAAGGGCCTGGAGTTCCCGGCGGTGTTCGTGACCGGGCTCGAAGACGGGGTGTTTCCGCATATCCGTTCGCTGGGCGAGCCGGAGGAGTTGGAGGAGGAACGCCGCCTCGCGTATGTCGGGATCACCCGGGCGCGTCAGCGTTTGTACATCTCCCACGCGTGGTGTCGAAGCCTTTTCGGCTCAACGCAGTACAACCCGGTTAGTCGCTTCGTCAACGAGATCCCGGTGGAGCTCGTCAGCAACGTCGGTGAACGCACGAGATCTTCAGGTAGTCCGTCGTGGTCCGGGAGCGACGGCGGAAGCAGCTGGAGTGGGTCAGGCCGTAGTTGGGGCGGTCGGCGCGACCGTGACTCCGACGACGACGGTATTCCGGCCGGCCGGACGTTCGGGGGTCGGGGCAGCGCGGCCCACAAAGACGCGGTTGTCGAATCGGCGATGCGATCCAAGGACTCCGCTCCCGTCGCCACCACCGGAGCCGAGGGTCTCGGGCTCAGCGCCGGCGACGACATCGTGCACACTCGCTACGGCGAGGGCCGCATCGTCGAGTTACTCGGGTCGGGTGACAAGACCGAAGCCGTCGTGCGGTTCCCGGGAGTTGGTGAGAAGCGCTTTCTCCTCGCCTTCACCCCGTTGAAGCGCGCCAAAAGCTGACCCGCTACGTCTCGGCCAGCTTGTCCAATTTGTCCAATTTGTCCAATTTGTCGAATTAGGCCAGTTCGGCCAGCTTGTCCATCACTCCTTCGCGCTCGGCGCCGATCGTCGTGGAGTCGCCGTGACCGGTGTGGACCACCGTGTGGTTGGGAAGGACGAGCAGCTGCGCTCGTATCGACGCCAGGATCAAGGGGTAATCGGAGAAGCTGCGGCCCGTCGCTCCAGGCCCGCCGCAGAAGAGCGTGTCACCGCTCAGCACGATGCCGTTGGCTGAATCGTGGAAACTGCAGCAACCCGGTGAATGGCCGGGCGTGTGCAGCACGCCGAGTTCGTGGCCCGCTATCTTCACGACGGAACCGGGATGGAGATCGCCGTCGGGGGACCGGGTTGGATAGACCACATCCCACAGCATGCGATCCTCGGGGTGGATGACGATCGGCGCATCGACGGCATCGGCCAGTGCGGCGGCGGCATTGATGTGGTCGTTGTGACCGTGCGTACAGACGATCGACCGGACCTTGCGGCCGTTGATCGCGCTCAGGATCGGTCGGTGATCGTGAGCGGGATCGAACACCACCACCTCGCGATCGTCTCCGACGATCCAGATGTTGTTCGTGACGTCGAAGTCGTCGCCGTCGAGCGAGAAGATTCCCTC
>JANMZO010000131.1:0-6163 GCA_031383405.1 Acidimicrobiia bacterium | reverse complement strand
CGTGCTCCGCCACCGGATCGTGCTGTCCTACGAGGCACTCACCGACAACGTGAGTCCCGACGACATATTGCTGCGGGTACTTACGGGTGTCCGTTTGCCCGACCCCTCGCAGCACCGTCAGTGGGACAGCGATGCTTCCGTCGGTGTCCGGAACTGATCCCGCCGGCGTGGCTGCCACGGGTGCGGTGTCGGAAGCGGTCAAGAGGCTCGTCGACACCCCCGAGGGTGTTCTGCGACGACTCCAATGGACGGTCATACGTCGGCTCGATGGACGCATCCAGGGCGACTACCGAACCCTTCTCCATGGAAGCGGGGTCGACGTCGCCGACCTACGAGAGTACGAACTGGGCGACGACGTCCGCCACATCGACTGGAACCTCACCGCTCGGATGGACTCACCCTACGTACGAACCTATCTTGAGGACCGGGAGCTGACTGCATGGTTGCTTCTCGACCGATCGGCCTCCATGGGATTCGGGCCGTCGAACCGGCCAAAGGAAGTGGTGCTCGCGGAAATCGCAACGACCTTTGCCCGCCTACTCACGAAGCGGGGGAACCTGGTCGGAGCCATCCTGTACAACAACTCGGTCGAAAAGACGTTTACTCCTCGCAGCGGACGTAACCACGTGCTTCGGATGACTAGAGCGTTGCTGAGTCCGTCGCCGTCGACGGGTTCGAGCACCGACCTCGCAGATCTCGTGTTGGCTGCGAACCGAACCATCAAGCGGCGGTCGCTGGTGATTCTCGTGTCCGATTTCATCAGCGAACCGGGATGGGAACGGCCAATGTCGTTACTCAGTCAGCGTCACGACGTAGTCGCAATTCGGCTGTACGACCCTCGTGAAACGGACCTTCCGGATGCCGGACTCCTCGTCGTCGAAGACGCTGAAACCGGCGAACTCCTGTCGGTGGATACGAGTGACCCCGAGTTCCGAAAGCGATTCCGTGCCGCGAGCGAGCAGCGGGAAGAGCAAATCCTCGCCTCAGCCAAACGGGCCCGGATCGACCTGCACGCGATATCGACCGAAGACGACCTGGTGGCGGCGCTGGTGCACCTGGTTGAGCTCCGCCGACGAAGGAGGCGTTGATGACGTTTCTCCTTGCCCCGATGCTGGGCTCACTGGTGCTGGTCCCACTGTTGCTGATCGCTTACCTGGCGCTGAGCCGACGGCGGGCTAGGCGCGTCGAAGAACTTGCGCAACTCGGGTTTGCGCCGACAGCGGCAACGATCCGGTTGCGCAAAAAGCGTCACGTTCCTTACATGTTCTTCTTTGTGGGCCTGACTACGCTTCTGGTGGCATTGGCTCGGCCGGCGACGACTCTCAGTGTCCGGAGTCGCGAGGGAACGGTCATCCTCGCATTCGACGTGTCGAACAGTATGCGCGCCGGTGATCTCAAGCCGACCCGGATGGAAGCCGCAAAAGCTGCGGCCCGGGTTTTCGTCGAGAAACAGCCTTCGGCGATCAAGATTGGAGTAGTTGCATTCAACGACGGTGGCGTCGTGACCCAGCAACCGACGAAGAAAAAGGCTGAGGTGTTGGCGGCGATCGATCGGTTGACGCCCGGGGGCGGCACCTCGCTCGGACAGGGAATATTTTCATCTCTCAATGCCATCGCCGGCAAGGCGCTCACGGTCGATCCGACAAAACTTGGCGAAGGCCCCGACGGCGCCGAGTTCGACATTGGTTTCTATGGGTCCGCCGCAGTGATCCTGCTGTCGGACGGGGAAAATCGTGGCGAGCCCCAGCCGGCAGATGTTGCACGGCTCGCCTCGGTCGCCGGGGTCAAGATACATACGATCGGCGTAGGCAGCCCGGGAGGAACCACCGTCAAAATCGACGGTTTCAACGTGGCGACGGCCCTGGACGAAACGAGCCTCAGGGAGATCGCCAATCTGAGCGACGGCAAGTACTTCTCCGCCGAGGACAGTGCCTCGCTCACCTCGGTGTACAAATCCATCGACCTGAAATGGAAATCGGTACAACAGGATTCGGAGATCACCGGAATTCTTTCGGCCGGAAGCATTTTCTTACTTCTCATAGGTTCAACACTGTCGATGTTCTGGTTCGGAAAGGTGGTGTAAGCGATGTCCTTTGCCTGGCCGTATGCCCTGATGTCCATGTTCGCCGTACCAGCTTTGCTGGGTCTGTACCTGTTGCACCGTCGGCGCAAACGCCGTTTGGCCGTCGCCTTTTCAAGCATTGCGCTCATCCGCGCCGCGATGCCGTCGAAGAAACGGTGGCGCACGCTGCTTCCTCTGGTCCTGTTCCTGGCCGCACTTGCTTCGCTGGCCGTCGGCAGCGCCCGTCCACAAGCGGCGGTGAAGGTTCCGATTGGCCGCACGTCAATCATCTTGGCACTCGACGTTTCGCGATCCATGTGCGTGAGTGACGTACCGCCCAACCGACTCACCGTCGCCCAGGAAGCGGCTCGGAGGTTCATTGCAGACCAACCCGGTAGTACACGCATCGGCATCGTTGCATTTGCCGGCTACGCCGAACTTGTGGTGCCTCCAACCACAGACAAGAGGGCTCTGACGGCCGCCATTGATGGCTTTACGACGGCGCGTGGGACTGCGATTGGCTCGGCGATGCTGAAGTCGATCGACGCGATTGCCTCCGTCAACACTTCCGTACGGCCAATTGGGAACGATGCCAGCGCCGACAGTGGAGATGGATTGGGTACCTTCCCGATACCGCCGTCCACCGATCGGGCTCCGGTACCGGCTGACACCATTGCTCCACCCAAAGAGGGCTACGTTCCCGATATCGTCGTGCTCCTGACCGATGGTGCCAACACCCGGGGCATACAGCCACTCGATGCGGTGGCCGAAGCGGTGAAGCGAAGGATTCGCGTTTATACGATCGGTTTTGGGACCACGAATCCGACCGAGCCAGTCTGCACGGCGCAGCAACTCGGAGGCGAAGGACTGAGCGACGGCGGATTCGGCGGCAACAATGGTTTTGGAGGAGGCGGAATTGGTGGGGGCGGCGGCAACATCCGGCCTTTCCTCATTGTCGACGAACCGACGCTTCGGGAAGTGGCTCGGGTCACGGGTGGCCGGTACTACAAGGCCGAGGATGCGAATCAATTGCGAAAAGTCTTCGACGGACTCCCGAAGCAGGTCGTGCTCCAGAAGCGCAAGGTCGAACTGAGTGCTGTGTTTGCTGGTCTCGGGGCGATTCTGGTGGCCGTCGCCACCGGTTTGTCGTTGTTGTGGAACCGTTCAACGTAGCGAGGTCCTTTTCTCCGGCCTTGCGAACTCGTTGGTGTCGATCCTGTCCGGAACCTCCGTGAGTGGCGATGGAACGCGGGGCTCCCAGTTCTCCGATACCATTGCGTCCGGGTTGGCCAAAGCAGGGCAACTCGATCGGCACCTTAGGGTGCGGCTGTCATCTCCCATGTCATCCGTTCGGCCGGTTTAAAAAAGCAAAAGACACAGGAGTTACAGCATGGCAACAGGTCTCGTGAAGTGGTTCAACGGCGAAAAAGGCTTCGGCTTTTTGACCCAGGATGATGGAGGACCAGACGTTTTCGTCCACTTCTCCGCAATTCAGGGTGGCGGTTACAAGAGCCTCAATGAGAACGACAAGGTCGAGTACGAAGTGACGCAGGGCCCGAAAGGCGCCAACGCCGCCAACGTTCGAGTTATCTGAGTTGTTGCGGCGCCGAGCCGCAAGTGCCTGACGGTTAGTCAGGCAGAATAAGTTCGGAAAAAAGCGGCACTGACTTCGGTCGGTGTCGTTTTTTGCTTTCGGCGGATCACGACGGTGCACCTCAGCCGAGTTCCGGAGGCCATTCGCGTCGTGCTAGCCGCGCGCAATGCCTGGCCATCTCTACGTACGCAGATCGTTCGTCGGGAGCGATTGCTTGTATATGCGCCGCAACTGTTTGCCAGTCACCCCGCGACACGGGGCCGGGGAGTGCACGAGCGGGACCTATCCGGCGTGCGCTTTCGAGCGCAGCGGCGGCGAGATCGAAAAACGCCTCAAGGGGAATACCCAAGGGCTCGGCTATCCGTTCGACCTGGCCCAGTAGAGCAATCAGATGGTTGGAGGCGATCACCGCAGCGGCATGGTACGCAGCCCGGTCCGACTCCTCGACTCTCACGACACGAGCCTTGAGCGCTTCGGCGACTTGCTCGATAACGGGATCTCCCGAGAGTGCCATCCATGCTCCGGTCAGTGACCTGGCACCAGCGACAGGTTCGCTCAGTGGCACAAGAGGATGGAGCGATGCCCTCCTGGGATGAGGGAGGAGGGCGTTTAGCGCGGTTGCACCTGACAGATGCGCAACGACCGTGTCAGGCCGGGCGGCGATCTCGGCCGCCACTTCGGCGATCGCGGTATCGGGGACTGCGAGAATCACCACATCGACCCCCGTTGCGGCAGCTTTGAGGCTTTCGCCGTGCCGAAGGCTGGGCTCCACATGTACGACGCCACCGTCTACGAGCGCGCGGGCCAACGATCCTCCGGCCCTGCCAGTACCGACAATTTGGACCCGAAGTATTCCCACGCCTGCGAGGCTACCGGTGCGGCAACGGATCGGTTCCTGGAAAGCCTGGCCGTGTCAACCGGATCGGCGGAACCGACGTTCACAGAATCGTTTCGCTGCACAACGGGAAGCCGGTTCGTTTCACGGAATCCACACTCGCGACTCTTTTCGGCTAGGAAGAAAGCCAACATTTGACCGATCGTTCATCGATCAGAACTCAGGAGTCTCCCATCATGCGTGAAGCAGTCATCGTTTCCTACGCCCGCACCGGGCTGGCCAAGTCCGCCCGCGGTGGATTCAACATCACCCCTGCCATGAGCATGGCGGCCCACGCGATCAAGCATGCAGTCGCGAAGTCGGGCGTAGAGCCCGAAGCCGTCGAAGACCTCTACCTCGGTAACGGCGCCCACGGGGCCGGCAACCTCGGTCGCCTCGCCGGCCTGCTCGCCGGTCTGCCGATCACGACCGGCGGGTCGACCGTTCAGCGTCACTGCTCATCGGGTCTGAACTCGATTGCCGTGGCGGCCAACTACATCAAGCAGGATGGCGCCGAAGTTGTCGTCGCCGGTGGAGTCGAGTCGATCTCGATGCCGAACCCCGGAATGGGCGGTTCGGCCAACATGGATCCGGCCCTCTCCGACATGTATCCGGCCATTTACATGGCCATGATCGAGACCGCGGACATCGTGGCTCAGCGTTATGGCGTGAGCCGCGAATACCAAGACGAGTATTCACTCGAATCGCAACGTCGGATGGGTGCTGCGCAGGCTAACGGCCTGTTTGAAGACGAGATCGTCCCCATGGCCACCAAGATGAAGCTCGTCAACAAGGAGACCAAGGAAGAGACGATCGTCGACGCTGTAGTTGACCGCGACGAGTGCAATCGCCCCGAGACCACTCTTGAAGGTTTGGCCAAGCTGGGCCCGGTTCGTGGTCCGGGCAACTTCATCACCGCGGGCAACGCGTCGCAGCTGTCAGATGGCGCCGCCGCCGTGGTCATGATGGAAGCGAAGGAGGCCGAGCGTCGTGGTCTCACGCCGATGGGCGCCTTCAAGGGGTGGGCGGTCGCCGGTTGCGAGCCCGATGAAATGGGAATCGGACCCGTGTTCGCGGTGCCCCGTCTTTTGGCCCGCCACGGCCTGAAGGTGGAAGACATCGACCTCTGGGAACTCAACGAGGCGTTTGCCAGCCAGTGCCTGTATTCGCGTGACCGTCTCGGGATCGACCCCGCCAAGTACAACGTGAACGGTGGCTCGATCGCCGTCGGGCACCCCTTCGGAATGACTGGAACCCGTTGCGCAGGTCACCTTCTGCAGGAGGGTAAGCGTCGTGGAGCGAAGTGGGGCGTCGTCACCATGTGCATTGGTGGGGGCCAGGGCGCAGCCGGTCTCTTCGAGATCTACTCGTAGGTCTGGTGGGCTTCGCCTGTTTATAAGCGCGCATACAATTCGCTGCGCCGTTTGAAATCACGCGCAGATGCCGGGCTTTGTGATGCCCGCTGGGCGTCGTACGAACCGATTCGGGACATCCGGGTCATGACGGGCGCGAAACCGAACGGATGGAAAGGGGAGTCATGCATGTCGAACTGGACGAAACGAACGGGGGAGCGCAGGGTCTCGCCTTCGATCCCGACGCGCTTCGCCGGAGGTATGACGAGGAGCGCGTCAAG
>JANMZO010000122.1:0-4619 GCA_031383405.1 Acidimicrobiia bacterium | reverse complement strand
GTCCCGGCCCGATCACCCGACCGGCCGACTTCGTGCACGGCACCGACGGGCTCGGCAACACGGGCCGTCCCCCGGCTACGGCCGGCAATCTCGTTGACCTCGAAGCTCTGTGGTCGGGCCCCGGATCAACGGCCGACACGCTCATCACCCTCGGGCCGCTTTCAACTGTTGCCAACGGGTTGCGCAGCGGCCTCATCGCTCCGGCACAGCTTCGGCTCGTCGTGATGGGTGGACCCTTCGTGTCACCAGGTAACGCACTACCCGCGAGCGAGGCCAACATCGCCCATGACCCCACCGCAGCATCGGAAGTGCTGCGGGCCGGATGGTCATTTGCGCCCCTGCTGGTCGGACTCGACGTTTCGCACCGGGCCACGTTTCATACCGCCGAAACCGACATGGTGGAAGCACGTGGAAACGACGCCGCCCGTTGGCTCGCCGATCCGCTCGCGTTCTACCGGGCCGGTGGGTCGGGTTTCGTACCAGAAGGCGAGAGTCCATGTCACGACCTGCTGGCCGTAATGGCCGCTGTCCTGCCTGATCTCGTAGCCGCCACACTCCTCCCGGTAGCCGTGCAATGCGATCCCGGGCCGGCGTGGGGCATGACGGTCGCCGACCGTCGCGGTCTGGTGCGCCGAGTCGACCCCAATGCAATCGAGCATCAGAATACGCCGCAAGGATTTGCGCCCGCCCAGGTCGCGCTGGAAGTCGACGTGGAGCAGTTCCGGGCGGAGGTTCGCCAACTGTTCGGAGAACCAGCGGCAATCAGTCAAGGGTAGGGGAAACATACGTATGCATACGATTGTGATAGGGGCGGGGATCGGCGGATGTGTCACCGCTCTTGCGCTCCACGCTCAGGGGATAGACGTGACGCTGTACGAAGCCGTGCGGGAAATCGCTCCGCTCGGCGTCGGAATCAACTTGCTGCCGCACGCCATGGGTGTCCTCAACCAGCTTGGGTTGCTCGACGCACTGCGTCCGATGGGGGTCGAGACCGCGGAACTCGCGTTCTTCAACCGGCACGGACAGCTCATCTGGCGCGAACCGCGAGGCTTGGCGGCCGGTTATGACGTTCCGCAGCTATCGATTCACCGGGGTCGCTTTCAGTTGGCGTTGCTCGGCGTCGTACAGGAACGGCTCGGGGCCGACTCCGTACGCACCGGTCATTCGCTTCGATCGTTCACGGTCGGCGATTCCACGACCCGGCCAACCGTCGAGCTCGAAAACCGGATCAGCGGCGAAACGGTGCACGATACGGCCGACGTCATGATTGCATGCGACGGGATCCACTCCCTGGTCCGCAACACATTCGAACCGGACCAGGGCGCACCCCACTGGTCGGGCAACGTCCTGTGGCGGGCCGCCACCCGCCATCGCGGCTTTCTGACGAAGCGATCGATGTTCATGGCCGGGTACCTTCCGCACAAGTTTGTGGCCTACCCGATCACCGACCCCGAACCCGATGGGTTTCAGATCGTCAACTGGATCGCCGAGCTCAATTGCCGGGACCGGGGTCTCGCGGGGCGCGAGACGTGGAACAAGAAGGTCGACAAGTCGGTGTTCGCTGAACGCTTCGCCGAGTGGCGCTTCGACTGGCTTGACATCCCGGCTCTCATCGAGCAGACCGGGGAGGTGTTCGAGTTCCCCATGGTCGATCGTGATCCACTGAAGCAGTGGACCCACGGTAGGGTCACGCTTCTGGGTGACGCAGCGCACCCGATGTACCCGGTCGGCTCGAACGGGGCATCGCAGGCGATCCTCGATGCCGCAGCGATAGCATCGGCCTTGAAGGAGCATTCCGACCCACTTGATGCTCTGCGCGCGTATGAATTGGAGCGACTCCCGGCTACCGCAAAGATTGTCTTGGCGAACCGACAACACGGCCCCGAACGGGTTCTCGACCTGGCCGAGGAACGGGTGCCCGACGGGTTCGCCAACATCAGCGACGTGTTTGCGGAGGGTGAGTTGGAGGGAATCAGCGCGCAGTATAAGCAGATCGCCGGGTTCAGTCGACCGGCCCAAGGCACACCCAATGCCTGAACCCGGCACCAGGACCGCTACGGCGTATCTCGCGGCCGATGGCCTGCGCGATCAACTCATCGAGGAGCTCCTCATTGCCCGGGTTCCGATCGCGTTCGAACACGGTGACCTCATCGTCACCGACCGACCCGCGATCCGTTCAGTATGGGCCCTCAACATCTGGTCTGACTGTAGGAGGGTCGAGATCGCATCCATCTCCGATGCGTCGGCCAAGCTCCGGGCGGTTCAGCGAAACTGGGCCGTGTACGCGCCGGAGCACCGTGGCCGAGCCGAACTGATAGCCCGGAAGCTCCCCTACGTTTCGGCCAAGCCACTCCCGTTCGGGCAACCGGCCCCGTCGGCACCGCTCGGTTCATGGACGCTGCTCAACCCGAAGACCATGCTGATGGCAGGAAACTGTTCGAGTCCATTTGCAAATGGAGCCCCACAGTTTGCCGAGGATCGCGACGGGCCTCCCAACCGGGCGTATCTGAAGCTCTGGGAAGCACTATGCCTGCTTAGGAATTTTCCGAAGCCCGGCGACGTCTGCCTCGATCTTGGCGCGAGTCCGGGTGGTTGGACCTGGTCGTTGGCCCAAACCGGAGCAACCGTCGTTGCGTACGACAAGGCACCACTCGACCCGGCCGTTGACGCTCTTCAGAACGTCACCTGGCACGGCGGCAGCGCTTTCGGGTTGGAGCCGTCTGACATCGGGCCGGTCGACTGGTGGTGCAGTGACATCATTGGATACCCCGAACGCGTTCTTCGCCTCGTGGAGCGGTGGCTCGATCACGCCGCCAACATCATCTGCACGATCAAGTTTCAGGGTGAGACCGACCACGACATCGCCCACCGTTTTGCGGCGATTCCGGGGTCGAGGGTTCTTCACCTGTTCCACAACAAGCACGAACTCACGTTTCTGCGACCCGGCCCGACCTCTCGGTCAGGATTTCCGGAGCGCGCGCAAGACTCGTTCACCCCGGGGTGAAAGGCGGTATCCGACCCGGAGACTCTCGGTGAGACCAAGTTCCTTGAGCTTGCGCACGCGGGTTTTGAACACCAACGTCTCCAAGCCTTCCGTCTCTGCAAGCTCCGGAGCGCGCCGTCCCGGCCAGGATTCGATGAGTCCAAGAGTGCGCTGAACCCACGGGCCACGGGTGGTGCGGGTATCCATACGATCGATCCGGCCCAATAGGACCGCCAGGTCGGCGTCGGAAACCGGTTCGTTGCGCAGCGCGACCCTGGTGTCTTCGCCGAGATAGCCCACCTCGACGCGAAAGATCACACTCGACTCGGTCGGCCGCGCCGTTCGGGTCCGGGCTGCGCCCGGTCGTTCGCGGAAAAGATCAGCGCGCAGATCATCGGCCGATGCGTACCCGGCCCGGGTCGCGTCGGCGTCGGAGATGACCGATGGGTCAACGGCGTCGATGCTGCCGATGCGAAGCTCTCCTACCGCCGAACGCAGCCGACCCCCGACCTTGACGGTCGGCTTCTGCCACCTTCGAAAGGCCAGATCGATGTCGCCGCTGCGAATCTTCTCCAGAACCTTGACCGGAATGAGCACGAAGCCTCCCCGTCACTCAGGCGTTGTGGCTGGCGTGAGCTGCATTTTCATCCACGGTGCCGAGTTGTGGAAGTTGGCTATCGCACTGCCCGGCGGGCAGATCGAGTCACAGACGGCGCGCACGTCCTCGGTGATCGACATTTCGAGAACCGGCAGTAGGTGCTCAAGCTGCTCTACGGACTTCGGTCCGATAAGCGGCGCAACCACGCCGGGTTGATCCTTCAGCCACGTGATGGCGAGACGGGCCGGGTCGAAGCCACGGTCTCGCGCCAACCTGACGAAGCGGTTGCCGGCCGCGACCGCGGCATGGCTGACCCGCTCGGCGTAAATGCCACCGCGGGCCGCCGCCCGCGAGCCCTCGGGTCGGATGTCCTCGTCGGCGTAGCGTCCGGCCAGAATACCCATGGCCAAAGGCGACCAGGGCAGAAGGCCGAGTCCATGCTCGAGCACCATCGGCACCAGTTCATTTTCGACGCGCCGGTCGAGCAAGTTATAGGGAGGCTGCTCCGATACGAAGCGCGCGTATCCTTTCGCGTCGGCCAGCATGACCCCCTCCATGACCCGCCAGGCCGGTGAGGTCGACGACCCGATATATCGGACTTTTCCGGCCCGGACGAGATCGGTAAGTGCCCCTAGCGTTTCCTCCATCGTCACCGAAAAGTCGGGTCGGTGGAGTTGGTAAAGGTCAATGCAATCGGTGCCGAGACGACGAAGTGATTCATCACAGGCCCGTATAATGTGGACCCGCGAGTTACCGCGGTCGTTGGGTCCGGTCCCCGTCGGATAGTGCACTTTGGTCGCGATGAACGCCTGATCGCGACGGTGACCCTGGGCCAGCGCGTTTCCGATGACCGTCTCCGACCCGCCGGCGGCGTAGCTGTTCGATGTGTCGATCAGATTCAGACCGGCGTCGAGCGCGCAGTGAATCATGCGGATCGATTCGGCTTCGTCGGTCGGGTTCAAGATGTTGTCGGTGCCGAGGGCCAGAGGCGCCACTTTGGCGCCCGATCGGCCGATGCGTCGGTATTCCATGATCGCT
>JANMZO010000120.1:0-43527 GCA_031383405.1 Acidimicrobiia bacterium | reverse complement strand
GTCGTGAACCCTGTGGTCGTCTGCGATCCGGAGGCAACTATTTCCGCCACGACCGACGGTTTCGAATCACTCCCGCTCGACGAACTCCTGCGGTCATCGGACTTCGTGCTCCCTTTGGCACCATCACTGCCGTCAACACACCGCATGATCAACGCCGAGGCTCTCCGGCATGTCCGCCCCGGGACCATGCTGGTCAACGTGTCGCGAGGTGAGCTCCTCGACGAGGACGCCGTTGCTGCGTCGCTCGACTCCGGGCGCCTCGGAGGACTCGCGATGGACGTGGGCTGCGGCCCCGATCAGCGACCCTCCCCGTCGTTGGCACAACGACCGGGTGTCGTCGCCACGCCGCATCTCGGCGGTCTGACACCGGAGAACGCGCATGCGCAGGCCATGAGTTCGGTCGAACAGGTCATGGCGATTGGCAACCGGGCCATGCCGCCCCGCGCTGTCAACGGTGATTCCGCACATCGCCTCCGTTCGTGGTGGCAGACACTTCCACCGGAAAGAACGACGCCGTGACCTTCAGCTACGCCACGTACCCCTCCCTCCACGACCGGACGATCCTTGTCACCGGCGGCGCCGAGGGCATCGGCAGCGCCATCGTGGAACAATTCGCCCGACAGGGAAGCCGGGTGGCCTTCGTCGACAAGAGTGTCGAAGGGGCGCACGACACCATTCATCGCTGCGCTGAGGCGGGCGTCGCCTATACGCCGCTCTTCTTCGAAGTGGATCTACGCAACATCGAATCCCTGCGCGCGGCCTGTGCCGAGGCGACGCGAGTTATCGGCACCGTTACGGTTCTGGTCAACAACGCGGCGAACGACGATCGCCACGACTGGCGGAGCATGACACCCGAATATTTCGACGACCGGATCAACACCAATCTCCGCCACTACTTCTTCGCCATCCAGTCCTTGGCTCCGAACATGATCGAAGCCGGTAGTGGCTCGATCATCAACATCGGATCCAGCAGCTACCTGATGAAGGAAGACATGTTTCCCGGTTACGCGATCGCCAAGTCAGCCGTGGAGGGAATCACACGAACAATGGCCCGGACGTTCGGCCCTCACGGTGTTCGCGTGAATTCCGTGCTGCCGGGCTGGGTGGCGACCGAGCGTCAGCTGTCCAAGTGGTGGAGCGCCGACGGAGAGGCCCAGACAATGCACGATCAGATGATCAAACGGCGGATCCTTCCGGATGAGTTCGCCCAGATGGTGCTCTTTCTGGCCGCCGATGATGGTGCGGCCTGCACGGCCCAGCACTTCCTGGTCGACGGCGGCCGGTTCTAGTGCCCCCGGATTCTGAGAGCCTGGTCCTCCTTCCGGCGACCGTGCTCGCCGAAGCGATACGGACACGTACTATTTCGTGCCGGGAGGTCATGTCGGCCTTCCTCGACCGCATCGAACAACGAAATGCCTCGTTCAACGCGATAGTGAGCCTTCAGGATCGCGACAGGCTTCTGGACGAAGCTGCGCAGCGCGATGGCGACATCGCCTCCGGCAGGCAACTCGGCGCCCTGCACGGTCTGCCGATCGCGGTCAAGGACATGGCCAACACGAAAGGTGTGCGCACCACCTTCGGATCCCCGATTTTTCGCGACTTCGTACCGAGCTTTGACTCCCTCGTCGTGGCCCGGATGAAGCAGGCCGGTTGCATCGTCATCGGCAAGACGAACGTGCCCGAATTCGGGCTCGGATCACATTCGTTCAACCCCGTCTTCGGTGCCACCGGCAACGCATACGACGCGACAAGAAGCGCCGGCGGTTCAAGCGGAGGAGCAGCGGTGGCACTGGCGACCTCGATGGTGCCCGTAGCCGATGGCGGCGACTTCATGGGTTCGCTCCGTAACCCCGCCGCGTTCAACAACGTCTTCGGATTTCGGCCAAGTCAGGGACGGGTGCCGGCCTGGCCGGTCAACGACTCGTTCGTCGCCCAACTTTCCACAGAAGGACCGATGGGTCGAAGTGTTGGCGATGTCACGATGCTGTTGGATGTGCAGGCCGGCTACGACCCGAGATCACCGCTTTCGCTCGACGACGGCCAGCGGTTCAACGAGGAAAATCTGCGCGCTTATGACGCGCGCAACACAAGAGTTGGGTGGTTGGGTTCGTTGGACGGCTACCTCTCCATGGAATCGGGCGTTCTTCAGACGTGCGAAGCCGGTTTGAGTCGGCTCATCTCCCTCGGTTGCGACGTGGAACCGACCGCGCTCGGCATGCCTCCCGATGCGGTATGGGACGCCTGGTTGGTCTGGCGTCGCTGGCTCGTCTCGGCTTCGATGGCACCGCATATCAAGGCCGGGCACCGCAATCTGATGAAGCCGGAGGCGCTATGGGAATTCGACCAGGCGCAGACACTGACCGGTTCCCAAACTCTCCAAGCCAGTCAAACGCGGAGCGCGTTCTACCAGAGCATGCTCGGACTCTTCGAACGATTCGACGTGCTGGCCCTGCCGACCGCACAGGTATTTCCGTTTCCGGCCGAGTTGCGTTGGCCGTCGGTGATCGCCGGCAAAGCTATGGACACCTACCATCGCTGGATGGAGGTCGTGATCTACGCCACCTTTGCCGGCCTGCCCTGCATCAGCGTGCCAGTCGGCTTCGGACCCACCGGTCTGCCAATGGGAATGCAGCTCATAGGAAAGCCTCGGGGAGATCTCGCAGTACTGCAACTGGCGGCGGCCTACGAAACCACCCTCGCCGATCTTCGCATCGGCCGGGCCTGAGCGATGAAACCGAAGTGAGTATGTTCGCTGCATGAGTATTCCCGTGTCGTTAGCCGACCTTGCCGAACAAAGCGCACGATTTCCAACGGCGTTTCTCGTGAGCGTCGATCCAACGACGGCACCCAGGGTCAACTCGATATCTCTCACCGTGCACGGCTCGATGTTCCGCTTCGACGTCGGAAAACGTACCGCCGCGAACTTACTCAGCAACCCGAAAGCGACGCTGCTCTTCCCTCCGCCGTCGGGAGAAACATTGGCGTTGCTCGTTGACGGCACTGCTCAGGTCGACGACCAGCAGGTCTCGTTCACGCCTACCTGGGCTGTGCTCCACCAGACCGTATCGCCCGGGTAGGCGCGCAACCCGGCATGTGTTGTCGTGCGGACTAGCTGACCGCGGTTACGGCCGGTTTGGTCGGGACCTTGCCGTTCGCGGGCCCGCCATCCGAGGGAACTTGTGTCGTCGTGGTTGCCGGACTGCCCGAACCCTCGGTCCCGGAAACCGAGGTCGACCGTGAACAGACATGGCCGACGGTAGGTTTGGTTTCACCGTCGCGGTAGAGGCTCGAGTAGAGGTTCGTCATGTACCCGCCCGCGGTCAACCGGTTCCACACGGCGCTCTTGCGCCGCAGCCCCGGATCAGCCACGGACACGCCAATCATCTGGCATCCGATCGACACGATCGTTCCATCGGGAATACGTCGTAGCAGGGCCGATTTCGGATCTGGTTCAGCCCGTACCGCTACATACGAACCGGAGCCATTTACGGTCGCCCGAAGCGGCTTGACCGTGGTCGTTGTGCCCGCACCGGCGATCGTCGTTCCCGTCGTGTTGCCGTGCTTCACCGTCGTGACCGGTTTGCGGACGACCTTCTTCTTCACGGTCTTTCGAACCGGCGAAGTGATTCGCGGGATTGTTCTCTCCGGCGGCACCGTCGCCGCCGTCGGAGGTGCGGCCTGCAGCGTCAGGCCGGCTCCTCCGCTGCCGAAAGCTGGACCTTCGTTGAGAGCGAACACCGCGATACAGAGCGCAACCGCGGTTGCGACAAATCGGCTGGGAACGAACGTGCGGGACCGCATGTCTCTATCATGACTCGTTAGGGCCAACCCGTCACAACAATCCGGAAATCGGCCGGGTTTACCGCCGGAGAACCTCTCCGCAACCGGTTCGCAATCGCCTCGGATCAGACCACAACCACTCAGACCACAACCACGTCGATTTTCATCCCGGCGCTGTAGTGACCCGGGGTATGGCAGGCGATTTCGTACCTGCCCGCCTTGGCGAAGGTGTAGTTGAGCTTCTTGTGCACGCCGGGTTTGAGAGCGATGGCCGTTGGCTGATCAGCCATCACCATGCCCCCCATTGCCGCCATTTCCTTGTCGTGCGCGACCTGGTGGGCGCGGGTTCCGACAACGGCCTCGTGGACAACCCGTCCTTTGTTGACAAAGGTGAACCTGACCGGAACACCCTTCTTCACCGTGATCGTCTTTACCGAATAGGCAATGTCGGTCGTCGTGACGCTGAACTTCTGCGCCGATGGCTTATCCGTCGTCGATGCTGCCGACTCCGTCATCGTTGCCATCGCGGCCACAGGGGCCGTTGCGCTCACCGGGACGAGGAGGGCGCCGACCATCGCTACAGAACCAAATCTTCTCATGCGTCCACGTTACCGGGGGCTGAGAAGTAGTTCGCGTGCGACACCGCGGCGTTTCTGGAAGCGAATGGCCCAAAGGCTTAAGGTCTGATCAGGAAAGACCGCCGCAACAACCACCTCAGATTTCAGCCGGGTTTGGCTGGGACCGAATCGGGGAGCCACCAACCATATGGATGCAAACGAATTGTCACATGTCACAGACTGGACCGGCCCAGACGACGAGTTGGCGGCGGGTGCGCTCGCCGGAGTGAAGGTCGTGGAGTTTGCCCAGAACATGGCTGTCCCGAGTTGCGGGCGGATTCTTGCTGCTATGGGGGCCGACGTCGTGAAGGTCGAGCCCCCACGCGGCGACGCGAGCCGGTCCATGGCCCCGTTTCCAGGCATTCGCGATGGACGCGGCTACGCCCTGACCAATCCGGGGAAGCGCAGTGTGGTTCTCGATCTGACCAACCCCGCGTCGGACAGTGTGCGCGACGCGCTGGTCGCGTCGGCCGACGTGATCCTCTGCGCGTTCAAAGGTAAGGACCTTGTCCGCTACGGCCTCACCTACGAGCACGCAGTATCGCTCAACCGGGAAGTCATCTACCTGGAGCACCGGGCCTTCGGCTCCAAGGGTCCGGAAGCCGACGAGGGCGGCTACGACGTTCTCGTGCAGGGCCTCTCGGGATTGTCGTTTGTGACATCTCGCTCCGAAGGCGGCCGACCGCTAACTGTCCGTCCGGCATACTCCGACATGTCAACCGGCCTCGCCTCGGTCGCAGCTGTCCTGGCTGCGCTTTACCACCGGGCCCAAACCGGACGGGGACAGCGGGTCCGAACATCGCTGCTCGGCACGGCCCACTGGCTCGCCCTGCCCATGAACGGCCGCTTCGATGCCCACGATCGTGAGCAGCTCGGCTCGTTCCACGAGGACCTGTCGATCATGCGAGAAGCCGGATTGTCCTTCGATGAGCAGCGGGCTCTTTTTGAAAGTCGGGTTCTCCCGGCGGGCGGCGCGTTCGACATCTGCTTTCGGCACTACCAGACGTCCGACTCGATGCTGTCGGTCGGCGCCCTGAGCCCGATGCTCATCGACCGGTTCTACGCAGTGACCGGACTCCCCGACGCCCGAAAGCAGCGCTGGGCCTACCGGGGAGACGAATGGCAGTCTTTTGTTGCACAGGCCGAAGCGTTGCTCGTGTCGGACACCACCGAAAATTGGATCGAGCGGTTCCGCTCCGGCGGCGTTCCCTGCGGGCCGTACTACGCACCCACCGAGGCGATCAACGATCCGGGAGCACTGGCCAACGGTTTCCTCGTGGATCTCGATCATCCAACGCTCGGCACCTACCGGACCACCGCTGCACCGATCGAAATGGACCGCACCCCGGTCCGGACCCACACCCCCTCGCCAGGCCTTGGCGCCCATACCGATGAGATTATGCGGGAGTTGGGTCTCGACGACGCGACGATCGCCGCCCTCCACGCCGCAGGGGTTATCCATCCCGCCTGACACCTCCGACTTTTGACGATCTTCGAAGTCGTTTTCGCCGCATCGCCAGCCCCTGACCACCGAATTGGGCTTGGCATCGCCGGGTGAATCCCCTGACGACGCGTTCCGCGGGCAGAATGGCGCGATGGATCTTGGAATCACCGGAAAACGGGCGGCCGTAGCCGCAGCTTCGGCCGGGCTCGGGTTTGGCGCCGCCAAGGCGTTGGTCGAGAACGGGGTTTCGGTCGTAATGTGCGGCCGGAACCGTGAACGCATTGAAGCCGCCGCAGTATCTCTCGGCCCATTGGCCACTCCCCTCGTCGCCGACGTGGGCACGTCGGATGGGGCCACCGCCTTTATCGGCGCCGCGCGAGACATTCTCGGCGGCATTGACATCATGATCGCAAACGCAGGTGGCCCACCGCCCGGGACATTCGGTTCGACCCCGTTCGAGGCGTACGCACCAGCACTGGAGTTGAGTTTGCTGTCGTCGATCGCTCTGTGTCAGGCCGTAGTTCCTGAGATGCGAGCGCAGAAGTGGGGTCGCATCGTTGCCATCACGTCGGTGTCGGTTCGTCAGCCCATTCCGAACATCATCCTTTCCAATACCGCCCGAGCCGGACTCACCGGGTTCCTGAAGACCCTCGCCCGGGAAATCGCGGCGGATGGCGTCACGGTCAATTCGGCTCAGCCCGGAATACACGCAACGGAGCGGATTGCCAAGCTGTACGGCGACGCCCCCTCGAGCGCGGCGGTCGGGGTTCCGGCGGGAGTCGCCGGCGATCCCAACGACTTCGGTCAGGTCGTCGCGTTCCTCTGCTCACAACAGGCACGGTTCATCACCGGCGCTGCCGTGCCCGTCGACGGCGGCGCATACGCAGGCCTCCAATAGATGGCCAAGGTCCTTTTGGCCTCAGGTGGCCCCACGTACGCCCACGACCATCGGGCCTGTGCCGAAACCATCTCCGACATCCTCACGCAAGCCGGCCACACGGTCGCAGCTACCACACGGCACTTCGACGAGTTTCCGGCCGCGCTCGAGCGCACCGCACCCGATGTCGTCGTCGTTCACGCGCTCTGGTGGCGGATGCTTGCTGACCGATATGACGACCTCCGGCAAGACTGGGCGTACTCGACCACCGGGGACCTGCGCGCCTCTCTGGCCACGCACGTCACCAGTGGGGGCGGTCTTGTCGCTCTGCACACGGCGACAATCTGTTTCGACGACTGGTCGGGCTGGGGAGATCTGGTCGGTGGGCAGTGGAACTGGGAACGCTCGTTCCATCCACCACTGGGAGAGGCGGCGGTACGCATCGCCAACCCGGCCCATGCAATGACACACGGGCTGACTGACTTCATCACGATCGACGAGATCTACGCGAACCTCGACCTGCGCCCGGGAATCGAACCGTTGGCGTTCGGCCTTCACGCCGACGGGTCGGAGCATCCAATCCTATGGGCACGTACCGTCGGCCAAGGACGGGTCGCCCAGTTCGGACTCGGCCATAATCCAACGGCGCTGCAGCACCCGACGACGGCGGAGATATTGCGGCGCTGCGTAGCGTGGACACTATGATCGACTCGTCGTCGTTACTCTTCTAACGACGAATCACCAACGGGGTTCAGACGGTCGGAGGACCATGGGAAACACACTGATTGTCGGGGGCTCGGTGATCGACGGGTCGGGCGCGCCACCACGACCCTCGACCGATGTGTTGGTCAGTGGTTCGCGGATTCATTTGATCGGGACTGAAGCCGCAGCGGCCGCCGAACTGCTCGCCGATCTCGTTCGGATAGACGCGAGAGGGAAGACCGTCATGCCCGGCCTGATCGACGCGCATACCCACGTCACCCTCGGCGAGCCGGCTTCAAACGACGAACTCTTCTTCCGACGCGAACCTGCGAGTGCCGCCATGATTGCGGCGTACAACGTGCCAAAACTGCTGCGAGCCGGAGTCACTTCGTTCCTCGATGCCGACGGGCTCTTCAACATCGGTCCCGCCCTTCGCGACTGCATCAACGCTGGAATCGTGCAGGGCCCGACGATGAAATCGGGCGGCTACGCGCTGATGACCGCAGTTGGGGGAACCGCTGGTCGCCTCATCCCCGACGAAGGAACCGCTGGATACGCTGAGGTCACGCACAACCGCGACGAGATGGTGCGAGCCGTCCGTCGTCAGGTCAAAGAGGGTGCCGACTGCATCAAGATCCACGTGACAGGGTCGGTCCCCGGGCGCAAAGGTGAGTTCAGCGTGTGGAAACTCGATGAGCTGAAGGCCGTGTGCGAGACGGCACACGAACTCGGCGCGTGGGTTCTCGGCCACTGCCGTAGCACCGACGCAACGCTGCAGGCCGCCCTCGCCGGGATTGACATCATCTACCACGCGTCGTTTCTCGATGAAGCGTGTGTCGATGCCGTCTCCGAAGCGAAGTCGGCCATCTGCCCCACCTTCACATTCCTCGCGAACCTGGCCGAGTTCGGCTCCAAAGCAGGCTCGGAGATGGCCGCGCTCGACTGGTTCCGCTCGGAGATCGAGGCGACGGCGGAGATAATGCGGCTCGCCTATGACCGGGGCATTCCGCTCCTGTGCGGCACCGAAACCGGCTTCACCGTCACGCCGATCGGCGAGTGGCACGCCCGCGAGATGGAACTATTCGTGCGCCACCTCGGCCTCACTCCTCTCGAAGCGATCACCTGCGGCACAAAGAACGGAGCGATCGCCACCCGCGAGCAGGGTGAAACCGGCGAGATCCGCGAAGGTATGCGCGCTGATATTCTCGTGGTCGATGGCGACCCGAGCCGGGACGTCACCATATTGCAGGACAAGCGCAATCTCATCCACGTCATATGTCGGGGAGTCGACACGGACCTGACGCCGATACCTCCCCGGTCCAATCTGCCCGGCGAACGTTCGATGTCGTGGACGGCCGTGCCCCTCACCTGGGGTCTGGCGCACTCATGAACTCAACCGGAAACGAATCCAACAGTCGACCACTCGCCGTCGTCACGGGTGCTGCCCGCGGTCTCGGGAAGTGCCTGGCCGATCGTCTCGCCGAAGACGGCTACGACGTGGTTCGCGTCGACCTTTCGCCCGGCGACGATGTCGTGGCCTGCGACATTTCCGACGGCGACGCCGTGGCATCGCTGTTTGCATCGCTCCGCACAGCGCCATCGGTCGTCGTAAACAATGCCGGAATCGTTCGGTTCGGGGCGCTGATCGATCTGGCCAAAGCCGATTTCCTGGCCGTCATCAACGTCAACCTGCTCGGTACCTTCCTCGTGTCGCAGGCTGCAGCTCGGTCCATGCGCGAAGCGGGCATCGATGGGTCGATCGTGAATATCACGTCGATGAACGGCGTCGCTCCCGGACCCAACGCCGGTTCGTACGGAGCGACGAAGTCCGGGGTCGCTCTCCTCACCCAGCAGATGGCGATCGAGTGGGGCCCGCTGGGGATCCGGGTCAACGCTGTGGCACCCGGGCTCATCGACGCCGGAATGTCAGAGCCCATCTACGCAGACCCAGAAGCGCGTGCGGCCCGTTCGGCACGGGTTCCGATCGGCCGATTGGGCGTGGCCGATGACGTTGCCAACGCAGTTTCGTTCCTTGCTTCACCGCAAGCGTCGTACATTACCGGTCAGGAACTGTTGGTCGATGGCGGGGTGACCATGAGCGTCATAGCCACGCTGCCCCGCCCGAAGACTGTCGACGGCGTCGGCGTTGCTGAAGCTCTACGCCGCGAAGCCGAAGCCAATCCATCCAACATCAAGGTCTCGTGATGCGTCCGGTCGAAGGCATGTCGGTGCTCGTCACCGGCGGTGGCTCGGGTATCGGAGAGGCAACGGCGCGGCACTTCTCCAAGCTTGGGGCGAACGTGACAATCAGCGGTCGTAGGGCCGAAAAGGTCCGGGCGGTGGCTGATTCGATAGGCCAACGATGCCGCTATGTCGTTGGCGACGTGACCGTTGCGGCCGATCGTGACGCGATGGTGGCGGCAGCGGTCGAGCATGGCAACGGCCTCGAAGTCCTTGTGAACAACGCCGGTAACATGGAGCGCAAACCGATCGAAGATTGGGATGAGCAGCTGCTGCTCGACGTGTTTCATTCGAACGTCGTCGGCGGCATGATGCTCGTGCAGCGTGCGCTTCCCCATCTCGTCGCCAAACGTGGCGCGGTGATCGCGATCGGTTCCATCTACACGCGCAGGGCTTTTCCAGGAGCAGCTCCGTATTCCGCGACCAAGGGCGCGGTCGAGGTGCTCACCGCAGTGCTCGCGACCGAACTCGGACCGCGAGGCGTCCGCGTCTCGTGTGTGCGGCCCGGAGCGGTCTTCACCGAGATCAACCAACGGGCCGGCTTGTTCGACGATGCCACCGCGCTGAAGCGCCTCGAAGGCATGGCCAACTCGCACGCGCTCGGCCGAATCGGGACGTCCGAAGAAATTGCCGAAGGCATTGAGTTCCTTGCGCGAGCCGAGTGGATCACCGGCGATGTTCTGAGCATCGATGGCGGCCTCGGACTCGGCGTCACCTACTAACCAGGGAGAGCTTCGATCATGTCAGCAACACCCGCGATTCTGACGATCACCGACCTCGACGAGGCAAAGGAGATCTACCGCCACAAAGACATGGCGCAGGCCCTCTACGACGAGGGGGAGATCATGAACGACGTCCTCGTGAATCTGCACGGCGACGCCCACCGCTCCCGCCGTCGACTGGAGAACCGCCTGTTTCGGCGTGACACGCTGGAACACTACGAGCACGACCGCTTCCCGCCGATCATCGCGGCCACCCTTGATCCGCACGCCGCAGCCGGGCACAGTGAGTTGGTCACGCTCAGTCATCAGCTGATGATGAACCTCGCCGCGTTCAACGCCGGCATCGATCGGCTGACCGGAACCGCCGAGGAGACGCACCGTCTCTACGGTCAAATGATGAAGTTCATCGAGGGCGCAACCATCGCCCACAGCACGCGCGACAAAGCCGTAGTCAACGCCGAAGTCGCCGCGGCTATGGGCCAGTTTCAAACCGAGTTCCTCGACCCGGCCATCGCCCGACGTCAGGCGTTGATCGATGCCGTTGCCAACGGCTCTGCCACCGGTGACTCACTCCCGAAGGACGTTCTCACGGTCCTGCTCGGCAACGCCGACAACCTGCACCTTCCTGCAGACATCATCCAACGCGAGATCGCGTTCTACCTTCTGGCCGGCGCCCATACGAGCGCGACCGCATTCACACGATCACTCGACAACATCTTCCGATGGATCGTCGATCACCCTGAAGACGAAGTACGTCTACGCACTGACCGCTTGTTCGTACAACAGTGCGTGCACGAGACCGTGCGGCTCAATCCGTCGAGCCCGGTCGCTCAACGTTGGGCCCGGGCCACGGTCACACGACGAGACGGATCCGTCATCGACGAAGGCACCAAGGTCATCATCGATCTCATGTCGGTCAATCGCGACCCGGCGATCTTCGGCGCCGACCCGGCCGTGTTCAATCCCTACCGGTCCATTGAGCGCGACGACGTCGGCCCCTTCGGGCTTTCCTTCGGCCATGGGATGCACGCATGCATCGGCCAGGAGTTGGCCGCCGGTGTACTGCTCGGCGAAGGCGACGACCTGAACGCGCACCTGTTCGGCCTGGCCACGATTGCCGTGCAGGCGATGATTGACCGAGGCGCCCGCCACGACCCGGATGACCTTCCGGTCATGGACACCAACACCAGTCGACCGTACTGGTCCAGCTACCCGGTCATCTTTCGCTGATCAGCCCGAACGCCTTCGCAGCATCAAGGCTGAGTCAACTCCTGCGTCCGCCAAGAGATCAGGCCAAAACTGGAGGTTTACTCCCAAAATATGAACAACCAGATTTGGTGGTACCAACAATAGTGGTAAAGTTAGCCCATGACTGCACCTCCGTTTGCAGGACGACAGACCGAACTCGCTCAGCTCGCTGCGCTGGTGCAGGAGGCGACCGCAACCAACACTGGTCGGATTGTGGTGGTTCGAGGCCGTCGCCAGGTTGGTAAGTCGACGCTGATCGAAACGTTCTGCACACGCAGTTCGGTATCTTCGGCATACTTCACCGCAGCCCGGCGTCAGCCAGCCGGGGCATCTCTCGCCGTGTTTGCTGATGTCGTGGCTCGTTCCCGATTGGGAGAGCCCGACGCTTCGGTTTCCGGCTTTACCGGTTGGGAACAGGCGCTCAACATCGCGACCGCCGACCGGAAACCGTCGATTCTCGTCATCGACGAGTTGCCCTGGCTTCTGGAGATGGATGATGCAATCGAGGGCCTGCTACAACGCGTGTGGGATCGGGTGCTCCGAAAACGACCTGTCGTTCTGATCCTCATCGGTTCCGATCTCGCGATGATGGACGCGCTAACCGAATACGGGCGCCCGCTGTATGACCGGACGAAGATCCTTCGGGTCGATCCGCTCACCCCGTCCGATGTTGCAGATCTCACAGGCCTCGGTAGTGCCGACGCTATCGAAGCATGGGCACTCACCGGAGGTTTCCCGAACATCGTTCGTTCGTGGCCCGCAGGTGGAACAGCCACCGAGTTCCTTTCGACCCAGCTCCCAGATGCATCGAGCCCACTTGTGGTGTCTGGTGAGCGCAAGGTTGCCGCGGAGTTTCCCGCCGACGCTTTTGCCAGGCCCGTCCTCGACGCAATTGGGTCAGGAACACGTGAACACGGAAAGATCGGCCAGCGAAGCGGCCTGGGTGGATCATCACTCGAGCGTGCGCTCTCCATGCTCGTCGAGAAGCGGGTTGTCGTGCGCGAGCGTCCGTACTCGGTCGATCTGTCCAAGCTGACTCACTACCGTATCGAGGATGCTCATCTGCGAGTCTGGGGGCGCTACGTCGTGCCGAACATGCCCGCGATCGAGCGGGGTGTCGGGAGCGCTGCGGTACGAAGAGTGCTCACCGATTGGGAAGCGTGGAAGGGTGAGGCGGTCGAGCCGATCATCCGTGAGTCTGTCCTGCGGCTCGCACTTCGCGACGAAACTCTCGCAGCGGCGGCACATGTCGGTCGGTGGTGGCGTCGTGACGGCCAAACGGAGGTCGATATCGTCATCGGCGACCGTCTACCCGCGGCCAAATCATTGCTTGCCATCGGTTCAATCAAGTGGCGCCGGACCGAGCCTTTCGGCACGAACGATCTACGCGAGCTGTCTCACTCCGCCACCCAAGTGCCCGGAGCTGACGGTGTCGAACTGGTCGCCGTGAGTCGGGTCCCCGTTCGTGTTGACGGGATAGCACGACTATGGACTCCCGATGATCTGATCGATGCGTGGAGGTGACTAAGGAGTTACTTCGCACCGGTCACGACAAGCTTCAGGCAAGCTTCGTGAAGGGAGCTGGCAGCAAGGTGTTCGTGGTCGGCCGAGTTGATTTCAGCCGGGAGGATTGGTGTCCCGTTCCGGATAGTTCCTCTTCGTGAGCTTCCGTTCGCCAGGTGGCGAAGCCGTCCGATACCGCGCCACTTCGCCACGCAGAATCACCGCTCGACCGGCACACCCAGCGCAGCAGTACGGCCCGAGCTGAGCGGGCCGACGCAGGCCGCACAGCGCGGGCTACGGGTCGGCTACAGGCGGGTCCGTGTTGTCTTCTGCTTTGAGTGAAGTGTGCGCCCCGAGGAGTGGGTTCGCGGTTGGTGTCGATCCGCTCACGACGACGCGACCGGTTCGGATCAGACCGCCTCGATCCGGGTGCGGGCGTAGCGGACGGCTTCGGCGGTGTCCATGGCCGCTCCGGCAGCGGCGCAGTGGTCGAAGGTGTCGGTGTCGAGGGTGTTTCGGACGTGATCGACCGCAGCCACAAAGCCGATGATCATGTTGACGGCGGGGTCGTGGGTGGTGGTGCCATAGAGGGTGGCGGCGATCTCGGGCCGGTTGATCCGGTCGAAGAACACGGCCAGGTGGGCGAACGTGCCTGCCAGGTCGGTCGGGTCGCCGGCTTGATGGAACAAGTCGATGCTCGTGGTGAACAGGGTCAGGGCCTGATCGAGGTCACCGTGAACCGCTTCGAGCCCAGCGGCGTCGCGTGCGATGAGCGCTTCAAAGAATGGGACTCTGTGTTGTCGGGTGTAGGCGAGTCCGACACGAAACGTGTCAAGGGCCCGGGCCGGGTCGGTTTCCGTGAACGCCCGCCCGTACCCGTAGTACGCATTCGCGATCCAGTACGGGTTGGCGTGGACACGGGCCGCGTTGAGGCCGTCGTCGGCGATCGCCATCGCCTCACCGGACCGGCCGGCGTACGCGAGACCGAGTACCCGTCTAAACAGACCCATGACCCGGGCGGGACCGGTCCGGGTGGCCAGATCGGTCAAAATCTCCACGCACCGGTCAGGCCGTCCGGCGTTGATGCGGGCGTTAGCTTCCCAATAACTGGCCCATGCAGTGTCGAAGGGTATAGCGGGGGTCGTCGTGCAACACCGATGCACGTGCTCGCAGTTGTCCAACACGATGAGCAACTGCCGTCCGGCGAGTGCGTTCGCCACACTGGCCGTGACGGTCATCCCGGCCTGCACGATGATCCCCAACGCCGACGCCACCGCGTCAGGCACCGCCGCCGGATCACCCACCGGGACCAACTCCACCAGCCACACCCCGTCACCGACGTTGGGCACCAACTCGGCAGCGACCTGCACCGCGAGACGGGTCTTGCCGACCCCACCCACCCCGGTCAACGTGACGAGTCGATGGGCACGGACGAGTTCGCTAAGTTCGCGTATCTCTTCGCCGCGGCCAACGAAACTCGTCGCCTGCATCGGCAGATTCCCCGGCACCGCGTTCACCGTCTTCAACAGCGGGAACCCGGTCGCCAGACCCTCGGCACGAACCTGAAACAGATGCTCCGCACCCGACAAATCCCTTAGGCGATGCTCGCCCAGATCGACCAGGTCAACTCCGGTCAGGAGTGCAGCCGTCGAGTTGGAAACCAACACCTGCCCGCCGAGACCGACCGCCATAACCCGCGCCGCCCGGTTCAATGCCGGACGGAATAGTCGTCCCCACGCCGCTCGGCCTCACCCGTCGCGATACCCATCCGCACCGGCAACCCCAAAAGCCGCTGAGCATCCACCGCTGCGTCAACCGCGGCCCGGGCCGACGAGAACGCCGCGCACACCCCGTCACCGGTGTGCTTGAACAACCACCCGACGCTACCTCCGATAGCGGAACGCAACACCTCGTCGTGGGCCGCCAACGCCGCCCGCATCCCGTCGGCTTACGAATATCGTTGCAGTCCGGATCACAACGCGACTGCGGACGCCTCACGCTGCCGACGTCAAACCGCACACGGCCGACCGTTGGCCGCGCCTTGGACCTCGTTCAGCGTCGACGGCTTGCCGCGGCGGTGAGGGCGTCTGAGGTGAGCACCCGTGCCAGGTGACGCCGATAGTCAGAACTCGCCCGAAGGTCGGCGGGCGGTTCGGTGTCGGCATCAGCCAACTCGGCGACATCGGTCAACGAACCTCCAGCCGATAGCAACTCCTCCGACCGGGTCGCCCGAACAACCCGGTCGGCCATCGAGGCCAGGGCGATCCGGTTTCCGGTGACGGCCACGGCCACGGTCGCCCAGTCCTGAGACCGAATGTTGAACTTCTGGTAGTCCCACCCCAGCGATCCCGAGAGTGGGACCCGAATTTCGGTCAGGACTTCGTCGGCGTGGAGCGCACTGGTCCAATACCCTAAGAAGAACCCATCGGCGCTCAGCGAGCGAGTGCCGTTCGACCCGCAGGCCACCAACGCGCCACCTAACGCTAGAAGGGCACACGGAACATCCCCGGCCGGATCGGCGTGAGCGATTCCGCCACCGAGAGTTCCCCGGTTTCGGACCTGCGGATCACCGACCACCGACGCGGCCGCGGCCAGCACAGGAGCGTGTTCCTGAACGAGCGCCGACCGGGCCACGTCGCGATACGTCGTAAGCGCGCCTATGACCAGATGTCCACCGTCGACGCGCACGCCGGTGAGGTCGAGCCGAGCCAGATCAACAACAATCGTCGGCGAGGCGAGGCGCAGCTTCATCAGCGGAATCAGCGACTGACCGCCCGCGAGTACCTTGGCTTCGTCACCGTGTTCGGTGAGCGCTGCAACCGCCTCGTCGATGTGCTCGACGACCAGATGGCGAAACACAGGAGGAATCATGCCGGCGCCCCTCCCTCATGCTCGGCGGCCCACATGACGGAATCGACAATCATCTGATAACCGGTACACCGGCAGATGTTGCCTTCCAACGCCTCACGTACCTCGTGCCGGGTCGGCATCGGATTCTCCTTGAGCAAGGCAGTTGCGGCCATCAGCATGCCCGGCGTGCAGTAGCCGCACTGCAGACCGTGACATTGGCGAAATCCTTCCTGCACTGCCGACCGACCATCAAAGGGCCCACCCAGGCCCTCCACGGTGGTGACCGATCGGCCGTTGGCCTGCACCGCAAGCACCGTGCAACCCTTGACCGCGTCACCGTCGAGGAGCACGGTGCAGGCTCCGCAGTTCGAAGTGTCGCAACCGACATGCGGCCCGGTCAACCGAAGCTGCTCGCGCAGGAAATGGACCAGCAGCGTGCGGTCCTCGGCTTCGGCCGCGCGGGTACGCCCGTTGACATGGATCGACACGCGGGTGGTGAACTGGGTGTAGTCAGCGCTCACTTTTGACCCCCGGTATCGGGGCTAACGGCCGAAGATGGCCGCGACGCACGCCACACTTTTTCCGGAAGCAGTGGCATATCGAGATGTTCAACCCCGAACTGCGACAGGGCGTCGATAACCGCGTTGACCACGGCTGCGGGTGCGCCCACCGCACCCGACTCACCGATTCCTTTCGCGCCCAGTGGATTATTGGGGCAGAGGGTGGTGATCCGGCCTGCGATGTACTCAGGGAGATCGAGGGCGGACGGCACGAGATAGTCGAGCAGGTTCGAGGTCACCAACTGCCCGGCATCAGGCTCGTACACGACTTCCTCAAACAACGCCTGGGCGATACCCTGGGCCACGCCACCGTGCACCTGACCTTCGGCTAGCAGTGGGTTGATAACCGTTCCGCAGTCGTCAATGAGCACCATCGTCCTGATCGTCGTTTTGCCGGTTCTCCGATCGACCTCCACCACGCACCCGTAGACACCGGAGGGATACGAGAAGTTTGGAGACTCCTGGAACAGGCGCTCCTCCAACGAACCGGCGAGCAGTTCAGGAGGAAGGCGTAGAGGCTGGAAGCTCGCCCAACCCACGTCGGCCCAACTCACGGTCTTCCCCGGCGAGCCCTTCACGCGAAACGCGTTGGCGGCTACTTCGAGGTCCTCCTCGGCGGCTTCGAGCAGATGCGCAGCGATCACCTTCGCCTTCGCGAGCACCCTCTGACTCGCGACCTTCACACCCGACCCAGCCGTGGGTACGCCACGACTGCCCATCGTGCCGATGCCTTGAAGGACCGTCTCGGTGTCGCCGTGGACGACCGAGATACGATCGAAATCGATGCCGAGTTCGTCGGAGGCGATTTGAGCGAACGTCGTTTCGTGGCCCTGGCCGTGCGGCGACGAACCGACAAACAACACGGCCGATCCATCCGGCTGGATGCGGACCTGCGTGGATTCCCACGATGCAAGGTGACCAAATCCTTCGAGCGAACCGTTGGGCCCGAAGCCGGCGATCTCCAACCATGCCGATAGCCCGATGCCAATCAGGGGTTTGGTCGGATCACTGTTCGTTGTACCCTGCTCCTCCCGCACCTTGTCGTAGTTCAAAAGTCGGAGGCACTCGGTAAGTGCGCTTGGAAAATCACCCGAGTCGTAGACGACGGCGTCGTTGTGCGTCTTGTACGGGAACTGGCCCGGCTTGATGAAGTTCCGGCGACGCACTTCGGCCGGATCGATGCCGGTGCGTCGGGCGACGAGGTCGATGACCCGTTCGATCGTGTATGCGGCTTCCGGACGACCAGCGCCACGATAGGCCGCGATCGGTGTCGTATTGGTGACAACGTTACGGAATCCGGTGACGACCTTGTCGATCCGGTAACAACCGGCCGCCATCCACGAGGTCAGCACCGCCAACCCGAGACCCGTCGGATCGGGGTATGCCCCGAGGTCCTGCGAGATCACCAGCCGCAGCGCGTTGATGCGCCCGTCACTCTCGTATCCGACATCGACGTCGTGGATCTGGCCACGACCGTGCGACATCTGCTGCATCGCTTCGGTTCGGGTCTGCGCAAACTTGACGGGACGGCCGGTCCACTTCGACAGCAGCGGAGCGATGAAGAACTCCGGATACCAGACGATCTTGGCCCCAAAACCGCCGCCGACATCGGGGGCGATCACCCGGCAGATGTTCTGTGGAATGTCGAGCCACGTCGCCAAATAGTTACGCAGATGGTGCGGTGCCTGAAACGTGGCCCACGTGGTCAAACCGCGGGGCTCCCAGTTTGCGAGGACCGCAATCGGCTCGATCGGGACCGCGGCACATCGTTGGTTGACAATACGGAGGTGGGCACGGGCCGCCGATTTCTGCAGCTCCTTCTCGCCGTCGTCGAGCATCGGCACCGAGGTGATCGTGTTCGAGCGGTGATGTGGAAAGAGCAACGGCGCCCCCGGCGCCACGGAGGCTTCGACCGACACGACCGATACGAGTGGATCGTACTCAACGACGACCGCAGCCACGGCGTCGGCGGCGAGGTACCGGTCTTCGGCCACGACCACGGCCACCGGCTCCCCGACAAACCGAACGGTGTCCGTGGCGAGAGCCGGTCGCTCGAAGTTTGGCAACCCTCCAGGAACATCGGGAAAGTCAACGAAGTCGGCTGCGGTCCACACGCCGAGCACCCCCGGCATCGACAGCGCCTCGCGTACGTCGATCGACACGATCTTCGCGTGCGAATGCGACGAGGCAACGAAGGCCGCAAACACGGTTCCCGACGGCGAGAGGTCGTCGACAAACGTCCCCCGGCCACTCAACAGGTTCGGGTCTTCCTTCCGAAGGACCCGGGCACCGACCAGGCTCATCGCGTCACCGAATTGACTGCTTGCGCCTGGGCGTTGACTTCATACGAACACATAGCAATCATGGTTTGAGATGGTTTCCTTCGTTGTCTTCGGGGTCATACCACCACTGTTCGGCGTTGACCTTTGACTGTTCGGTGGGCGGGCGACCCCACCCGAGAACGCGCCCGAGGAAGAACTCCGGACCGCTTTCCTCACGCCGCCACCAGCGCCGTTCCCCGCCGTGGACCTTCTTCCGGTAGCTCGAAAAGCCAACTGCGGCGATCAGGGCCACGCCGAAGAACAGACTCTCGACCCACGTCTGCGCGACACCGGCCAACTGGAGACCTTTGACGCCGCTCTGCAGAACGAACACCGATAGCACCGTGCCCCACACGTTGAAGCGACGCTTGAATTGCGTCGCCCCGAGAAAGGCTGCGGCAAAGGCCGGGAGCAGGTACGGCGTTCCTGACTGGGCCTGGGTCGATCCGTACTGTGATGCGAGCAGAACCCCGGCGATCGCGGAGGCCGTCGCCGAGACGATAAGCGCGCCCCACGTATAGCGATCGACCTGCACTCCGGCCAGGCGGGCCGCCTCGCGCCCTCCGCCGGTGCTGAACAGATACCGGCCAACGGCCGTGTGTTCGATGACATACCAAATGATCAGCGCCACCACGAAGGCGTAAAAGACCGTCTTGTTGACACCGAAGGCAAGTTCCTTCGACAATCGCTTGAACGAGTCACTGAAGCCGAGGATTGACTGGTTCTTTGACAGCCAGACCGCGAAGGCGGTAAAGATCGAACTGGTACCAAGTGTTGCGATGAACGAGTCGATCTTCACCTTGACCACAAGAAAGCCGTTGAGCGCACCGATGAACACCCCGGCGAGGATGGCCAAGCCGATACCGACCGGCAACGGCCAGTCTTTGCGCACCAGCGCCCAACTGACGACGATGGCCGATGTCGAGATCGTCGCACCGATGGACAGATCGAACACTCCCGCAGCAAGCGGAATCAACAGCCCGAGGGCAACGACCATCAGGATCGCCTGCTGGTTGAGTACTGACCGGTGGGTGAGCCAGGTCGTCCATGTGTCGGGGATCCACACGAGAAACACGAGCCAGCTGAGGGCATAGAGGTACAGCACGCCGATGTTACGGGGATGCAGTTTGTGCCATTTGAACGGGGAGCGTCGCTTCTCGAACCGACTGTCGATGCGGTCACGCGGTTCGGTGTGTTTCATCTTCATGACCGGCCGCCCGGTCAGCCAGTGCTTGTCGAGGACCGGGCGGGCGACCACTTCGCCGGTCTTCGCGTCGATATCGACCATCCGCTTCCTCGGGTCACGACGGGCTCGCAGTTCGAGCCGACCGGCGCGCAGGTACGTCTTTGCTTCGCGGACGAATTTCGGGGCGCGCCCACGCCGCGACCGTTCCGACCGCGGCTCAGAGGCTTCGAGGCGGGTTGGTTCGAGGCGGGTTGGTTCGGGGTGAGATGGCTCCGGATGACTCATGATTTTTTCCAGCGGCCTACGAACGTACGGCTCCAGGCAAGCATTCGCCCCCTGATCGAATCGACGGTTTCCCGCTCATCCACGGGAGGCGGCGAGGTGCTCAAGGAGGTCGGGTTGGATCGCGCGTCGGGGAGATCATCGTCGGTACGGATCACGGCCGCGATGGTGCGCCGGCGCACGCGGGTCGCCTTTCGGTTTGAGGCCGAACCGAGGGTTTCGGCCACAACCCGTTCCTGCGTGAGATCGTTGCCCACCAGTTCCGCCGCAAGCATGCCGCCGCGAAACACCAGGACCCGGTCGCAAGTATTCACGAGTTCCTCCGCATCGCTCGAGGCCAGTACCACCGCAACGCCGGTCGCAGCCACCTCAGCGATCGTCCGGTAAATCGTGGCTTTGGCCCCGATGTCGACGCCCTGGGTAGGTTCGTCGAGGAGAAGAACCTGAGGGTTCGTGCGGAGCCATCGGGCCAGGACCGCCTTCTGCTGATTGCCGCCGGAGAACTTCTCCATGCGGCGGCCGAGAGTCGGTGGCTGCACCTCAAGACGGTTGACCCAGTCGACCACTTCGCGCCGGACCGACCGGTGCAGCAATCGACCCCGTGATTGCAGCGGGCCAAGGCGCGGAAGCGGAACGTGTTCAACGAGGCGCTCCTCCGGAATGAGTCCGAGTGCTTTACGATCGGCCGGCACGAACGCAATCCCGGCCCGGATGGAATCCCGTGGGTTGGCAAACACCTTGCGCTTGTTGACCAGCACCTTGCCGGTGAATCGTGGGGTCATACCGAAGATACATCCGGCCAACTCGTCGCGACCGGACCCGACAAGACCTGCGATGCCCAGAGTTTCGCCCTCGTCGACCTTCATCGTCAGCCCCCGCAGGGTGATTCCGCCAACGCCCTCGACTTCGAGGAGAGGTCGACCGGCCGGACGAACGTCACGGGTGTGGGAGGCATACATCGAGGCTATCGAGCGACCCACAATGAGCTCGACAAGCGAGCTGTGGTCTAGCTCCTTCGTCGGGACTCCAGCTGCAACGACACTGCCGTCCCGCAGCACCGTCACCCGGTCCGACAGTTCAAGTACCTCATCCAGGATGTGACTCACAAAAATGACACCGCTTCCGGCTGCGGTGACACGACGGACCTCACGAAAGAGTGCGTCGACTTCCTGGCGGTTCAGTGAGGCGGTGGGTTCGTCGAGAACGAGCAGACCTCGTTCCTCGGGCCTCCAGTCACGAAGCGCGCGTACTATCGCGATAGCGGCCCGTTCGGCTGCGCTCAGAGTCGCGACCGGCTGGCGCACATCAGGAACGAGCCCGAACCGCAGAAGATCCTGCTGGGCCCGCTCAGCTTCATCGGACCAAAGAATGCGATTGCCGAACCCGGTCCTCCATCCATGACCGAGTCCAAGATTTTCAATGGTGGACAACGTCGGCACGAGACCCAGGTCCTGGTGGACGATCCTGATGCGTCGACGCTGGTTGTCTTCCGGTGTCCAAAGGTCAATCGGTTCTCCGTCGAACAGCACCCGGGCCCCGTGGTCGGCCTTGACGTACCCTCCGAGCAATTTAATCAGCGTCGACTTGCCCGAGCCATTCTGACCCACGACCGCGTGAACTTCGCCGGAGCGAACGGCGAGCTGGGCGTTGTTGAGTGCAACCTGACCGGGGTAGGTCTTCGAAAGCCGCTCCACAACCAGGAGAGGAAGAGGGAGGGGGGTCGCCTCAGGCGACCCCCCTCCCTCAGAGTGATGCGTCTCGGTTACTTGCCCCACAACTTGGCGAACTGATCCTGGAAGCCGGACACACCGGGCCAGATCTTGGTGGGATCGGCCAGCGAGCCCTTCTCGATGATCTGAAGCGGGAGCCCGTTGACCAGGATGTCGGGGTGACCCTCGATCGTCGCTTCAGCTGGGGGTGTCGAACGTCCGGGGCTACCACCGGTGATCACCCGGGCGGCCACATCAATCGCGCGCCAACCGAGGAGTTCCGAGGCCAAACCGACTTCGGCGGCCTGGTGCTTGCCTGCCTCGATGAAGCCATAGTTGAGCGGTCCCCCGGCCTGCGAGATCGCTTTGGCTTGATCCAGAAGGCCAGCGGCCTCAATTGCGTCAGGGACTCCGAACAGCATGCCGCCAAAGGCGTAGACGACGAAATCAAGATCCGGGTTGGCCTGCAGTTTCGACACGATCTGGCCGGGGAGGTTCACTCCGAGATCGGTGACGGCCACTTCCATCGTGTCGACCTTGCAGTCGGCACAGGCCTTCGCGATCTCTTCCTTAAAGCCGTTCTGCACCGTGGACAACACTGGGAACGTCGGGAGCCCGACGAAGAGGATGTTCTTCTTGACGCTCTTCTGTGCGGCATAGTCAGCCATGAGGACGCCGTAAAAGTAGTAGTCGTCGCCTGAGAGGAGGTTGGCGGAAACGCCGGTGCCGGGTTCGTAGCCTTCGGGCATCGACCAGGCGACTACGGGAATCTTGGCATCTTCGAGTGTCTTCAACTGCGTGGCGAACCACTCCCGGGGATTACCGCTGGTGAGAACCACGTCAGGCTTGGCGGCGATGGCTGCGTCAAACGCCGCAGCGACGGTATCGGGGGTGTCTTTGGTAGCTGTCGATTCGAACGTCCAACCGAGTTTCGCCGCTGCTGCTTTAATTCCGCCCTTGATCTCTTCGCAGACCGGGACGCTGCACTGTACGTAGTAGACCTTCTTGCCTGCGGGGACATCGGCGATCGCTTCGCTGAACGGAAGCGAATCGACCGGCTTCGAGAAGGCCGCGACGCGGGCTGCGGCAGCGGTCCCCCCTGAGACAGCGGCAGCGGTATCGGCGGCGGCCGTGTCGGTCGCAACCGTCTCTGCAACAGCTGTGTCAACTGCTTCCGTTGCGGCTGCGCTGTCCGCCACTTGGGTGTCCACAGCAGCGGTATCGGCGACAACCGTGGTTTCGCTTCCCTTATCGCTGGAACAGGCCCCGAGGATGAGTCCAGCGCTCATCGTCAACGCCAATAGAACTCGATTTCTTCGCATGTATTCCCCTTTTGAGAATCGATCGTGAGACCCGGAACGTAGGAGGGCCAACGTGGTTTAAGACAGCGTAGTGTTACACCTAGCGACGCATCTGTCATATTGGTTCATCTCATTCGAAGATGTCCGGCAGGGAAGGATCGCACCGTGACAGCCGCGTCCCACCCGAACGCTCCCGATTCTCCCGTCCGCCTAGACGATTGGGCCACAGCACGCGAGGCGTTTCGGTCCCGGGATCTCCGCCAGGGTCTCTATGACGAAGCGGGCCTGCTCATGCACGACGTGATCGTGAACCTGCACGGCGACGCCCACAGGTCCCGGCGCCGACTCGAGAACCGGTTGTTCCGTCGTGACACTTTCCTCTGGTACGAGCACCGGGTCATACCGGAAACCATCGCAGAGATGGCCGGCGAGGCCCTCGCAACCGGCCACGGCGACCTCCTCGCCTTGGCGCGACGCACAATGATAAAGCTGGCCTGCGTGATTGCCGGGCTCGATATTGTCGACTCGGAGTTCGAATCTGTATTCGCGCTTATGAGCCGACTGGCAATGGCCTCCACGGCGTTTCATGCCACTACAGACCGGGACCGCTTGCGTGCGGACGGCCTGAACGCGCTGGCCGAAGTCGACGAACGATTCATCCAACCAGCGATAGCCAGACGGTCGGCGCTGGTCTCGGCTCACCGGCGCGGTGATCTTCCGCTGGATCACCTGCCCCGAGACGTGCTCACCACGCTCCTGCTCAATCAGGACGCGCTCGAACTGCCGGGGGACGTGGTGATTCGGGAGGTGGCGTACTTTCCCTGGGTAGGCTCACATTCGACATCGAACGCCTTCGTCCACGCCATGCACCACCTATTCGACTGGTGCGCCGCCAATCCAGCGGATCGGGCGACCCTCCTCGGTGATCCGTTCCGACTTCAGCGGTTCGTTCACGAGTCACTTCGCCTTCACCCGGCGTCCCCGGAGACCCATCGGATCGCCGAAGCCGACATGACGCTTGGAGGCAGGTCGATCGCCGTTGGACAACGCGTCGTTATCGATATGGTGAAGGCCAATCGAGACCCGTCCGTGTGGGGCCACAATGCTGAAGCGTTTGTGCCGGGGCGAGTGCTGCCGGAAGATGCTTCACCTTGGGGGCTGACCTTCGGGCATGGCATCCACGCGTGCCTCGGGATGGAACTCGCCGGCGGCGTAGCTGCCGAAGGCCGCACCGATGCGTCAACCCACCTCTTCGGCGCGATCACCACGATGGCCCGTTTTCTCCTTGAGCACGGAGCCCGACCGGATCCGGAGAATTCCTACCGACTCGATGAATCGACCGTTCGGATGGTCTACTCGACATACCCGGTGCTGCTCGACCCATCTACCTGAACGATTGCGCTGACCGAAATCTCTGAGCGCCCGGCTAACCAGGTCAGACTGCGTTCGCTGCCCAACCTCCGTCGGCGTAGATCACTTCGCCCGTGACGTACGAGGCGGCCGGCGAAAGGAGAAACTGAACGATCTCGCCGATTTCTCGCGGTTCACCGACGCGCCCGAGCGGAACCCGGCCTTCCAGCCACGTGACCTGGGCGGGATCGCTCAACCGCTCAGCCGCCATCGGGGTTCGAATCGGACCGGGGGCTATGCAGTTCACCCGAACTCCGACCGGCGCACCTTCGAGAGCAACTGCTTTCGTCAGTGCGGCTATCGCACCTTTCGACGCGACGTAGTGGGCTTGGCCGGGAACCGCGATGGATGCATTGACCGATGCAATTGTGACGATTCCGGCACTCGTTCCGGTTCGATGGTTACGCAAAAGGGCCCGGATCCCGAGCCACGTTCCGACAACGTTCACATCGAGATGGCGACGGAACTCGACGAGGCTGGTGTCGACGATCATCGACCTCGTTCGGATTCCGGCGCACGTGACCAATCCGGCGAGGGGGCCGGTGAGCCTCAACGCCTCATCCCAGTGGGCTTCATCAGTGACATCGAGCGCCAGTCCCCCAGCGGGCGGTTTCACGTCGGCGCCCACGACGTCCCAGCCGTTTTCGGTGAGAACGACCGCGGTCGCCTCACCTATGCCGGATCCGGCCCCCGTTACCAGAATGCGGCGATTCGTCGTTTGTTCCGCATCCAAACGGGAAGTTGAAGCATTTCTTGCCATCAGAAGTCCGGCGTTTCCAGTGAAACGGTCTGCGCGCTGACGAAACCGTCGGCGACCACATACGTGTCATGCCCCGCGGCTCCATGACCCGGCCCTCCGTTGATCCGCCACCTCACCACAACCGATCCGTCAGCGGTCAGGGTCGGTTCACTCAGTTCGACCGTGCCATCACCGAGCCGCGGTCCGACGGTGCGGAAATACTCAGCGATCGCGTTGCGACCGACATACGTTGAGTCGGGACGGCGCAGCACTGCGTCAAGGGTGTAGTCGGCCGACATGCCCTTTTCGTTGCGGGCGCTCACGAAGGCCAGATGTCGGCGTACAACGTCAAGCGCTCCAGCCTCTATCTGCGGACCACCGGTTGCCGCGGGGCGCGGAAGCAGGCCCATCAACCCTTGGGTGAGTCCTCCATCGACGTAAATGACCTGCCCGTTGACGTAGCTCGAGTCCGGCGACGCAAAGAACGCGACCACGTTGGCGACGTCTCGCGGGGTCCCAAGACGTCGGAGCGGCACGGCACCCGATCGCACCTTCCGCACCTCCGCATCGTCGTAGACATCTCCTGTGCCCTCGGTCGGTATCAGACCGGGACCTACGGCATTGGCGCGGACACCGAGGGGGCCCCACTCAAGAGCAACCTGTCGGGTGAGTCCGATCACCGCCGCTTTGCTGGCCGGATAGATCCCCACCCCGGGGCTCGCCTGGTTTGCGGCGATCGAGATGATGTTCACGATAGAACCGCCACCGGCGCCAATCATGCGCCGACCGAACGCCTGAATGCAGTTCAAAGTCCCGATGAGGTTCACTTCGAGAACCGCTCTCACGTCTTCGGACTTCGCCTCAAGAAGTGGAGCGAACCGCCAGATACCGGCATTGTTGACCAGCACACCAACCGGACCGAGTTCCGCGGCCAGCGCTTCGACGGCCATCTTGTCGGTGATGTCACAGGACCGGGCCGGATCACCTGCCTCCCCCGGGTGAAGGTCCAGTCCGGTCACTTCGAAGCCGTCGGAGCGCAATCGTTCGCAGATCGCCGCTCCGATCCCCTGGGCCGCGCCGGTTACGACGGCCCTGGGCCTCGACACCGTCATCTCGATAGGCGTGTTTGTCATAACGACGTTTCTAACAAGAAGACGTTGAGGATTCCCAACGGGCGTCACCCGCGGAACGGTGGAGACTACGATCATGCAGCAATGCCGCACGACGACGTCATCGAGCAACTCCGCCGAATCGGGATGTCGGGCTACGAAGCCAAGGCGTATCTTGCCCTGATAGCCGCCGGAGAACCCCTCAACGGCTACGAACTGGCCAAGCGTTCCGGTGTCCCGAGGAGCACCGTCTACGAAACCGTCAGCAAACTGGTCGGCCGTGGTAGCGCTTTCGAGGTCAATGTTCCCGATGGCGGGATCGCGTACCTGCCGCTCCCGGTCGAGAGTCTCCTCGCCCGGGTGCGACGGGAAATGAACGAGTCGCTCGACGTCCTGACCCTATCGCTGCCGGGCATCACGGCTCCGGCGGCGGCCCACCTCACACATCAGATCCGTGGGCGACAGCGGGTGCTCGATCGGGCTGTCGACGTCATCTACGGGGCGAAGACCGACCTCCTTCTTTCGGTCTGGCCGCAGGAGGTTCCGGCCCTGCTCGATGCGCTCGCTAACGCTCAGGACCGAAGTGTCGACGTGAGCATTCTCGTATTTGGCGAGACCACCCCGCTCGAAGGCCTGGGCACGGTGTTCGAGCACGTGCAGTCGCCGCCGGCCGTCGTACTTGAAAGACTCGGATGCCGCCTGTTTGCTTTTGTCGCTGACCGGAGTTTCGTGCTCACGGCCGGAGCGGTCGACGACGAAGTGTGGGGGATGTGGTGCGACGACCCGGCGATGGCGCTTGTCGTCGCCGAGTACATACGTCACGACATGGCAATACAGGCGATCTTTCAACGCGGCGACACGAACCTGGCAAAATTCTGGAAGGACGACCCCGCCCTCGATCGACTTCGTCGCGATGTCGGATCCCCCGGACTAGCCGCGTTCGGAGCGAAGGTTCCTCCCCGCACAAAGCAATCGCGACGCAACCCCGCGTGATCCACCAGTGGGCGTACGCGTCGCGGTGCACTAGTGCACCGAAGCGGAAGTGCGTTGCATGTCGAGGACGATGACAACCCAGTTCACAGGCAAGGTCTCGGGCCTTTCGACGTTCAAGGTATTTCTGCGAAGGTGCACTAGCAATTGCTCGCTAGCCTGGCGTCGTTATGATTCGAGTCACTATCGACAAGGAACGTTGCGTCAGCGCCGGACGCTGCATCGCTGACGAGCCCGACGCCTTCGAGTTTGATTCCGATGAGTTGGCCCAAACCCGTTCAACCGCCCAGCAGCTTTCGGTCGAACGACTCGTCATCCTGGCCCGCCGCTGTCCCGGAATGGCGATCGAAGTGTTCAGCGACGATGGAACAAAGTTGGCCCCGTGAGCGATCGAGACAAATCCGGAGCTCCGAACGTCCGCGGTCACGGAGGTGGGGCGATTGATGTCCATGCCCACATCGTCCTTGAGTCAACGTTCGGCCGGGCCGGTGACCTGGGGCCCAAACTGTTGGAGGTCGAGGGAACCCAGGAGTTCCACGTCGGCGGCTACACCTTGTGCGGTGTGCGATACCGCGGTTCGCTGTTCATGGATCCGAAGCTTCGGATCGAACGCATGGATCAGCACGGCATCGCTCTGCAGATCCTGTCGCCCAACCCGCTCACCTACTTCCACCACGTCGACGCAAAGCTCGCTACCGGGTACTGCCGTCACCACAACGACACCCTGGCCGCTCTCGTGCGCGAGTATCCGGGCCGATTCCTCGGCTTCGCCCAGATTCCCGTGCAGGATCCCGACGCCGCCTGCGCGGAGTTGCAACGGGCAGTCACGGACCTCGGCCTCCTAGGCCCGTATTTCGGAAGCGATCCCGGTCCTCGCATGCTCGATGATCCAGCGCTCGATCAGCTTTGGGCCACCTGCGTAGACCTCGACGTGCCGGCATTCGTCCACCCCGCACCGTCGGGCATAGATGGCCCGCTGCGAGACCCGCGGCTGCGCCGGTTCGACCTCGACCTCATCCTGGAGTTCGCTTACGAGGAGTCGCTCGCCGTGGCTCAGCTCATCTTCGGCGGAGTGTTGCAGCGACACCCGCGCCTCGACGTGTGCCTCAGCCACGGCGGTGGCGCCATCCCCTATCTGATCGGTCGTTGGCGTGACGCTGCATTGAAGCGTGCATGGTCACCGGAGTGGCTTCGTGAGCCAGGTGCATATGAATCGTTCCTCCAACGGTTGTGGTTCGACATCCATGTGGCTGACTCACGCTCCGTCGACTTTTTGGCCTCGGTAGTCGGAGACGACCATCTCGTCATGGGAACGAACTTCGGCGGATGGGACACCGGCGGTGACGCCACCGAAGTGGCGGGTCGCGAAGCGCTCCTGGAAACCAACGCGAAGCGTCTGCTTCGGCTCCGGTGAGCGGCTCCCAGCGCCGCCAGCGGGTTGAGCCATGATCGTTGGGCAACTCCGGTCGGGGCCATTGGTTCTCGCGGCCGGGTCGGCGCTCGACTCCGGACCGATGGAACTGATCCAAGCCGCCGCGGGCGCAGGATTTGATGCGGTCGGTCTGCGTCTCTCGCACGGCCGGATGCCGTCGCCACGGGAGATCACCGACGTGTACCGGCGAGCGAACGATTTGGGAGTGTTCATCCACGACATCGAGGTGCACCGGATCGGAGAAGGAACAGACGTCGGTCCTCTCATCGAAGCCGCGTCGACATTGGGCGCCGCATGGCTCCTCGTCGTCTCCGATCTGAGCGAAGAAGCGGCCACAATCGACGAGATCGCCCGTATTGGAGCGTCGGCCCGTTCAGCCGGCGTGGAAATCGGCCTGGAGTACATGGCGTGGACGACTCCGAGCGACCCGGGTGCGGCGCTTCGAGTGGCGCAGACGGCAGACTGCTCAATTGTCGTCGACGTGCTCCATCATCATCGGGTCGGGGCAGGCGTGCTGGAGATGCGGGATCTCGTCTCGTCGAGGCGACTCGGATGGGTGCAACTCTGTGACGCTCCCCTGTCCGCGCCAGATGACCTTGTCCACGAAGCCCGTCATGACCGGCTCACCCCCGGAACAGGGAGACTTCCACTCGCAGCGTTGATGGGCCTGATCCCCGATGGGATCGCGGTCAGTGTGGAGGTTCAATCTGACGCGTTGGCCCGGTCGATGACTCCAGCCCAGCGTGCGGTCCATTTAGCCGCGGCCGCGCTGCCCTATCTCGGGGTTTCCGGAACAGGACTGACGTGAACAAGGTCGCGATGGGCGAGGATGACGGGTTCTCTGACGCACCGGTCCTCTAGGGTCGCGACGGTGCTCCAGCCGGTCGACCGGGCAACTCATTGAACTCAGGGACCGCCGACACACCGACCGGCTCGGCCGGTTGTCGTTCGAGCGGCTGGAGGTAGAGGGTCGGCCCGAACAGAAAATCGTCGTCCGCCGCCAATTGAAAGACCAGAAAATCCACAACAAGCCTCCCGTCAGAATCGGGTGATCACCCGGTCACGACCCTCTCAGGTTCACGGCGTTCGCGCCATGGTCAAAAGGCCCATTCTCTGGGCACCGGCGGGAAGAAGGTCTTTTGGCGGCCGGTCGAGCCGATAGTTGAGCGGATTGTTGACGTTGGTTGGACGGGCGGTAGTAGCGTTAAGGGTCGTGTTTTTACGTAAAGGTCGGCCGGCCCACAACGGTGAGGCGCCACCGAAACAGGATGCGTGCCCCGTTGCGACCGGGCCAGGGAGCAGACGATGACGATCAACGATTTCGCACTTACCTACTTCAGCCTCGCCGGCAGGAATGCGATCGTCACCGGTGGAAACACCGGTCTCGGGCAGTCGTTCGCCCTGGCCCTGGCCAAGGGCGGGGCAAACGTGTTCGTCCCGAGCATCATGGACGACGACGGGTCAACCAAGGACCTCATCGAGGGCACCGGGGTTCGCTACGAGTTCATGAAGGCCGACATCACCGAAAAGGGTGTGCCGAGGACCATCATCGATTCGTGTGTCGAGAAGCTCGGCTCGGTCGACATACTGATCAACAGCGCCGGCATCTGCCCGATGGCCGAAGTGCTTGAGTTCGGCCGGCCGCAGTGGGATGCCACGGTCGACGTGAACCTCACCGCAGCTTTCGAGATGAGCTACGAAGCGGCGCAGAAGATGGTTCCGCAGCGCAGCGGCAAGATCATCAACATCTGCTCCATGTTCAGCTTTCTCGGTGGCCGTCTCTCGCCGGCCTACGCCGCTACCAAACACGGCATCGCCGGTCTCACCAAGGCGTACTGCGATGAACTGGCCATGTACAACATCCAGGTCAACGGAATCGCCCCGGGCTACTACGCCACCGCCATCACGCTCAACACCAGGAGCAACCCCGACTCGAACCGTCGGGTCCTCGAACACATACCGGCCAACCGCTGGGGCGAAACCGAAGACCTGATGGGCACCGTCGTGTTCCTGGCCAGCCGGGCGTCCGATTACGTCAACGGACACATCCTCTCGGTCGACGGCGGTTACCTCGTCCGTTAGGCCGGGGTCCGAGCCGATCAACGCGCCATACGAAGAGCACCCAACCCATGTCCGGTCCGTATTTCATAGGTGTGGATTGCGGCACCCAGAGCGCGAAGGTCGTCGTCTACGACGCAACCGGCTGTCCTGTCGCTCAGGGCCGACAACCGCTACGGCCGATGAGCCGTCCGCGCCACGGCGTGGTGTTTCATCCCGACGATGACCTGTGGGATGCAATTGCCATGGCCAGTCGCGAGGCGATGGCCGACTTTACGGGCGACCCGATCGATATCAAAGCGGTCGGCATCTGCCCGATCCGCTGCAACAAGGCCTTTCTTCGGGCCGACGGTTCACTCGTCGAACCGGTGATCAGCTGGATGGACGAGCGGGCCTATCAGCCGTACCGGCCGACCGATCCCGCCTGTGTGTATGCGACGACCTCATCGGGATACATCGCCCATCGCTTCACCGGTGTGTTCAAAGACACCGCGGCCAACAACATTCCGATGCAATGGCCGATCGATTCCGACTCGTGGGCGTGGAGCGATGACGCCTCGGTGTACCCGCAGTTCGGCGTAACCCGGGACATGCTGCTTGAGTTGCAGATGCCGGGCGACATCATCGGCCCGGTCACCGGGTCGGCTTGCGCGGCGACGGGCATCCCCGCAGGAATTCCCGTTGTCGCCACGGCCAACGACAAGGCGGTGGAGATGCTCGGTGCGGGTTCTCTCGGCGACTCGACCGCACTTATCTCCTTGGGCACATACATCTGCGCCATGGTGCACGGGTCGGAAAATCACAGGGCGCCTGACCATTTCTGGACGAACTTCGCATCGATTCCCCACCGTTACCTTTATGAGAGCAACGGCGTGCGCCGGGGAATGTGGACCCTTACGTGGTTCCTGGACGTGCTGGGTCCGGAGTTCGCCGATCGGGCCGCATCCCTCGGTCTCAGCCGGGAGGAATACATCGAGCGGGAGGCACGCGTCGTGTCGGCTGGAAGCGACGGCTTGATGACGGCGCTCGACTGGCTGGCCCCCACCGACAGGCCGTTCCGCAAAGGTTCGATGCTCGGCTTCGACGCTCGGCACACCCGTGGGCACATCTACCGTTCCATCCTCGAAGCGATTGCACTCACGATGAAGCACAACGTCGATGCTATGTGCACGGAGCTTGGTATCACGTTAACCGAGATCGTTGTTTCCGGCGGTGGGTCGACGAGCCCTTTGTTCATGAAGATCTTCGCCGATGTGTTCGGAATTCCGGCGCTGCGCAGCACCGGGGCCGGGGGTGCCAGTCTCGGTTCGGCGATCTGTGCCGCATCGGCGACCGGCGTGTATCCCGATATCGAGACCGCAGCTCGCTCAATGGCATCGGATCGGGAATCCTTTGCGCCCGACCCCGCCAACGGAGCGATCTACAAACACATGCTCGAATCGGTGTATCTCGATATCCGTGACGCCACCGACCCACTGTACGAGCGGGCCTTCCCGATCTTTCACTGACCTTCACCCTTCCGTTTGCCAAGTCTTTCGACAACACAGTCCCCTCCGCCCCCGACCCGAACAAAAGGAACCCTCCATCATGGCCCTCACACGCGACGCGATCGTCGAACAACTGCAGAAGATCGTCGGCACCGAGAACGTGTTGACCGACCCCGAACTCCTCAAGCAGCGCAGTATCGACAACTTCCGCAAACTGCAGAACATCTTCGGCGTGTACACGATGCCGTTCCCCGCAGCCGTCGTGATGGTCCGCAGCACCGACGACGCGGCCAGGGTTCTGGCCTTCGCCGACGAGCACGGCGTAAACGTCGTGTCGCGCACCGGCGGCACGGCAACCGAGGGAGGCCTTGAGACCCCGGTGGAGAACTCGATCGTCATGGATGGTTCGGGCATGAACCAGATCCTGAAGATCGACACGTACAACATGCAGGCGACCGTGCAATGTGGCGTTCCGCTGCAGGCCCTCGAAGACCGGGTGCGGGCGCTCGGGTTCACAACCGGCCATTCACCCCAGTCAAAGCCCGTCGCTCACTTCGGGGGGCTCACCGCCACCCGCAGCATCGGTCAGTTCTCGACCCTGTACGGCGGCATCGAAGACATGATCGTCGGATGCGAGGTCGTGTTTCCCGGCGGCAAGGTCGCCCGGATCAAGAACGTTCCGCGGCGCGCTGCGGGACCCGACATCCGCCACATTGTGATCGGCAACGAGGGCGCTCTGTGTTTCATAAGCGAAGTTACGGTCAAGTTGTTCCCCTACATGCCGGAGAACAACACGTTCCTCGGCTGGACGACGAAGAGCATGAAGACCGGTTTCGCGGTGCTACGTGAAGTTATGGTCGCGGGTTACAAGCCTTCGGTCGCACGCCTCTACGACCCCGAAGACGGTCAACTCCACTTCTCGAACTTCGCCGCGCCGGATGACTGCATCGTGTTGTTCATGGCCGAAGGTCCGGCCGGCATCGTAAAGGCCACCGCCGAGGCGATCTCCGAGATCGCAGCAAGACATCCCGACTGCACTCCCGTCGACAGCAGGCTGATCGCCGAATGGTTCGACGACCTGGTGTGGGGACCCGAAAAGATCACCAAGGAGGACAACCGGATCCGCGACACCCGCAACGTGAACCGCACAACCGAGATCTCCGCCGACTGGAGCTCGATCAACGACATCTATGAAGCCGTCCTCCCTCGCATACGGGCCGAGATCAAGGGCATCACGCTCCTCGGCGGCCACTCGTCGCACAGCTACATCAACGGCACGAACATGTACTTCAACTACTTCTACGACCTTATCGACTGCGAGCCGGTTGAGGAAAACGACAAGTACTACTTCCCTATCATCAAGATCATCGTCGAGGAGACGCTGCGCTTCGGCGGCTCGATCGTGCACCACCACGGCATCGGCAAGGCGAGGGCCCGCTGGGTCAAGGAAGAATACGGCTCGTCATATCAGATGCTCGAAGCGTTGAAGAAGGCGTTCGATCCCAACAGCATCATGAACATGGGAACGATCATCCCGCGTTAGGACGCGCCGCTGGCCGGGTCAGCCGGTCGCAGCAACCATACCGCCAGCAACGGCTGATTTCCCGCCCGCATCGAGTGGATGATACCGGGCGGGTTGTAGACCACGCCCCCGACAGCGGGCTCCCTCCAGGGCCCGGCGTTCTGGCGCCACTCTCCCGGAGACAGAACGAGGTATGTCTCCTCGGGCGGATGCGAATGATCCGTGTACACGGTGTTCGGCCCCATGATCGTGACTCCGACCGTGACGTCGGACGTCTCCAAACCGTTGTCGCCGACGAACATCGCGTTTGCGTGGCGAAGTGGAAAATCTTCGGCCGCTCCGGGCAGACCGGTGCGCAGCATCCACGGCAACCGGGGTGACTGGGCTTCGATCATTCTGGCGATTCTCGCAATGGCCGGATCGTCCGCCGACTGCGCAAGGCGTACGGCCTCGGCGAGGAACGCACAACCCGGCAGTTGGCCGGGGGTGACGGCCCGCTCAAGACGAGGCGAAATCCGCACGTGCTCTGCGATGCGTCCGGCGGCTGAAGAATGGCCGACCCGCACCGTCATGGCGTCGCACACGGTCTCGACGAATTCCTGTAAGTCCGCGTTCATGTCGAGGTTTCTCGCGTCATGGAGCGAAATCCTCCTACGGCAATGCGTGCATCGTGCGCACTCCTCACCGCAGCGGCCCCTTCAGCGCCGCGTTGGCAGCGTTGAATCCGCACATGCCGTGCACGCCGCCACCCGGCGGTGTGGATGCTGAACACATGAGCAGCGTCGGGTCGGGCGTGCGGTACGGGCGTCCGATGAATGGGCGGAACAGCAATTGCATTCCATCGTTGGCACCACCGCCGATGTCGCCACCGACGTAGGCCGCGTCATGCGCTTCGAACCAGGCCGAGTTGGCCACATGACGGGCCAGGACCACGTCGCGAAATCCTGGGGCAAAGCGCTCAATCTGGGCTTCGACCGCGTCGGTCATGTCGACGGTCGATCCGTTCGGAACATGGCAGTAGACCCACAGCGTGTGCTTTCCCGCAGGCGCACGGCTCGCGTCGACGACCGATTGCTGGGCCACGAGCACGAACGGTCGCTTCGGATGCCGACCGGCCGCAACGTCAGCTTCGGCCCGGGCCACATCGTCGGCCGTGCCACACACGTGCACCGTACCGGCGCCCCGTGACGCCTCGTTGAGCCATGGCACCGGGCCATCGAGCGCGTAGTCGATCTTGAACGCACCGGGCCCGTGCCGGAACCGCGTGAGCCTCCGACGGTAACGATCCGAAAGACGGTCGCCGACGATCCCGGCCACCTGAACCGGGGACAGATCGAACAGCACCGCTCGCGCCGATGGTATGTCCGCGAACGACCCCACCCTTCGTTCCGTCTCGATCGATCCGCCGTGAAGGCTGAGCAGCGACGCGAGCGCGTCGGCAATTGACTGCGATCCGCCCTCGGCGACCGGCCAGCCAACCGCGTGCGCTGCTGCGAGCAAAATCAGCCCGAAGCTGGCCGTCATCGGTTTCGACAGCGGCAAAAACGCATGGGCGGCGCACCCGGCGAACAGCGCCCTCGCCTCTTCCTCGGCGAACCAGTGATTGCCGAGCTTCGAGGCCGGGGCCAGCGCAGGAAGGCCGAACTTCGTCAACGTGATGGGATGCCGGGGTACCTGTAGGAGCGGGCGCATGAGCATTGGGAGCAGTTGCTCCCAATGTTCGGCGTGAGTGGCGATGTGCCGAAGCCACGCTTCGCCATCGGGACCAAGCCCATCGGCTGTCGTGTTCGCATCCCGGTACACGAGTCCGGCCCGCCCATCTTCGAGCGGGTGGCTGAGTGCCACATCGGGGTGAAGCCATGTGACACCGTGATCGGCGAGCGGCAGTGCCGTCATCACCGGAGATCCCGCCCCAAGCGGATGGATCGCTGAGCAGATGTCGTGCACAAAGCCAGGAAGGGTGAGCTCCGCGCTGCGTGTACCACCGCCGATCGTCGGCTCGGCCTCCAACACCACGACCGATCGACCGGCCATAGCCAGCGTGACCGCCGCGACGAGTCCGTTCGGTCCTGAACCAACGACGACCGCATCAACTGCTGCACTCACATGAACTCCTCGGGCGCGACTTTACGTCCCGCTCAAGGATTACCGAATGTCCGACCGGGGCCAAGGACGTGGGCACGATGTCCGAGGGGGTGCCAGCCCACCCTGGGTCGGAGGTCTTCACCCTCCCCCGACCAGATCGTCCGGGTCGAGGGGAAGCACGCAACGGCGGAGGTCATGAAGGTGATCGAATCACAAAACGAACCGACCCCCGCGTGGATTCACGCCGACGGAGGTGTGGGCACAGTCGCACCCGGAGCCGTGGGCCGGGCAAATCACCCGTCGGAGCCGGACCGTCGCCTCACCCTGTTCATCGCAGCGTCGGGGGCTACGGTTCTCGGAGGTGGTCTTCCAAGCGCGTCGCACGCGTGCTACAGTTGGATGTGGCCGAGGCAATCACCCAGCGAGAGCTCCGCAACGACAGTGGCGAGATCATGCGCCGCCTCGATCAGGGCGAAGCCTTCGTCGTCACCCGAAACGGGGTGCCCGTTGGCGAGCTGATCCCATTGCGGCGCCGCCGATTGGTCCCTCGAGACCACGTGTTGGCAGCGTTCGCTCACGCGCCTGCCATCGACGCCGCACGTTTCCGTGATGACCTCGACAGGTACGCGACCCAGGACACCGAGCCCCGTGCCTGAGCGCCGACACCTGCAAGGCATGCTCGACACATCCGTGGTCATCGACCTCGACAAAATCGATCCCAACCTTCTTCCGGTCGAACTGGGGGTGAGCGCGGTTACCATGGCCGAGCTGGCGGCAGGGCCACATGCAACTTCCGATCCCGACGAACGCGCCCGCCGCCAGGACCGCCTGCAACGAGCTGAAGCAACCTTTGAGCCCTTCCCCTTCGACACCGACGCCGCCCGAGCCTACGGCCGCGTCTACGCCGCGGTTGTCACCGCCGGGCGAAAAGCGCGTGGCGCCCGTGCTGTTGACCTGTTGATTGCGGCGACTGCTCACGCCGCTCAACTTCCGCTATACACACGCAACCCTGCCGACTTCAAGGCGCTCGACGATCTCATCGAGGTCGTCGCAGTTTGAACGCGCACCCCATTCCGCTACCCCATTCCGCTGCCATTCCGATGTGCGGCTCTTGAAATGTGACGTACGGGTTCGGAGCAAGACGCCCTTCGTGCGGAGGTCAAGGAATAAGATTCCACGCCTTTGCCTCAGCAAGGGTGAAGAACGTTTCGCCGTCTCCCCAGTTGTAGGTGACAACATCCGCTGGTAGCTCCGCATCGACGCCACAAAGAACTTCCAGCTCCTTCGCCGTGAGCACACCGAAGGTTTCGAACGCTTCGGTCACCGACGGATCCGGTCGGGGCGTCGCAGTCGAGCTGGGCGAGGCCGCTTCGAGCGCCTCGACGTAGGCCTCGAACGGAAGCCACCCGGGGACGGTGTGCTCGCCGGTCGGGCCGCGGAACAACACGGTCGGAAAATCGTACCGATCGTGCCCCTCGGAGTGCCTCATCACGCCAGCCATGGGATCATCACTTCGATATGCGCGCACATAATCGTTGGGCGTGCGAGCTTCCTCCCAGTCCGCCCGGTAACGCTCAGCGACATCCGTCGAGGTGAAGTCGCCCGACCAGCGTTCCGGATCAAAACCAGGAACACCCGTGAACACTTCGACAAACTCCTCCGCAGTTTCCGGTCCCCGCCCGAACAGGAAAATCGACTCGCGGATGCGACGCAGAGCCCGTTGCTCCACATCGGCACCCTGCAACGCCGCAGCCTTAACCGCCCGTCCGGCCGGGTCGGTTGACCGCAGCATGACGTGCATGGGCTTCGGATACGGCTGACCCGTCACCTTCGTGACCCTCCGCCAGTACTTTTCCATCGGAACGGCCGCAGATTCCCGCGTCCAATCGGGAACTCCGGTCGACAGGTCACCGGCGAGGCCACCCGTCACCGTGCGCCAGTTGCACACGTGCCCGTAGCGCCAGCGAAACAGCCGGAAGATCGGCTCCGCCCCCCACGCCACCGAACACAGCGGGTCTGTGAACTCCACAACATCGACGAGAACAGGCTTCATGGGCTCACCCTACTCATCTGCTTGTGGCGCTCGGGAATCCCGGCACGAAAGTCGTGACACGGCGACTTTCTTGGTGCCGATCCGGCCGGATCCGCGGTGATCGACGCGAGCGCGATGGCCTTCGCGTAGATCGCAGCCGCGCCCACGAATCCGTGGGCCGCGATGTGTGCGGCCTCCGTTACCGGCTGGACGTTGTCGGGGGTGATACGAACAACAGCGACGGCTCCTCCATCAGTGCTTTGATTCGCTGAACGAACGTTGCCGCATCCCAGCCATCGACGATGCGGTGGTCGAAGCTCGACGAGAGGTTCATCATCCGGCGAGGCACAAAGGTGTTGCCGGCCCACATCGGACGCGTCTGCATCTTGTTGACCCCGATGATGGCCACCTCGGGATGATTGATGATCGGCGTCGTGACGAGCCCTCCGAGGGCACCGAGTGAGGTGATAGTTATCGTCGATCCCGACAGCTCGCTCCGTTGAGCGGTGCCGTTGCGCGCTTCAGTGGTGACGCGGGCCAGTTCAGCCGCCGTTCGCCAAAGGTCCATCGCGTCGACGTCACGCACGACGGGCACGATCAAGCCGTTGGGGGTTTGCGTTGCAATTCCGATGTGGACCGAGGCGAACGTCGTCAGCACCTCCGCCTCATCATCGAAGGTGGCATTGAGCTGAGGTTGATCTGCCACCGAGCGCGCGATCGCTCGCATCAGAAACGGCAACACCGTGAGTCGGGGATGGTCGGGGTAGGCCGTAGCCATCGAGTTCCTAAGCTCCTCCAACTTCGTCATGTCGATCTCGTCGACGTAGGTGATGTGCGGAATGCGCGAGCTCGCGACGCTCAGCCGTTCGGCGATCTTCCGCCGAAGACCGATCAACGGAATCCGCGTGGTCGTCCCTTCCCTCGCCCCAGCATGTCGCGGGGTCGTACCGGACTGTTGAAGAAACCGATCGAGGTCTTCGTGCGTCACCCGCCGATCCAACCCCGTCCCGGCAATTTCGTTAAGGTCAGCCCCGAGTCTGCGGGCCCGTTCACGAACAGTCGGAGCCGCGGTCGCCCTGGGTCTGCCTCCGGTCGCCACCGGAACCGTACCGGTCCCCTGCTCCCGCTCCTGCTCGACCGTTTCTGGCAGTCCATGATGCGCGGATTGCACGACGATGTTTTCAAGAACCAGCGCTGGTGGAGTTGCGCCCGTGGCTTGGAGCACTTCCCCGTCCGACGCGATCTCGATCGTCAAGAAGTCGCTCCCTACGGCGAGCACGTCTCCCGCTTGGCCGAACAACGCTTGCACCGTGCCGGCCGCTGGGGCGTAGATCTCCACGGTGGCCTTGTCGGTCAGGACTTCGGCTACGACCGTATCGGACGTGACAACGTCGCCGACGGAAACATGCCATGCAACCAGTTCGGCCTCGGCGACTCCTTCGCCGACGTCGGGTAGGCGAATGACAAGGTTCATCGGTCTGTTCCCATTCGTCCGCCGTTCTCGGTCATAGTCGCAATCATCGCGGCTCCGAGACGGGCCGGGCCTGGAAAGTAACTCCACTCGTGGGCATGCGGGTAAGGCGTGTCAAAGCCCGTCACACGGGCGATCGGAGCTTCCAATGACCACAGCGCATGTTCCTGCACCAGGGCACAAAGTTCGGCACCGAACCCCGACGTCAGTGTTGCCTCGTGGGCCACGACGCAACGACCGGTTTTCTTGACGGATTCGACAATCGTCTCGAGGTCGAGGGGAACCAGGCTGCGCAGATCTACGATTTCCGCGTCGATCCCGGTTTCTTCCACGGCGGCCGCAGCTACGTGAACGAGCGTCCCGTACGTCAGTACCGTCAGATCGTTACCGGACCGGTGGATACGGGCTGCACCAAGCGGCACGGTGTAGTGACCTTCCGGAACCTCGCCAAGGGGATGGGCCGACCACGGCACGATCGCCCGCTCGTGGTGCCCGTCGAACGGTCCGTTGTAGAGACGCTTCGGCTCGAGGAAGATCACCGGATCGTCGTCTTCGATCGCCGCTATAAGCAAACCTTTTGCGTCGTAGGGGTTCGAGGGGATCACCGTCTTGAGCCCCGCGACATGGGTAAAAATCGCCTCCGGGCTCTGCGAGTGCGTCTGCCCACCGAAGATCCCGCCCCCCGTTGGCATCCGGATCGTGAGGGGTGCCGTGAAATCCGCAGCCGATCGGTGCCGCAGCCGGGCCGCCTCGGAGACGATCTGATCGAATGCGGGGTAGACGTAGTCGGCGAACTGGATCTCCACGCACGGGCGCAGTCCGTAAGCAGCCATGCCAACTGCGGCCCCGACGATGGCACTCTCGTTGATTGGGGCATCGAAGCACCTGCTCTTCCCGAAGCGCTCCTGCAGGCCCAGCGTGCACCGGAACACCCCACCGAAGTAGCCGACGTCCTCACCGAACACCACGACCCGGTCGTCGCGTTCCATGGCAATCGCATGCGCATCCCGGATCGCCTCCACCATCGTCATCCTGGTCATCCTGGTCATCTCAAAACCCCGCCTCATCGAGTTGTCGTTTCAGATGCGCTGGCATTTCCGCGTAGACGTCGTCGAACATCGACGCCGGCGACGAGTGCTCACTTCGTAACGTGCCATAGCTTTCTGCTTCGTCAGCGGCGGCTCGCACGGATTCCTCAATCTCGCAAACGCTCTGCTCGTGCTGCTCCTCGTTCCACTGGCCAATTCGGATCAGATGGTTCTTGAGCCGCTCGACCGGATCGCCGAGCGGCCAAATGAACGGCTCGTCTTTCGGACGGTACGCGCCCGGATCGTCCGACGTCGAGTGCGCCCCGACCCGGTAGGTCACCCATTCGATCAGGGTGGGCCCGCAATTGGACCGGGCCCGCTCGGCGGCCCACGAGGACACCGCGTGAACGGCGAGATAGTCGTTGCCGTCGACCCGCAGCGAGGCGATTCCGAACCCGTGTCCACGGGTCGCAAACGTCGCTGAGTCACCTCGGGCCAAACCCTGGAACGTCGAGATCGCCCATTGATTGTTGACGATGTTGAGAATCACCGGAGCGTGGTATGCCGACGCGAACACCATCGCCGAGTGGAAATCGGATTCAGCGGTCGCCCCGTCGCCGATCCATGCCGATGCGATCCGAGTGTCGCCCGACAGGGCCGAAGCCATCGCCCACCCGACGGCCTGAATGAACTGCGTGCCCAGGTTGCCGGAGATTGAAAAGAATCCGAATTCCTTCGACGAGTACATCACCGGGAGCTGGCGGCCCTTGAGTGGGTCGTGGCTGTTGGAGTAGATCTGATTGACCATATCGACCAACGGATACCCCGCGGAGATCAAAAGTCCCTGCTGCCGATAGGTCGGGAAACACATATCGTCGCGACCGATGGCGCGTCGGTGCGCGCACGACACCGCTTCCTCGCCCAGCGACTGCATGTAGAACGAGGTGTTCCCCTGTCGGTGCGCCCGCAGCATCCGGGCGTCAAAGGCCCGGACCGTCAGCATGTCGCGGAGCCCAACTCGAAGTTGCTCCGCATCGAGCGTACCCGCCCACGGACCCACGGCATCGCCGTGGACGTTAAGCACACGGATCATATCGTCGCCTAGATCCACGATGTCAGCCGGAGCGACATCGATCGGTGGACGGCGCACTTCACCGGCCCGGTCGATGTGGAGATCACGAAAGGCCGGCTTGTCGCCAGGCCGCGCAATCGGCTCCGGTATCCGGAGACGAAGAGGGTCACCCATTGCGGATTTCACAACCCACGACACAGCTCCGATCACCCGATGACCACGCTGTGGGCGGGGCTCGGCTCGCCGGGAACCTCCCGGTTCGTTCGTACGCTAGACGGTCAGGGCTCGCGAACCGGGGTTCCGGCGACTCGGCTCCGGACCGCATCACCGGCAGAACGTTATGGCCCTGGCGCGGGTGTGTGAAGCTTTGGACATGACCGAACCCATGAACGCACTTGTTGACCGTTTCCTTGAGGCCATCGAGCACGGCGACGTCGACACCGTGCTCTCCATTTATGCCGACGACGCCCGGATTTGGCACAACTTCGACCAGGTGGAGGTGAGCCCGAGAGACAATTGCCGTCAGATCAAGTGGTTCGCCAGCCGACTCTCCGGTATGAAGTACACCGATATTCGCCGGATCGAGTTTCCCGGGGGAATCGTTCAGCAGCACGTGCTTCGGGGAACCGCCCCCAACGGCGCAACGATTGCGGTTCACGCAATACTGCGGATCGACATTGTCGACGGCCGCATCGGTCGGCTCGAGGAGTACCTCGATCCGGCCCAAGCGGCCGACCTTTCCGCGCCAGCGGGCGCCACGAGGTGAACAACGGCTGACTCGGGTACTGACGCGAACGTGCGTTGAATGTCGAGGAAGACAACCCGTTTGCCACACAGGTCTGGCGCTTATGGTGTTCAAGCAATTTTTGCGAAGATGCACCCGCCACCGCGTCACCCGGGAGGCGCACCACTAGAATGATTTCATGACTATTCGCGTCGTTGTCGCAGAAGACAACGCCCTGCTGCGCGACGGACTCGCCCGGCTCATTTCGTCCACGAACGGGTTTGAACTCGTAGGCACCGCGGTCGACTACGACTCCCTCCTGGCCGTTGCGGTTGAGGCGGTGCCCGATGTCGTGATCACCGATATCCGTATGCCACCGACCGGCACCGACGAGGGAATACGTGCGGCCGCCGTTCTGAGCACCTCCCACCCCGGTATGGGCGTCATCGTGCTGAGCCAGTATGTTTCCCCGGCATACGCAGTGGCGCTCCTGGCGGGCGGCTCCTCCCGACGGGGTTATCTGTTGAAGGACCGGGTTGCCGCTGTAGACGATCTGCTCGACGCGGTGCGGGTGGTCTTCGCCGGCGGGGCGGTGATCGATCCGCAGGTCGTCGAGCAACTCGTGATGTCCTCACGTAGCTCCGCGAAGACCCCGCTCGACTTTCTCACGCCCCGGGAACGCGAAGTGCTAGGAACGATGGCGCAGGGCAAATCCAACGCGGCTATCGCGTCAGCCCTTGTGCTGTCGGAACGGGCCGTGGAAAAGCACATCAATGCGATCTTTTCAAAACTGCACCTCAATGAGGAACCCGACGTCAACCGGCGGGTGAGCGCCGTACTCATGTTCCTTTCCAATGGTGATGCTGGCCACACCCCGAACGAGGTAACAGCACGGTTCCCCACTCCACGTTGAACTGTCACGCTCAAAGCGTCATGGGATGTGTGCTTATGAACGAAACGACTCAATCGGGTGGAGGCGACGTGGACAGCATCCGGGTGCTGGTCGTCGACGATCAGGCTCCCTT